>CAYLZB010000247.1:0-2525 GCA_964388165.1 uncultured Flavobacteriaceae bacterium | reverse complement strand
CTCTGTGACTTCCGGGACGCCGTCTGGCTGACGATGAACGAGGACGTGACCGTCTGGGGAATCAGCCTCGACTCCGGGTACGCCCACCGCCGCTTCATCATGGACCACGGGCTCGGATTCCCCCTCCTGAGCGACACCCGCGGCGAAGTGACTGACACCTACGGCGTCGCGTACGACGAGTGGGAGCACCACCGCGGTGTCCCCCGGCGCTCCATCTTCACCATCGACGACCAGCAATCCATCCGGTACACGTGGACCACGGAGGACGCCTACGACAGCCCCGACGCGAAGGCCCTCTACGAGGTACTGGACTCGATATCGGCAGTCGATATGGACGAATTCGAGCCAGAGATCTGAACGGGCACGGACGCCCCTCTCCATCGCGTCGGGGAACCGGGTCATAGTTGGTGCACCGTCGCCGAGTCGAAAACGTGTTGGCGGCGTGTGCTATCGGCTCGCAGGTTAGACGAGGAGCCAGGCGGCATAGACGGCGAGGCCGCCGCCGACGACGCTGATGACCGCCTGCACGCGGAGTTGGTCGAGGACGTGGTGGTCGTGGCCGCCGAGTTCCGCGACCTCGTGGACCTCGCTCCCGGTCTCGCAGGACGGGAGGAAGTCGAGGGCGACGTGGAGGAAGATACCGGCGGCGAACCCGAAGATGATGCCGCGGAGCGCGGGGGTGACGTCGAGGCCGAGGAGGCCGACGGCGAGGGCGGCGATGCCGACGCCGGCGGCTGGGAGGAGGAGCATCGAGAGCGGGCGGTCGGTGCGGGCGAGGCGGCGCGCGGAGGCGTAGCCGGCGGGGCCCTTGTGGGAGACGACGGCGAGCCCGAGGAGGGGTCCGAGGTCGGGGAGGGCGGCGTAGACGGCGCCGACGATGACGCCGTCACTGATGCTGTGCGCGGCGAGCTGGGCGGTCGTACGGTCCAGCGGGAGGTCGCGGTGGCTGAGGCGGTGGCCGATGGTGTGCGCGCCGAACCCGACGATGACGCCAGCGGCGATGCCGAACCCGCCGAGGGCGTGGTTGTACTCGATGGCTTCGGGGATGAGGAAGACGGCGCAGCTCGTGATCATCGCACCGCTCGCGAGTCCATAGCCCCAGACGAGGCCCCGGGGGTGGCGGTCGCGGGCCTGCATCCCGACGACGCCGAAGGCCATCATCGCGACGAACGCGACCCACCCGATGCCTGCGATCTTCCACAACCCACCGGTCAGGATGGCGTAACCCGTGAGGACGGCGAGTATGGCGACGCTCGCGAACCCGAGACGGATGGCACGGACGCGCTCGCGCTGCCCAGCACTGTGTTGCTCCATGGATTATTAACTCGAACTGGGTTGTTAATAAGGTGTCGGTCGGGGTCGAATGTGGATTCGGACTTCGGTGGCCGCCGGAACGCGGAAGTCCGTGGCCGGTGTCAGACTGAATCGATGCACGTCATCGAGATGGACTGGCGCCACGTCCTCGTCGCCTCCTGGCCGGTCGCCCCCGAGACCCTCGCCGAACGCCTCCCACCGGGCCTCGAACCCGACACCTTCGAGGGCGACGCCTACCTCTCCGTCGTCCCGTTCGTCATGGGTGCCGTCCGCCCACGCTTCGTCCCCCGGTTCGTCGGGTCGACCTTCGCCGAACTCAACCTCCGCACCTACGTCGTCCCCAGCGACGGCGGCAAGCCCGGCATCTACTTCTACAACCTCGACGCGTCCGACCCGGTCGGCGTCGCTCTCGCCCGCCGCCTCTTCGGCCTCCCCTACTACCGGGCGTCCGCCGAGGTCCGCCACTGGGACGACCGCGAGTTCGCCTTCCGGAGCGAACGCACCCACGAGGGCGAACCCCCGCTCTCCTTCGAGGCGACCTACCGCGCCACCGGCCCCGCCAGCACCGCCGACCCCGACTCCCTCCCCGAGTTCCTCATGGAGCGCTACCGCTTCTACGTCGAAACCGGCGGCGGAGATAGCACAACGGAACCCGGCCTCAAGTACGGCGACATCGAGCACGACCCCTGGGAACTCGCGCCCGCGGACGTCGAGTTCGCGGCGAACGACCTCTTCCGCACCAACGGCTTCGACACCCCCGATGGCCAGCCCCACGTCCTGTTCAGTGACGGCGTCGCCGTCCGTGCGAGCCCACCTCGAACCTACGAATAGACCGCAGCAGGTTGACGCGCTGCTCGCCTCCGACTCAGGATTCCTGCGCTCGCCAGTCCTCGACCGTCACCCGCTTCCCATCGATCGCCTCCGCCGGCTGGGCTGCGGCCCACGAGAACAGTCCCGCCGCATCCTCAGCATCGAACTCCCCTGCGCCAGCGACGTCTCCGACCTCGAGGGCAGCGACCGCGACGTCGGGCAGGTCCTCGCTGAACCCGCGAACGACGGCCTCGGTCGCAGCGGCGGTGACGGCGAAAGCACCATAGCCTGGCGCGCCGCCGTGGGCGACTGCCCCCGTCGGAACGAGCACCCTGGCGTCGGATTTGAGGTGGGGGATGGCTTCGGTTATCGAGGCGAAGACGCCCCGCGTGTTCGTCCGG
>CAYLZB010000246.1:0-2532 GCA_964388165.1 uncultured Flavobacteriaceae bacterium | reverse complement strand
GGTACGGAGATCACCGGTTACCTGGCAAAGGCCGACAATGCGGATGAAAATACGCCCGGTATCATTGTTATTCACGAATGGTGGGGACTCAATGATAATATTCGCAATATGACAGATAAACTGGCGGGAGAAGGATACACCGTTCTGGCAGTGGATCTTTATAAAGGCAAGGTAGCGGAATCCCCCGACAGCGCCGGGAGCTATGCGGGTTCGGTGAATGATGAGGAAGCGGTTGATAACCTGACACAGGCCTACAATTATTTAGCGGAAGAGCAAAATGCCGGCAATATTGGAGTTATTGGCTGGTGCTTTGGAGGGGCATGGTCGCTGCAAACGGCACTGGCCCATCCCGATAAAATTGATGCGACCGTTATCTACTACGGGCGTCTGGTGACCGATACCGAGCAGCTTGCCGAGCTTCAGATGCCGGTTCTTGGAATATTTGGCGCCGAAGATCAGGGAATTCCTCCCAAAGAAGTAAAGGCCTTTGAATCAGCATTAAATGAAGTAGATGTGTCCAATTCTATCCATATTTATGATGGAGCGGGGCATGCATTTGCGAATCCTTCGGGAACACGGTACCAGGAAGAGGCTGCTAAGGATGCCTGGCAAAAAACGGTATCGTTCTTTGAGGAAAATTTAAAGTAAGCCTGTAAAAATAAAAAAGCCCGGATCAATTTAGCCGGGCTTTTTCTTTTCTCTTATCGATTGAAAGTTGTTGCATCAGGACGAATCTGAATCTTCCGTTTCCTGTTTGTCTAAATCTTTGACTTCATCCACTTCTTTGAGCTTGAGGTAGTCTAGCAGGTCGTCCTGCAGTTTATCCATAATAAGTTCCGGGTGAGTGATTTTGGTGTAGAAAATAGTGAAGTAGATCACTTTAACACCGGTTACGGTCCGTTCGATAGCGCTGCTGATCAATTTGCCAATCCAAAGGGCAATGATAACGGGGACCCAGCTGAACTGCAGGGTAGTAAACCAGTATTCGGTAGGTACTTCGGACCCTTGAATTTCGGTGGAGGGGAGATATCCCGACAGCCAAATACCCAATCCAATGGAAATAATACCCAGTCCGATATAGATGGGTACAACAATCTGCCGGGTTACACTGCCAAGGAAATCAATGCCAAACACGCCTACTAATGATTCGGGCACCTGGCTTTTAAGGTTTTTCATTTTTTTGACAGCTGGCTTGATATCCAGTCGGTCAACGGCCACAGAGGGCAGCAGGTAATGATTTACTAAATCCCAGACTTCGCCAATGCCGGCAATAAAAAACCGGATAAGCATCATCAGGAAGCCCCCACCGGTAAATTTTGCCTTGTTGATAAATGACATGCCGATATCCAGCCAGGCGATTTTCCGGGTTTGGGATTGTACGGGTTTACAGGCTGTTACCGCCGATTTATAGGATGGGTCGTTGCCTATAATCGTTTCATAGACGATATGGCTCATCCGCATCTCTTGCTTGTTATAGTAGAAGTATTTGTAGATGAAAAGTACGATGGCAAGAAAAAGTCCCCAGCCTTCTAATGGAAGATCATACCACCAGCCCAGCCAGGCATAGAAAAGGCCGCTGACCATAACCAGGTTGTAGATCAGCATCCGTAACCACGGTTTGATGATATCCTCATCTTCCCCGATGATGGTGAAGGTGTGTTTGATGAGGTGACCTACTGATTTTAGTCGGTCGGGAAAGGATAAATTATCCAGTGATTGTTCTGCTTTCTTAAAATCAAAGCCCATAGTCTAATGATGTAGTTAGATTAAACAGTAAATAGCCAGGTATTTGGGATGCCTGTGAAAGAATAGGTCGATCAGGCATAAATTGTTTTGTACCCCTTTTATACTATGATCATAATCCCAAGACCTTATAGCTATCTATATATACGTAAAGCTGGAGACAATGGGCTCAAAAAGATGGGGTGGAGAAATTCGGAAAAGAAAAAAAGGTGCCAGCTAATACTAATATTAGCACAATAGCTGGCACCTTCGGTGTTATCCTTCTGACCATTCTCCGTCAAAAAGAATGTCATCGAGCTCTTTGCGGCTGCGGGAATTCAATTCCTGTTCCGCTAATTTATCGGGCAATGACTGTGGATTTCCCCTGTAGCCGATGGCAAACATCGTGAAAGGTTCAAATTCATCAGATATCCCATAGAGCTCGCGGGCTTTATCGGGTAATATGCCTGCCATCTGATGTACAAAGAGATCGTGACGCGTAGCTTCTAATGTTAAATGCGCAATAGCCTGACCCAAGTCGTGACCAGCATGTTTATTGACGTGTCCATTCCGATCAAAGCTTTTTTTGGCAATCCCCAGTGCTAAAACCGGCGCGCCTGTTGCCCAGCCTCGATTGAAATCATTCGCTACTTTTGAGAGTTTCTTGAACGTCTCTTCATCTTCTTTTTGGGCTACGATAAATCGCCAGGGCTGTTCATTGTAAGAGGAAGGAGCCCAGCGTGCGGCTTCAAAAAGTTGATTAACCAATTCGGTATCAACAGTTTCATCCGAAAAAGAGCGGGGACTCCA
>CAYLZB010000245.1:0-2560 GCA_964388165.1 uncultured Flavobacteriaceae bacterium | reverse complement strand
GCGACGCCGACAAGGGCCTCGCGACGCTCTGTGTCGGGTTCGGGCAGGGTGCGGCAGTGACGTTCGAACGGCGGTAAGCAGTCAGCCACCAGCCACGGGCTGCGGGCTGTGACTGTTCCGGGGATCTCGATTCCAGGATAGCTATTTCTGTCCACGATGCGACGGTGTGCTGGATGGACGCCAGCACCGAACAGCGCGACGTCGTCATCGTGGGCTGTGGTCCGGCGGGCGCCGTGCTCGCATTGCTGCTCGCCCGGAGTGGCGTCGACGTGGCGCTCGTCGAGCGCGAACGAACCTTCCAGCGGGAGTACCGGGGGTTCGGGTGGAACCCGGGCATCCTCCGGTTGTTCGACGAGATGGACGTGCTCGACGGCGTCCTCGACCTCGCACACGAGACAGTTTCCGAGGGGAGTTTCGAGGTGTACGGGGAGCGCCTCGCCGTGATGGAGTTCGACGAACTCGAGACCGACTACCCGTACGCCCTCATGATGGAGCAACCCGCACTCCTCGAGTACCTGGTCGACCAGGCCAGCGCATACGACGAATTCTCCTTCCACCCGGCAACGACCGTCACCGGGCTTCTGCGCGACGACGCCAGCCGGATCACGGGAGTCGAGGCGCGGGACCGTGATGCGGACGAGACGGTCACGTTCGAATCCCGCTGCGTGGTCGGCGCGGACGGCCGCTACTCGGCGGTCCGGAACAGCGCGGGCATCGACCCCGGATTGTTCGACTCACCAATCGACCTCGCGTGGTTCAAACTCCCCGCAGGTGCGGTGGACGCGCCGACGCAGGGCCACCTCGACCGCGACGGCGTGGTCGTGACGTTCGGCCTCGGCGGGGGCGACCTCCAGGTCGGGTACCTCATCGAGGGCGGCGAATGGCGATCCCTGAAGCAGGCGGGATTCGAGGCATTCCGCGACCGCGTCGCCGCGGTCGACGCCCGATTCGGACGCGCCATCGACGACCACCTCGACGGATTCGCGGACGTCACACTCCTCGACGTCGCACCCGGTATCGCGCCGGACTGGACCCGGGACGGGCTACTCCTCGTCGGCGACGCCGCGCACGTCGCCAGCCCCATCGGCGCCCAGGGCAATCCGCTCGCCGTCGAGGACGCGGTGGTCGCCCACGACGTCCTCTGCACGGGGCTCGACCGGGGAACGGGCCCGATTCCGGCCATCGACCTCGACGAGTTCGAGACGCGACGCCGACCCACCGTCGAGTCGGTCATCGGCCTCCAGCGACGGGCCGCGGACAATCTCTCGTTCTGGCTCCGCTACGGCCGCTACGTGCCGCCAGCACTCGTCCGTGGGTCGATGTCGGTCTTCGGCTGGCTCGTCCCGCGCTCCCGGTGGGTTCGGGGGCTGGTCGAATCGTTCGCCCTCGGCGACCAGTCCGTTACCGTCGCTCGAGCGCACTTCGAGGACTGAGAGAATACGGGACGAGAGACGCGTGGCCTAGTCCCGTGGGTGGCAGAGGCGGAGTGCCTCCCGGACGGCTTCCTTCCGGCCGAGGAAGGTGAGGTGGTCGCCGCGCTGGATGGTGAAGTCGGGGTCGGGCACCTGGTTGTCGCCCTCGCGGCCCACCAGCGCGATGATGACGCCCGCCGGGAGTTCCGCGTCGAACTCGTCGATGGTCTTCCCGACGTGCTGCTCGCTCGTGACCTCGACCTCCTGCACGTCGCCGCTGCGCCCGATCTCGGTCATCCAGTTCGCGAGCGCGGGGCGCTCGATCATGTTGTCGATCCCCCACGCCGTCGCGATGCTCGAGGAGACGGTCTTGACGCCGAGGTCCTCGAACGCGTCGACGTTGTCGGGGTTGTTCGCGCGGGCGATGATGGTGTCCACGCTGAACTTCGACTCCGCGAGCTGGGCGACGAGGAGGTTCACGTCGTCGTCCCCGGTCGCGGCGACGATGATCTTGCAGTTCTCGACGCCGGCCTTCCGGAGGACGTCCGTGTCCGTGCCGTCGCCCTTGTGGACCGTGAAGCCCAGCTCCCGGCAGCGTTCGATCATCTGTTCGTCCTGCTCGATGATGACGACGTTCTCACCGCGGTCCTCGAGGCGCTCCGCGAGCGCCCGACCGACGGTGCCGCCGCCGACGATGAGTACACGCATGGGTATGACGTCCAGGAACTGCGCGATGTGGCGAGCGAACCCGCCCTCCACCATGACGGTGAAGAGGATCGTGAGGAAGACGACCCCCACGAGGACGTTCGCCACGGCTGGCTGTCCGGCGGCCTGGAGTTCCACCGCGAACAGGGTCGCAACCGACGCGGGGATGATCCCCCGCGGACCGACGCCGCTGATGAAGAGGCGCTCCGGCATCGTGAGGCGTCCCCCGGTGGTCGAGAGGAGGACGCCGATGGGGCGCACGATCCCCGCGACGATGATCGCCACGGCGAGCCCCGGGATCCCGAGCCGGAGGAGGTCCTGGAAGCTCAGGAGTGCCGCGAGCGCGATGAAGACGAAGGAGAGCACGATGAGCGTCACGTCGCCCTTGAAGGACTCGATGTCCTCCTCGTAGGGCAGGTCGAGATTCCCGAGCAGCATCCCCG
>CAYLZB010000244.1:0-2598 GCA_964388165.1 uncultured Flavobacteriaceae bacterium | reverse complement strand
TCCCGTTCAAGACGCTTATCCTCTACTACAAACTTTTGGCGCACCAGCTTTTGGCTACCGGGTAGCAGAAATAACTTTCGAAGGGCAGAAAAGGTGAAATAATGGACTTTTTCAGGATCAATGTTGAATAAGAGCGGCCGGATTATCTTTTGATACATGAGGAGGTTTTCAGCAAAATTAAAACAATACAGCCTAAAATTAGAGGAAAAGATAAAAGGTTTTGAACCTACTCCTTATATCGTTATTTTTGATAAAACTTCAGTAAAAATGACCAACAAACAAGAAATCATAGACCGCTTTTTGAGCTATGTAAAAATAGACACTCAGAGTGACGAAACCAGCAATACTACTCCCAGCACAGAGAAACAATGGGATCTCGCAAATAAACTAAAAGAGGAGCTGCAGGCGCTGGGGATGCACGAGGTGAGCATAGATGAAAATGCATATGTAATGGCCACGCTTCCTTCAAATGTGGATCACGAGGTGCCGGTTATTGGTTTTGTTTCTCATTTCGATACCACGCCAGACTTTTCGGGCACAAATGTGAATCCACAGATCATCGAAAATTATGATGGGAAAGATATTATTTTAAACAAGGAAAAGGGCATCATCCTTTCACCGGATTATTTCGGCGATCTGCTTCAGTATGAAGGACAAACGATAATTACTACAGATGGTACCACCCTTCTAGGTGCCGACGACAAAGCCGGTATCACTGAAATTATGGAGGCAATGAAATATCTGCTGAACAATCCGCAGATCAAACATGGAAAAATAAGAATTTGCTTTACGCCCGACGAAGAGATAGGTCGCGGAGCACATAAATTCGATGTTGAAAAATTTGGTGCAGAATGGGCTTATACAATGGACGGCAGCCAGGTGGGAGAACTGGAATTTGAAAATTTCAATGCTGCCGGGGCAGTAGTGAAAGTCAGCGGCAAAAGTGTTCACCCGGGTTATGCCAAGAACAAGATGATCAACAGTATGTACATTGCCATGGATTTCATCAATTCCCTGCCACGCCTGGAAACTCCGGAACATACCGAAGATCGTCAGGGATTCTTCCACCTCAACGCAATAGAAGGCGATGTAGAGGAAACCACACTTCATTACATTATCAGGGATCACGACCGGGAACATTTTGAAGCCAGAAAAAAGATGATGAAGGATCTGGCCCTGGAAATATGCAGCCAGCAGGAAAGAGATTGCGTTACTGTTGAGATCAAAGATCAATATTTCAACATGAGGGAAAAGGTTGAGCCGGTGATGCATATCGTAGATATTGCCGAAGAAGCGATGAAGCAGGTGGATGTCACCCCAATCATTAAACCAATACGCGGGGGAACCGATGGAGCACAGCTGAGCTTTAAAGGACTCCCCTGCCCTAACATCTTTGCCGGCGGACATAACTTCCACGGGAAATATGAATATGTCCCTGTGGAAAGCATGCAGAAGGCGGTGGAAGTGATAGTCAAGATCGCGGAACTAACCGCTTCGCGGACTTAGGATCCAAAGTTTAAAATTCAAGACTAGGCTGCGGGCTTCAAGTTACGAGCTGAAGATCTGTCGAACCAGAAAGAATCAAATAATCATTTTCCAATTAAACACTAACCAAACTATGGCAGTACAAACAGCGGAAGAATACATTACAGCACATCCTCATTGGGAAAAGGAGCTAAGGGAACTGCGGGAGATGATCTTAAGCACAGAGGTTGAGGAAACCATTAAATGGGGTGCACCTGTCTATACTGTAGGTGGCAAAAATGTCATTTCCATTGCTGCTTTCAAGAACCACTGCGCCATGTGGTTCTATAACGGCGCCTTACTTAAGGAAAACACTGCATTACTTGAAAACGCACAGGAAAACAAGACAAAAGCTCTGAGGCAGATCAGGTTTGAAAAGGATGAGGAGATTCCCGTAGCGCAACTCAGAAGATATGTAGAGGAGGCCATACAAAATCAAAAGGAGGGTAAAGAAATTAAACCGGTAAGAGCAAAGAAAACGGTCATTCCTCCGGAACTGGAATCTGCTTTTTCCGATGACCCTGCTTTGGAAACGGCTTTTAAAAATCTGACTCCGGGAAAACAACGGGAGTATTGTGAACATATTATTGAAGCCAAACGGGAAGCTACAAAGCAAAGCAGATTGGAAAAGATCACACCAATGATCAAGTCCGGTGCAGGATTGCATGATAAGTATAAAAACTGTTGAAAAGAACATAATCCCGCTGCTACAAGATTAGAAGTAGTATCTCAGCCTTACAGGCTGATTATAAAGGTATGTCTAAAGCCCGGAGCGTTTCTCCGGACTATTTTATTAAAGGCCTTCAGCCTTTACGGATTCCACAAGGAATGTTAAAGTACCAATTAGATCTCCAGAACGGCGCTTTATCCTGGGAAGAACCACAATAATACAGGGGCTAATATTTGAAACCTTAGCATCCTTAGAGAGCTTGTACCTAAGGGAAGAACCGCTGTCAGGGGTTTGGAAGCCTGACAGGGTTGAACGGGAAAAAAAAGTTCAGGGTGACGCTTCTCAACTTTCCGTCATGCTGAACTTGTTTCAGCATCTTTAGGTTTCGACATGGCAAACCTACA
>CAYLZB010000243.1:0-2630 GCA_964388165.1 uncultured Flavobacteriaceae bacterium | reverse complement strand
TGTTCATTAACCGGTACGTGTCCTACTGCTGACATATTTCTTTATTCTTAACTTAATTAATTTTCTACCTGAACAAGTTCTTCTCCACTTCTGTCTTTCACCATTTTTGCTGCCGTGGCAGATTCCATGGTTTCGGAATACTCTTTCTGCTCTGCGATCCAGGCATTGTACTCGGCTTCGGTCTCTACCACAACTTTCATTTGCATGTTGTAGTGAGCTACTCCACATATCTTGTTACATAAGAGGTAATATTCGAAGTTATCGTAATCTGTAAGGGGTTCTTCTCCCATTGCGATCAACTCCTCACTTTTAGCTCTTCTAATCTCATTGATACGTGCCACCTTATCCCTCATGTATTCGGTCTCGTTAATAGCATCTGTGGTTACAGTTGGCGTAAAAGAGAACTGGGTTATCATTCCGGGAACCACGTTCATTTGTGCTCTAAAGTGTGGGAAATAAGCTGAGTGCAGTACATCCTGAGACCTCATTTTAAATAGAACCGGGCGGTTAACAGGAAGGTGGATCTCTGCAGTGATAACATCATCCATGGCGTATGGATCACTTTCATCAACTCCCATCGTATTTGCACCTTCTATAAAGCGAACATTGGCCTTACCCAGCACATTGTCCTTTCCAGCATAACGCGCCTGCCAGCTGAACTGCTTGGCATATAGCTCGATCACAAGAGGATCTTCTTCTTCCTCGATATCCATAATATCACTCCAGGTAAACAATCCGTAGATGATCAAGCCTGCAAGAACGATCACAGGAATGATGGTCCACACGAACTCAAGTTTATCATTATCGGCGAAAAATAAAGCCTTAGTTCCTTTTTTCCCTTTGTATTTAAAGGCAAAATAGTGAAGTAAACCCTGCGTGATCACCTGCACAAACATGATCACAGCCATGGTGATCAACAGGAGGTTATCGTATTCTGCACCATGTTCTGAAGAAGCAGCAGGCAAAGCCCTGTCGCCAAAAGTCCAGAAATTATATATCATGAAAATATAGAACGCGATCCCAAAGGCAAGCATCAGGTTACCCTGCGTCCTGTTGTCCTTGTCATTCGCGATCTCTGAAGTGTCCGTGGTATCAGAAGTCCGGGACAATTGGAAGATCCTGGTAAGCTGCCAGATAGTTATCGCAAATAATGCTACTACTATTATGATTAAAAATACCGTCATTTTATAATTTCTCTTTAAACAATCTTTTAATAATGATAATGCTCACTCTCTTTCATGAACGGGTTACCTTTTGCGAGTAGTGGGGCTTTGGTCAGGGAATTGAATACCACAAAAATAAATAATCCTCCAAAAAATGCCAGCGCACTAATTTCAGAAATTCCAATGAACCAGGATTCCCCTACCGTTGCAGGCATCACCATCACATAAACATCGAGATAATGACCTATTAATATGATAATTCCGGTCATTACCACAAACCAGTTGACCCTTTTAAAGTCACTGTTCATTAACAATAAGAGTGGGAAGATAAAGTTTAGAGCAACCATTCCAAAGAATACAAGCCCATAATCTTCAATTCTCGCCACAAAATAGGTCACCTCTTCAGGTATATTTGAATACCATATAAGCATAAACTGGGAGAACCACAGGTAAGTCCAGAAGATACTTATACCAAACATGAACTTTGCGAGGTCATGGATATGACTGTCATTTACAAATGGCAGGTAATTGCGTGATTTAAGGTAGATAGTTACCAGTGCGATCACTGTAATCCCTGATACGAACATACTTGAGAAGACATACCATCCAAAAAGGGTACTAAACCAGTGTGGATCCAAACTCATGATCCAGTCCCAGGACATCATAGATTCGGTTACAATAAAGAACACCAGGAACCCGGCTGAAAGCTTGAAGTTCTTTTTATACCAGGTAATATCTGTAGCATCATCCTGTCTAAGGGAATTCCTTCTAAGGTAGTAGCGGAAAATATTCCAACCTGCGATGTAGATAAGTGCCCTGATAAGGAAGAAAGGAACATTTAGATAACCACTTTTGTTCTGTATGATCTCATCGTGAGCAACTACTTCGGGATCCATCCATACAAACAGGTGGTTCAGGTGAAACCCTGAAAGGGCAAGAATTATAAAAACAATGATACTTCCCGGAAGCAAATAAGAGGTAATTCCCTCCATTACCCTAAAAAGCACAGGAGACCATCCTGCCTGAGCTGCATACTGCACTGCGTAAAAGGCCAGTACTCCCAAAGCTATCATAAAGAAAAAGAAGGCAGCTACATATAGAGCAGCCCAGGGTTTATTTTGCAATTGATGGAAAATGTGCTCCAGGTGCACCATTTCTGCATCTTCGGCCATTGCATGTTTTTCTTCATCTGTACGTTCGGTCTCTACCTGATGTTCAGAAGGCACATAGTCAAACCCGCGGGCATCATCTTCTATTTCATCTTCGGTTTGACCTGTAAGTGGCATTTCTACAACTTCCCCGTGATCATCATGAGCAAGCATTTCCCTTACCTCTTCAATAGAAGCCGGAACGGCAATAAATCCATAGATCAAGCCCAAAAGCCCTGCCACCATAAGGATGATAGAAAACGTTTTTAATTTACTGGATAGCGTGTACATATTATCTAATATCTAATGTGCTGTTATT
>CAYLZB010000242.1:1868-2702 GCA_964388165.1 uncultured Flavobacteriaceae bacterium | reverse complement strand
GAACGCGCTGATTCGTCCGGGATACATATCGTCGTCTGGTAGAACTCTCCGTCGGTCCGACGGCTGAATCCCTCTGCGGCGTAGTATCCGAGGAGCGTTCCGACGTCCTCGTCGATGGTAAGTATACGGTTGACTGTCGTCGTATCTCTCCGCATGGCGAGATGGACCTCATCGGGGACTCTGTCGAGTAACCTCTGCTCGTCGTAGAACTCGAGGAGCACGTCTACAGGGACGCTGTCGCGGGTAACCCAGTTGTAGACAGAAGACTGGGATTTACCGAGGTGGTCGGCGACGGGTTTGAGATACCCTGGTTCGTCGATAGCATCGTCGAAGAGGGCCTTGATACGGTTTTCTCCGAGCCCGCGAATAACGAGATCCTCGTTCGGGATAGAGTCCGTGTAGAGGAATTCATCGAGAAGGTCGAACGTGACTTCTGCGTCGGTGCCGGTGTCCAGCTCCTTCGGTGAAGGTAACAGTTCGCCTTTTTCGAGGTTCTTCGCCTCGACTCGTTCTAACCCGTCCTCGCTCCAACGACGCATGGAGTGATCGGGGGTAACGGTTAGCTCTCGTCCGCTCCGAGTCGTGATTTCGATAAGATGGTCTGGCGCTGGGTGCTTGGAAACTGCCTCTACGGGGCGTTCAACGAATCCGCCTTCGGCTGTAACTGAAGGCACCCTAATCGTAGAGTCCAGTTCCTGTACGAGCGTTCCGAAGTCGTCCGCATCTGGGTCGTCGAGTCGTTCCTCGACGAGGGCTTGAATCGTCTCCCGGCACCATTCCCCCGACTCGTTCTCGTACCATACCTCGGTGTCAGGGTGGAAGCAGTTCCGCCGT
>CAYLZB010000242.1:0-1858 GCA_964388165.1 uncultured Flavobacteriaceae bacterium | reverse complement strand
AGCATGCCATCCATGAGGAGCATGACGCAGTCCTCGTCGCCGTCACAATTCCGTCGTTTCGCGGCGTGGAAGTATGGGTGTGCGTAGCCGACGGCGGCGCTCGTGAATCCGACGACTCGCCCGACGACGGCGGCGCTGGTGTGGGGGGCCATGCCGAAGACGAGTTCGCCGACGAGGTCGTCGCGGTCGTCGACGTCGTAGAAGGGGTCGAGGCCGTAGTAGTCCTCGAGGAGTTCGTCGACGAAGTTCGCGGTCTTGAGCATGTGTTCGGCGGCGCCGTCGGAGAGGACGATGTCCTGGACGCGGAGTTCGACGAGCTGGTCGTCGTGCTGGAGGGGGTCGCCGTGGATGTCGGTGTTGTAGCCGAGGTCGCGGAAGTGGTCGGCGGTGACGTCGAGTTCGGTGGGGCGGACGGCGGTGACGGGGAGGTCCGTCATGTCGTAGCGGACGGTGCCGTCCTTGAACGTGGTGACGCCGTGTTTGGCGCGGAGGACGCCCTTCTCGATGGGTTCGGGGACCTTCTCGGAGGAGGTGAGTCCCTTGACGCCTTTGAGGACGTCGAAGGCGTTCTCGCGTTCGCCGACGGCGCGGAGGGCGTCCCGGTACTCGGTGGCGAAGTCGATGGTCTGGAACTCGACGTTGTCGAGTTCGCGCTCGCAGCCGGGGCATTCGACGCGGCCGGCTTCGTCGGCTTCGACCTCGATGCCGCACTCGTGGCACTCGTAGTAGGGGGTCGTCCACTCGTTGCACTCCCGGCATTTGGCCCGGAAGGTGTGGTCGTCACAAGTGGGGCAGGCGCGGACGCCGAGGCGGACGTCGAGTTCGCCCGCGGTCGAGTTCATCTCGGGGGTGTGTTTGGCGGCCTTGCTCATGTTGCGCTGGCTGCCGCCGGCTTCGCCGATGGGGAAGAGGCTGTGGACGGCGGGGGAGAGGTCGCGGGATTCGGACTTCTCGGGGCGACCCATGCGGCTGCCGATGCGGGTGGGGGCGCGTTCGCGGACTTCGAATGGGGCGATCTCGTTGACGGCTTCGATGGCGTTGGACCCGCCGGCGGCGTCACCGTCGGCGGCACCACCAGCAGCACCGTTGTCGTCGCCGCCATCGTCGCCGCCATCTCCGTCCGCAGGGTCCGTCTCGTCCTTCCCCCAGTGTCGGGCGCGGTCGGAGAGGTCGTCGAGGTCCCAGGTTCGGTTCCGGTCTTCGTCGAGGCCGAGGGTTCGGGCGAGGAGGGTCCAGTCGGGGACGCGGAGTTCGTCCTCGTCCTGGTGGTGTTCGACGAGGAGGGATTCGAGGCTGGTGCGCAGGGGGTCGGTGTTGGGGAGGATGAGTTCGCCGGTCGCTCCGTCGGCGGCGACTTCGGCGGTGGATTCCGGGTCGCCCTCGTTCTCGATGCGGGCGTCGGCGAGGGCGTCGGCGAGGGCGTCGAGCTGGTCGACGCTGATGTCGTGCCAGAGGTAGGTGTAGGTGGGGTGGAGGGGGCAGTCGTAGTCGGTCGCCCATTCGAGGGCCTGGTCGGGGTCGGGGTCGGTGAGGTCGACGTAAGGGGAGTCCTTGAGGGCCTGGATGTCGGCGCCGGCGGCGGCGAAGTCCTGCTCCCACCACTCCTGGACGTAGGACGCGGGCGCGAGGGCGTGGTTGTTCTCGACGAACTCTCCATAATTCACGAGGTACTCGCCGAGGTCGAGGATGTCGACGACGCCGTTCCGGACTTCGAGTGCTTCCTCGGGGTCGTCGATGCGGCGGACGTCTCCGTTCGCGAGTTTGACGGTGGGGCCGTCGATGGAGTCGACGGGGACGACGCCGGCGGCTTTGCCGGGGCGTTCGGTCTTGATCTGGGTGCCCGTCGCGAGGAAGTCGT
>CAYLZB010000241.1:0-2722 GCA_964388165.1 uncultured Flavobacteriaceae bacterium | reverse complement strand
TCGATGAATCGCTCGCGGAAGTCCGGGGTCTCCTCGCCGGTGTCGGGATTCCGGGCGGGGACGACGCAGCGCTGGCAGGGGTTGACGCCCTCGAGGGTGGTGTCGCCGATGGTGAAGCGGACGACCTCGCCGTGGTCGGCGAAGAGGTGGTCCTCCCAGAACGCGGGGACGCCCTCGATCTCGACGTTCGCGCGGAGGCGGCGACGCATCTCGTCCGGGGTGACGTCGTCGTACCAGGACGCGATGGTCTGGATGGTCGCGGTGGAGATGACGGTCGGTCCGGGGCGGACGGTGTCGTCCGGGAATCCGACCTCGTCGTCTCGCTCGATGGTCACGTCGTAGTCGAGGTACTCGCTCAGCCAGTCCTCCGCGAGGCCGCGTTCCTCCGGGAGGTCGAACGAGGAGGCCGTGCCTGGCGGGGCGTCGAAGCAGCGGAGGCAGAGTCGGTGGGTGTCGAGGTCGAACCCCGACCGGATCCGGTGAATCCTGGATTCGGCTTTCCCGTTCACGAAGTCACCATCGCTATCGCGGAGGGCGTAGAGTCGGTCCCCGGTGAGGCCGCCTGCGGGGGCGAACGACGCCGCCTCGACCGATTTCCCGTCGAGGGACTTGACGGGATAGACGGTGAGACGGGCGATTCGGGGACCGGGCATGAACGAGTCTCACGTCGCCCCCGATATAGGAACCTGTCGGTTGAGATTTGAATCCCAGGTGTCAGTCACGGGGGTCGTACACCGACGCACGGATGGTCGTCGCCGTCCCGTACTCCGCGTCCGACACCGACGACGGGAGGTCGGCGTCGGTGTATCTCGATTCGAGACTGGCGCGTACTGCATCTCGGACACACGCACGCGCGTGCGAACCGATCTGGGTCCCGCTCCCCGCGAACGGTGACGAATCGCCCCCGGGGTCGCTGCCCACGACGACCGCGTCCGTCGTCGTTCCCGTGAATCCCGTCGTAGCGAGCAGTGTCGCGGTCTTCGCCTCGACGACCGTCGCGAGCAGCGTCGTGAGTGTGCCGTCGTCGAGCGAGCGGTCCGTGCCGAGAAGCACGTTGACCGTTCCGGGCGCGGGCGGATCGTCTGTGTCGACAGAGTGGGAACCAGCAGTATCGCCGTCGGTATCGGCGTCGGCGTCGGCGTCCGTCTGCATCGGGAGTGTCGCGGGGTTCGAGACGCCCGCAGTTGCGACGCACTCGATCGGGCCCGAGCGCGCGCCACGCGCGTGCCGCATCGATACCCCGGTGAGGAGTGTCGGCCCATCCGGGTCGAAGCCCGCGCGATGCCGGCGCTCGCGCGCGTACGCGTCGAGGTCGGTTCGGTCGAAGCCCTCCGGGACAGTCACGTTGAACGCGGCGTCGGATTCGACGAACCCGCCATGCCAGCTCGTCGAGAGCCAGCGCGTGCCCGGGCGCGAGAACCGCAGTACGCCCGCCTCGACGTCAGTCTCGTACATCTTCGAGCACCTCCAGGAGTCGGTCGTTCTCCTCGGGAGTTCGGATGGCGACCCGCACGTGGGAATCGAGACCCCGGAACGTCGTCGCGTCCCGAATCGCGATGCCTCGCTCCAGGCAGGCCGAGATGAGCCTGTCGGGATCCGCTCCCACGTCGAGCAGGAGGAAGGGCGCATCCGACGGGTACACCTCGAACCCGAGCGCGGCAAGTCGCTCTGTCATGCGTGCCCGCTCCTGCCTGACGCGTTCACGGGTCTCGGCGACGAATTCCGAGTCCCGCATCGCGACCGCTCCGACCAGGGCCGCGGGGGTGTCGAGTCCCCACGTCGGGCGGGCAACCTCGAGTGCGTCGAGGGATTCACCGGTCGCGACCGCGAATCCGGCCCGCAGGCCTGGGAGTCCGAACAACTTGGTCAGGGAGCGGGCGACGACGACACCCGGGACGCCCGCGATCGAGTCGTATTCGGTGAAGCCGAGGAAGGCTTCATCGACGACGAGCATGGTGTCCTCCGCCCGGCATTCCGCCGCGAACGATCGGAGTTCGTCCGGGGGGAGTGCGTCACCGGTCGGATTGTTCGGGGTGCAGGCGACGACGAGGTCGTACGGCCCGGGATCCGACTCGAGCAGTTCGTCGTGCGGGACGAACTCGGGCTCTGCGCCCTGGAGTTCGACCTCGCGGGCGTACTCGCCGAAGCTCGGATACGGCACGAGCACGCGACTCCCAGCATCGAGGTGGGTTTCGAAGACGAGCCGAAGTGCGGCCAGGCCGCCAGCCGTCGGAACAACCTCGGCTGGTTGGCAACCAACGTAGTCGGCGGCCGCACGGCGAAAGTCCGGGTACGCGTCGTCCGGGTAGCGTCGCGATGCTTCGAACGCATCGTCGTACGCGTCGCGAGCGCCATCCGGGACGTCGGGGTTGACGTTCGCGCTGAAGTCGATGACGTCGGGGTCGGTGCTCCCGCCGTGTGGTACGCGGGACGCGTCGCGGACGCTCGCCGGGTCCATCGTGGGTTACTCGGGCGGGCCGGATAGTAATCGTTCCGCCACCGCCGCGTCCTCGGGGTAGTTCACGTTCACCGCGAAGCGCGCGTCCCACGTCACCCACGTTTCGTCCGGGTCGCCGCCGACGACGTTCACACCGGTCGGCACGACGACCCGACCGTCGACCTCGAATGTGGCGTCGGTGGCCACACCGAGCGTTTGCGGGAGGACGACGGGGGAGCAGACGGTCAACGAGCCCTCGTCGTACACATCGAGGACGCAGTCGAT
>CAYLZB010000240.1:0-2724 GCA_964388165.1 uncultured Flavobacteriaceae bacterium | reverse complement strand
GATGTTCTTTTGCTGGTAATGTCCCTTAAGATCGGAAGTATATTGCCTGCCGCTGTAATCTTCAGCTAAATGAAGGGGGGCATTGTTCGCTTCTGCCAATTTTCTGAACACCGGAAAAGTCTCGTCCTGATATTCCCCTATGACCACAGGCGTATTCGGTTTGATGATACCGCCTTTTTCAGCAGCAATTTGGGGCAGGGTATTTCCGAGGATGGCGACGTGATCAAATCCTATATTAGTAATCACCGAGAGTTCCGGTGAAATAATATTGGTGGAATCCAGTCTTCCTCCCAGGCCCACCTCAATAACGGCGACATCCACATGTTCTTTTGAAAAGTACTGAAAAGCCATTCCCACAGTCATCTCAAAAAAGGACAGATTTTCCTTTTCAAAAAAGGTCTTATTCTGCTCAATGAATTCTACAACCGCGGCTTCGGGGATCATTGCTCCATTGATCCTAATTCTCTCCCTAAAGTCTTTTAAATGCGGGGAGGTGTAGAGACCCACCCTATAACCGCTTTCCTGCAACACTGAAGCAAGCATGTGAGAAACCGAACCTTTACCGTTGGTGCCGGCAACATGAATGGTCTTAAAATTCCTGTGGGGATGCTTAAGCTGCTCATCCAGCTTCTTGATATTGGAAAGATCGACCCTATAGGCCCTGCTTCCCACCTGTTGATACATGGGTAACTGCTGAAACATCCATTCAACAGTTTCGGTATAATCCATCAAATTATTCGGTAAGTTTGAAGTTGTAGATAATGGTACCCACCTGCTTTACAGGCGCATCGGGATCACTATTAAAACGTGTGGCAAGCGCTGCCCGTTTTGCCGGATCTGTCAAACAGGTGGCGTTATTGGTAGTTCCTTTTACGCCGGGAATTGCACGGGTAACAGTGCCATTTCGGTTTACTTCGATCTGGACCACTACAATACCCGATTCATTACAATCCTGAACAAATTTTTCTTTGTTAAGAGCTTTTCGTCCGCCCAGCCTGTAATTACCATCCCCGTCCAATCCCATTCCGGTACCATAATAGGATTTGGCATTTGGATCGCCATCGGGACTTCCTTTATCCCCGGCAGCATCGTCATTACCTTCTCCGCCACGGGCTTGTCCGTCGCTTACAGGTCCGTTTAAAATGCTACTCAAAGCATCTGTAGTAGATTTTGAAGGCTTAGGA
Organism: uncultured Flavobacteriaceae bacterium; assembly: GCA_964388165.1. GTDB lineage: Bacteria > Bacteroidota > Bacteroidia > Flavobacteriales > Flavobacteriaceae > Salinimicrobium. The sequence goes on along the minus strand of CAYLZB010000240.1, from coordinate 1,540 downwards.
TCGGGCTTTTTCACAGGCTCTTCCTTCTTCTTCACGGGCTCTTCGACCTTTTGAACCACCTTCTCCTCTTTCTTCTTCTCTATTACCGGAGCTTCCACCACATCCTGGGTTACCACCTCTTCCTTTATGTTCGTTTCCACAGGGGTAACGGGAGGCGGACTGGTTTGCTGAGGAGATGTTTTTATTTTTTCAATGGGCTGTTCAACGCCCGAGCCGACATCTGAAGTTCCGAAGTTTATAGCGATCCCATTTTCGGGAGGAGGATCGAGATAGGTGAATCCAAAGAACAGCAATAGGAGAATTAGCAACACGTGGAGCACCACCGTAATTGCCATCGATTTTCTTTCGTGTTCTGTCTCCAGGTATTTCACTCTGTTCTTGTTCTAAATTTTAATTAGCAAACATAGTTCCACAATGTCTCAAAAAGGGAAAAAGCAGCAAAGAATTATTCAGGTTTTACTGCAAGTACGATCTTGTAGCGATTTCGGTTGGCAATATCCATTACACTAACTGCATGTTCAATTGGCACCCCTTCCTCGGCACGAAGGATAATTGTTGGGTCTTCAACTCCTGCGAGGGCCTGCTGTAATCTCGCTTCCAGCGCACTATTGCTCACCCTCTCCTTATCTATATAAACCTGCAGGTCTTTTGTAATACTCACCGCCACATTTTGCTTGGTCGTGGTCTTACCTTTTGCCTTAGGCAGGATAAGATCAAGCGCTTCCGGAGTTATAGCCGGGGAAGTGAGCATAAAAAAGATCAACAACAGGAATACAATATCGGTCATGGAACTCATGCTGAATTCCGGACTGATCTTATTTCTTCCTCTTAAATTCATATTATACCGGTTCGTTTAGAAGGTCAAGGAAATCTACAGCTGTAGCTTCCATTTGATGCACTACCTTATCTGTCTTTACCACCAGGTGGTTATAGCCGATATAAGCAATGATACCAACAATAAGTCCGGCAACGGTGGTGGTCATTGCAGTATAGATACCTTCAGCCAGGGCCCCCATTTCTGCCTGCCCACTACTGGTAGCCAGTTCATGGAACGCGATCACCATTCCAATTACAGTTCCAAGGAACCCTATCATAGGCGCAGCCCCGGCAATAGTAGCCAGTACGCTCACGTTCTTTTCCAGTTTATACACTTCCAGGCGACCCGCGTTCTCGATTGCTGTATTAATATCCTCGAGCGGACTTCCAATACGGTCAAGACCTTTGGCCGTAAGACGGGCAACCGGGGAATTTGCCTGGGCACAACGAATACGTGCAGATTCAATGTTTCCGTGCATAACAGAATCCTTGATCTGGTTCATGAAGTTATTATCTGTTTCTGAAGCTGCCTTTATTGCAAATAGCCTTTCAAAATAAATGTAAATGGCTGCAAACAGCAGAATAAAAAGGATAAGAATGATGACCTGCCCTCCTATTCCACCACTAAGGAACAAATCAAATAAAGAGAGGGTCTTTTCCTCTACTACCGGTTCTGCCTCTTGTGCTGCCTGGGCAAGACCATCTTCCTGAAAAAAGTATAGCA
>CAYLZB010000239.1:0-2733 GCA_964388165.1 uncultured Flavobacteriaceae bacterium | reverse complement strand
GAAGCTTTTTTCACCGGATCATTCTTCGCCTCCTCCATCAAGAGAGAAGCCTTGTAATTGATAAAATCCTTGGAATTCTTCTCCAGGTAAAGCCTTATATCCTCTTCGGTATTTTTCTTGGCAAAACTGTCGGGATCCTCTCCCTCAGGAAAGGCACAGACTTTCACGTTCATTCCCTGTTCCAGGATAAGGTCGATCCCGCGGATGGAAGCCCGCTGCCCTGCAGCATCACTGTCGAAGAGTACCGTGATATTTTTTGTCAACCGGTTGATAAGCCTTATCTGCTCTGGAGTAAGCGCGGTTCCTGAAGAAGAAACCACATTCTCAATTCCGGCTTGATTGAACTGGATGACATCTGTATATCCTTCAACAAGAAAACAATTATCCTCTTTGGCAATAGCCTGCTTGGCGTGATAGATCCCGTAAAGGACTTTACTTTTGTGATATATATCGCTCTCTGGGCTATTGAGGTATTTAGCTGCTTTTTTGTCGTTGTTTAAGATCCTTCCTCCAAAACCCAGCACTCGCCCGCTCATCGATTGGATGGGGAACATCACCCTTCCTTTGAACCGGTCAAACTGTTTCTCTTCCTTGACAATGGTTAGACCGGTCTTCTCAAGGTACTTGAGCTGATAACCTTTCTTGATAGCTTCAGAAGTAAAGGCATCCCACTCATCAAGACAATAACCCAAACCGAATTTCTCGATGGTCTCATCTGTAAACCCGCGTTCCTTAAAATAGCTTAGTCCAATAGCTTTTCCCAGCTCATGCTTGTGCAGAATGTTCTGGAAATATTTTGCCGCAAATTCAGACACCAGGTACATGCTCTCCCGCTCATCGGCCTGCTCCTTTTGCTCCTGACTTTGCTCTGTCTCCTCCACTTCGATATTATATTTCTTAGCGAGGTATTTGATGGCTTCTGGATAGGTAAAATGTTCGTGCTCCATGAGGAAAGCCACAACATTTCCGCCTTTTCCACTCGAGAAATCCTTCCAGATCTGTTTCACCGGGGAGACCATAAAGCTGGGCGTACGTTCATCACTAAAAGGGCTAAGCCCCTTAAAGTTACTTCCCGACTTCTTTAAATTCACAAAATCGCCCAGCACCTCCTCTACCCGGGCGGCTTCAAAAACTTTGTCAATGGTATTTTTAGAGATCAATTTTTACTGTGGAAATTTTTCAAATGTACATAAAAGAAGAGCCTTCTAAAAGGTATTTTTAGAAGGCTCTTTAAGAAATAAACAGGGCTAACTAATTCGCATCAAACCTCAATCCTACAGAAATGTTGTGCAGTTCGGGATTTGGATCCTGGAATATTGGATTCAGATCGTACTTCACATAGAGGGAAGTTCCTCCCCAGCCAATGTATCCGCTAAGTCCGTAGATGAATTCATTGGTATTGTAATCCCCTTTCAGTTTTTCTTTGACATCTTCTCCATCTTCTTCAAACTTTAGCTTTTGACGCTCCCCAATGTTTACACCGGCGTAACCACCTAGTCCTATCTTTAACTTGTTATGAGTAGAAAACCAAACACTTCGTGGACTTTCGATCTTTTTAGAAGGGCCAAATTCAAAATGCACCGGAAACACCAGGTTATCCATCCTGAACTTCGACTTCTCCAGGTCAAGCGGAAACTCTTCTAAAGTGGTGAGATCCCCATCTTCTACAAAATATCTGTTGTCTGTAGGTTTTAGTCCGTTGAACTGAAAAGAGAATCCGTAGCGTAACCTCAGGAAGTTGGTGTGATCAAACACCCTGGTTCTCCAGGCAAGTCCCAACTCAAAGAATCTACTACCTCCAACTTTAAAATCTGAGTCATTGATAGACTGATCTTCCAGCAGGGCATTATTGAACCCAAAAGCAACCACTAAATGGGTAGAGGTTCGGCTATAGTGATCTTTGAACCAGTGATCATCATTATCCTCGTCGTCGTCTTCTTCATCCTCCCAGTCCCACTCCGGCTTCTCTTCCCGTGTGAGCAGGGCGATCTGGTTATCAATGATCGCCACCCTGTTCTGGATGTTCATGGCATGTTTTTTTGCAGCCTCGCTTTTGAGTTTTTCAGCTTCTTCCCAATCGATCTCTTTTGCTTCGGCGCGACGGTTAATTGCCTCCACTTCTTTTTTAAGTGCCTCTTTCTCCTCGGCAATGATCTGCTCCTTTTGCTTTTGCAATTGTTCGATCTTTTGTCTGTTGGTTTGCTCCTGTGCGAGTACAGGTTCAACAGTAAAAGAGGCAAGAATTAGGAGTACTAAAAATGTAACTTTTTTCATGGTTTAGATTTTTGTGGCTTTCGTGTAGGAAAGTCCGTTGAATGATTGATTGATGATTTAATTGAATTTTAGATCGCGAGTAGCTACCGCAGTTTTGGCTTTTTTAAGCCCATCTTTGACTACCTCAAAGACCTTTTCCCTAAACGACTGGTCCAACTCATATTCCACCTGGTGCAAAAGGTCGCCGGAATTAACAGTATAGACGGAATCGGCCTTTAATTCGGCACTTGCAAGTAATAGTAAAGCTTCAACCTCAAGATCAATATTTTTCGATTCGCTATCGTTTTGAGCTATGGCAGTTATAGGCTTATTAAAACTTTCTTTACTTTCTATCACAGGCTCTCTTTTTGCTTCGGAAGAAATTTCTGAAGCCAGCTGCGTTTCTTGTTTAGAAGCCTTTCCAACAGGGGCTTCAAAAATGGCATTTTTGACACCTCTTTCTGCGGAAGGTTTTTTCTC
>CAYLZB010000238.1:0-2735 GCA_964388165.1 uncultured Flavobacteriaceae bacterium | reverse complement strand
AAAACTACTGACCTCTAAAGAAGATCACCGTACTCAAAGTCTTAGTCAGAATCGTGATGTCGAGGAAGATATTGCGGTGTTTGATGTAGTACAGGTCATACTGCAGCTTTTCGAGGCTATCGGCATGACTGTCGGCATATTCGGTCATTACCTGGGCCCATCCGGTGAGTCCGGGTTTGACGAAATGACGGGTATCGTAAAATGGGATCAATTCAGATAATTCTTTTACAAAAACAGGCCTTTCAGGACGCGGACCAATAAGGCTCATTTCACCTTTTAAGATATTCCAGAACTGGGGGAATTCGTCTAAACGCGAACGGCGGAGAAACTTTCCGAAGCGGGTAATACGAACATCGTTCTTGGTCGTCCACACAGCGCCGTTAGGTTCAGCATCACATCGCATGGTGCGAAATTTCAGGATGGTGAAGGACCTTCCGTTCTTTCCTACCCTTTCCTGCCGGTAAAAGAGATGTCCTTTATTACCGATCATATTTCCGAAGTAAATAAAGATCATCAAGAAAAAACCTACCACAAGACCTACTATCGAAATAAGCACATCTGCCAGCCGGTGAAAAAAGAGATAGAATTTGTTGTCATTACTGCGGCTAAGAGGAAAGAACTGGTAGAAATTCCGTTCAATGTGCTGGACCGGGATCCTGCTCGTCTTATCCTCATAAACCTCATTAAAATCCTTTACCGGAAAACCTTTTTTGAGAAGACTCAGCACTTCAGCGTAGAGGCCTTCTGCAGTGGTGGAAGTTACACTGGAAATAAGGACCTCATCGATCCCGTTCTTACGGATGGTTTCCTCCAGATCTTCAGAAGAAAACTCTCTTAACCCGATAGCATCAGATCTCAATACTCCTCCCGTTCCCGGGTTTACAAATCCCACAATATTATAATTAGGATCGGACTGCTGCACATGAGAAGCTACCAATTCGACTTCCATAGGCTCCCCAATAATTAAAACCCTGCGCAGAAATTTGGGAGTTGAAATGAGTGCGATATAGGAGAACCTCCAAAGCAATAAGGTAGAGAGGATCGTGAGAAAGAAATAAAGGATCTGTAGTCGGTTTTCGGGTAGAACCGGGGTCACTACAGGCGTCATCAGAAAAAACAGCACGGTAACCGAACTTGCCAGCACAACATTTTGCAGTACCCTGTAATAATTTCCCGCTTTCTGAAGGTCGTATAGCTCAAAGATGCCATTAAAAACAGTGAGGTAGACCGCCAGCACAATACTCCAGTGCCAGGAATTACTGTCAATTTCAAAATAGTCCAGCCTGAGAAGAATGCTCACCACGTAGAGCGAGAAAAGCACCCACACGACATCAAAGATCCGCAGAAAAAATTTGCGCTCGGAGATCTCAAAATGCAGGTTAGCTTTACGGGGCATGTAAAAACTTTTACCGCGTAAAGATAAGGAAGTCTTTACAGCGGCACACCTGTAGCCTCTAACTTTTTCAAGAAGTTCTGTCTCTGCCATTTCCTGCTTATCGTATGGTTAGGATCTTATTGAAGATCAAAATAAACATTTAGGGAGGGAGCTGAATTTTGAGTTAAAGTAGTAATTATATGCTAATTACAAAATTAATTCTTTATTTAAGATTGGTGCTTTTTGCCACGAATTCACGAATTGTTCCTTTATACCCAGGTCTAATTACTCATCCTTATATCTCGCTAATGCCGTAAAGGTTTTGATAAGACCGAGAAGAATTCCTGCTTACTTTATTAATCATTATAAACTAAAAATAAAGTCAATGGTACACGGATAATTTTTCCTATCCTCTCCCCCGCCCTCTCCCAAGGAGAGGGAGCCATGTATTATTGGCTTAGTTTCTCGTCACGGATTACAAATCCGCGCCAGCGGATTCGATTCAAGATTCAAAATTTGAAATTCAGATTCACTCCGGCATATATTGGACATTGAATTAATTATCCTCCGATCACCAACTGCCAAATTCAAACGGCATACTGTGCACCTTGAAGGAGGGTAATCGACTTGCTTCGCCCTCGTCACGGATTGCAAATCCGCGCGAGCCGATTAGTTTTGAGATATTAGTTTAATTCATTTGCGTTAATATCAGTTCCCTCTCAACCTAATCTTAACTAATCTTAACTGCAGAACGTTTTTACGAAAGAGCCGTCAAGGCGACTGAAGCAATCTTTCCCTTCCAGTAGGCAGTAAGGAGTCAAAAGCCGGCAGTTTGTCTTCTTGCATTGTACTCGTCACGGCTTACAAATCCGCGCCAGCGGGAAGGATTCAAGATTCAAAAGTTAGGATTCAGAATTCTTTTGCGCTTTTCCTTGTAAAGGATGGTCGGGAGATCTCATTTTACAGAAAGTGTCATTTTACCCACCCCTCCCTGGGAGGGGTGCCTCCAAGGCGGGGTGAGGAAGTCGTATTTTAAATTAAAACCATGACCCCCGGCAACCTTTTTCGTTTTGCCCCACCCCTAAAGGGAGCCGAAAAAGTTTTTGAGACAATCAAAAATTTTACATCTCTAAACATTATTACTCCAAAATTCTGTTCATCCCACCCTTTTCCTCCCTGAGGGAGGGAGTTTTTCCGCGTGAATCCGCTAGATCAGCGGGAAACATAGTAGGTCAGTAGAAATCTGCAACATTTCAAAAACTTCTAACTTCGTACTTCTAAAATCTAACTTTTCAAAAATTCCTTCCAGGAATTTTTCACCCTCTCCCAGTCAAAAGCCTCTACTTTTTTTCTGGCGGCA
>CAYLZB010000237.1:0-2768 GCA_964388165.1 uncultured Flavobacteriaceae bacterium | reverse complement strand
GTATACACACTTTCCAGGCGTGCGCCTTCGACCACTCGGCCACCTCTCTAAAATGTATTAATAAACTCTTGTTAAGGTTATTTTGAAACGGTTCGCCAAATAACGAAAAAAAACAGAAGCTGGTCAAGTAACAGCCCCTATTTTTTATGACATTTCCCCACGTAACGAAGTTTCGAAAATTGTCTTAAAAACTTTTGGAGAAAGGTCCTTCGCCAACAGGTACATCATTTTTGCCACAGCTGCCTCTGTAGTAATGTCTTTGCCGGATACCACCCCTATCTTTTTAAGCTGTGTACTGGTTTCATATTGCCCCATTGCAACACTACCCCCTATACACTGAGTCACATTGACAATGACCACTCCCCTTTCAATAGTGTTCCTGAGAAGCTCCACAAACCACTCCTCGGTAGGGGCATTTCCGCTACCATAGGTTTCTAAAATGACCCCTTTAAGACCTTCTTTAGCTAAAATATGCTCCAACAGGCTCCTGTTGATCCCGGGAAATATCTTTATAAGAGCAATCTCATCATTTAGACCTCTGTGAAGTTTTGTCTTCCGCCTGTTGTTGGGCTGCCACAGCGCAGTGTCGTTTACAGCCAAATGAACACCGGAATTCACCAGCGGCGGATAGTTTGGCGAGGCAAAGGCCTGAAAGTGTTCAGCGTTTATTTTTGAGGTCCTGTTCCCCCTGTAGAGTTTATACTCAAAATACAGACAAACTTCTGTAATTACAGGCTTCCCATTCTTTTGCAGCCCTGCGATCTGTATACTCGTAATAAGGTTTTCCTTAGCATCTGTTCTAAGATCCCCAATGGGCAATTGGGAACCTGTAAAGATCACCGGCTTCGAAAGGTTTTCAAACATAAAGCTTAAGGCCGAAGCACTATAGGACATGGTATCACTCCCGTGCAAGACCACAAAGCCATCATAGCTCTCATATTTCTCTTCAATGATCTCGGCGATCTGCAGCCAAAAGGCCGGTTTCATATTGGAAGAATCGATAGGCCGCTCAAAACTCACGGTATCTATATGATGTTCCAGAAGTTTTAGCTCAGGTATATTTTGCAGCAGCTCATCGAAATTAAAGGCCTTAAGGGCTCCGGTTTCGAAGTCTTTTACCATACCAATGGTTCCCCCGGTGTAGATAAGGAGAATATTAGCGCTGGTTTTCATGCAGGTTCTTCTGGTTAATTACCGGGTTGGCATACATGAGAAGGTAGCTGTTCACTTCAAGTGCATTCTTAAAATTCACCCTTCTCGTGAGCCTTCTTTCAAACTGCCTCTTTTGTTTGGAGTCATATTTATCTTCAAACATGCTGCAATTATTGAGCAAATCAAAAGCTATGTAATTTGCCGGCCACAGTTTATAGTTCTTGTGAATACGCTTATCAATACCTGCAGTAATCCTTTGAAGCTGTTCATTTACAGAGCCGGTCTTGCTTTCTATCTGTTGAAGCACCTCTGTTGTAATAGGTTTCCCTGCCGCTATATGTATCCTTCCTTTATTACCCAAAGCTCCCTTGAGTATAGACTTGAAGTCTTCATTGGCAGATTTAATGTAGATCTGCTCCATTCTTTTTGCCAGAATTTCCGGTAGCTTCAGAACATCTGTCGGATCAAATTCGTAAGAGATAGCAACAGGAACTATCTTCAGCTTTCCAAGATACTCGGCCAAAGATTCATCGGCCTTTGCCATTGCAAGCATTTTTAATACTCCCTGCTGAGTATGGTCATTCCCATCTTTGGTCCTTCCTTCCCTTTGAGCCATCCAAACAGAGCGTTTTTCTTCCAGGAGTAGCTTTTTAATGTATTCTGAAAGTTTTTGAGAACTCTTCAGCATGTCCCGCGGACCCAGACCGCGCTTCACTAGAAAGTTTCGGTTTAATTTTGAGAGCGCAAGTAAAAACGGCTTTTGAACAAGATTATCACCAATGGCCGAAGCTGTCATTTTAAGATCGGCCTCATAAAGCACACAGTTGAGAAGGGAAGTATCCAGGACGATATCACGGTGATTGGAAATATAAAGGTAGGATTCCTCCTTTTCTAAAGTGTCAAAACCGGAATAGGACAAACCTTCCGAACTTTTACTCAACACCTTCTGTACCGTTTGATAAATGATGCGGGTTTGAAAATCCCTGATAGAATTACAGCTCAACACCTTCTCCTCTATCTCCTTAAAAGCAACATTCGGAAAAGTGTACTGCAAGAGTCCCTTTATCATTGGATGCTTCACATAATTCCTCAGAGCATCCTGCACTTCTGCATCATCATAGAACCGAATATCGTCGTAATTTGTCACTGATTGTTAGTTAGAGTTAGCAAAAAAACAAAATTATAAGCAGATGCTCTGTTCAAATCCCAAAAATCTCTTTGGAGCTCTGGGTTGTAACCTCAGCTACCTCCTGTGGTGTGGTTTGGTATATTTGAGCAACCTTTTCCAGAACTTCAACAAGATACGAACTTTCATTTCTTTTCCCCCTATAAGGTGCAGGTGCCAAATAAGGAGCATCTGTTTCCAGAACGATCTCACTTAGTGGGATCTGATCCAAAAACCTGTCGATCTTCCCATTTTTAAAGGTCACCACCCCTCCAATTCCAAGTTTCATGTTATAGGATAAAGCTTTTTGAGCCTGTTCATAGGTTCCTGTAAAACAGTGAAAAATTCCGAAGAGACCTTCACCTTTCTCCTCTTCCAGCACCTCAAAGACCTCATCAAAAGCATCACGGCAGTGAATGACTATAGGCAGTCGATGCTTTTTCGCCAGTTG
>CAYLZB010000236.1:0-2776 GCA_964388165.1 uncultured Flavobacteriaceae bacterium | reverse complement strand
TAAAACCATTGCAGATCACGTAGGTATCGTTATTGATCTTCCCTTTTTTCTTCAGGTTTTCAACAATATTGATATCTACCGAAGCAGAAGTTTCAATATGGATATCATTCTTTAAAGCCTCGTTCAACACATGTTCGAAGTGTGAACTTTTGGTACAATAACAATAATTGTAAGTGCCGGGATAATCGTGCTTCTTAAGCGCATCGGCGAACCATTTCTTGGCCTTGTTGATATTTTCTGAAATCTTGGGGAGATAAGTGAACTTTAATGGCGCACCATATTCTTTTACCAATTCCATGAGATCAATTCCATGGAAATGCAGTTCACTACCTTCTACTGTAAATTCTTCCTGGGGGAAATAGTAAGTCTGGTCGATGAGATCGCTGTACTTCGTATTCAATTTTTACGTAATAAGGATTAAAGTTAAAAAGTAGAAATTATAAGCCAATGCTGAAAAAATAAGGTGATAAATCTTTGTTAAGGCTGCAGCAGCCGTGGGAGGAAAAGGATAAAAACCAGCCGGAAAAAGTCCGTGGTAATTCTTTCATTTTTTAGCTTATCAAAAAGCAAATGTATTAAAAAGCCGGAAAGTTGCAGGATTTTTTTACAATTCTCCTTTTACAACTTTCCGGCTCAGATCTGTTCCTCGCTCGAGGCTATTTCTACAGGTTGGAAAGATTGATGATCTCCTGTTTAGTAAGTACCCGCCAGTGGCCTCTTCCCAGGTCCTTTTTTGTGAGTCCGCCAAAGACAACTCTGTCGAGTTTTACTATTTCGTAACCCTGGCTCTTAAAGATCCGCTGCACGATATGAGGTTTTGTGCTTTTGATCTCCAAGCCTATTTCCCGCTTAGGTTTGTTCTCGACATAGCTTATTTCGGTAACATTGGCTACACCATCCTCCAGGTTCACTCCTTCTTTTATTTTTTGAAGATCTTCATAGTCAAGATCTTTATCGAGTTCCACGTGATATATTTGTCTTATCCCGTTTTTCGGATTTCCCAGTTTCTTGGCAAGTGCCCCGTCATTTGTGAACAGGATCAATCCTGTGGCCTGGGTGTCCAATTTCCCAACAGGATCCAGTTTTGACTTCGATGCATTTGCGATAAGATCCTGCACGGTTCTATTTTTTTTCTCCAGACTTCCGGTGACAAAGAATCCTTTAGGCTTATTTAGGAGAACATATTCAGGTTTTTCGGGATTGATGCGTCGTCCGTCGAATTTCACCTCGTCTGTTACCTTAACCTTATAGCCCATTTCGGTCACTACTTTCCCGTTGACAGTAACATTCCCTGCTGCAATGTAGATATCGGCATCCCTTCGTGAGCAAACGCCGGAGTTGGCCACGTATTTGTTGAGGCGCATAAGATCTGCACCTCCCTCTTTCCTTTTAACGGGAGCATTGCCACGCGACATGCTTTTTGAATCCTTTTCATTTCGGCCTACCGGGGCATTTCCGCGGGAATGGGATTCTTTGCGTCCCGATCCTCCCTGCCGTCCGCTTCTTGCATTACCCGAAGAGCGATCTCCCCTGCTTCCCGATGGCCTGTCATTTCTACTCATATAAAATAATTTTGAACAAAGATAGTGGTTTGTTTAACAATATAATTCCGGTCAACAAAATCCAATCCTTATAATTTGAAAATGTGAGGATTTGAAGATTTGAAGATGACGGGAAAAGAAATTCCAAATTACAAGTCCTAAACTCCAAAAAGGTTATCAGAGAATGGTTAATTGGGGATTGGTACTTCTGCGAAGATCTGCATCATTTGAGGGAAAGATTTGTTCTTCAGGTGAACAAGCACATTATAAAATATTCAATCCTAGAACACCCTGCTTAACAATGCTTCGATATCGATCAGGAGAATACTGAATACCCCGGCGACAATGATGAACTTCAGCAGATTGTGCAGTAAAAGATATTGCCATTTCGCCCGACTGAAATAAAGGATCAATAGAAACAGGAAAAGCAGAACCCCGGCTGCGTAGAAAAAATAATACATCTTCCCGATCTCAAATCTAAAGATGAGAAAATACATGGGGATCTGGGTCAATAGAGCAAGCACACTTAATAATATCTTGCTCAAATTTTCGCCATACACAATGGGGATTGTTCTGTACCCCTGTACCAGGTCTCCTTTCATGTTCTCCAGATCCTTTACCATTTCCCGCATTAGAATGATAAGATAAAGGAAAGCTGCATGCACCAGGATCACCAGGTCAAAATTCTTGTAATATAGAAAGATCGCAAAGAATGGCGTGATGGTAATGATCGAAGCGATCAAATTATTGAGAAAAAGGATCTTTTTGAGCCGGTGAGAATAGAACCAGATCGCAAAGGTGTAGATCGAAAAAAAGACTACTGCCCTAAAAGAGATATAACTGGCAAAGAAGATCCCGGCCAGGTTGAGTAGAAAGTATACCGAAAGCTTTGTTCGCTGACTCACAAACCTGTCCAGCATTGTCTTTTGCGGCCTGTTTATAAGGTCTTTTTCGCTGTCGTAAAAGTTGTTGATAATGTATCCCGCTGCGACGATAGAAGCTGTAGCGAGCACCATAAAAAATAAATTGGGGTCGAAAAGTACATTTCTGAGAGGAAGGTCTGGCGCGAGAATGAACATGGAAGTCAAGTACTGCGCAATGACGAGCACCAGAATATTGTAGCCTCTAACGACCGAGATAAAGCTGAGAATCTTAAGAAGAAGCCGCTTTTTTGAGATGGAGAGCATGGAAGTACCTTAGAAGTTGTAGACCACTTCCAGGCGATAATCCTTCAA
>CAYLZB010000235.1:0-2781 GCA_964388165.1 uncultured Flavobacteriaceae bacterium | reverse complement strand
GGTTCATGGCGCTCGCCGACTCCCTGACCGTCGACGACATCGAGTACCGGATGGCCGGCGTGCTCCCCGCCGACGTCGAGATGCACGACCGCTACCAGGCCCTCGGACACGTCGAACTCACCGCCCGCGCGGACGCCCTCACCGCGCCCGCCGGTGGATCGATCCGTGGCCACGAATTCCACTACTCCAGCGCAACCGCCGCCAACGACGCCCGCTTCGCGTTCGACGTCGACGGCGGAAAGGGCATCCAGGACGGCCGTGACGGCCTCACCGAGTACGCGACTCTCGGTACCTACGCCCACGTCCACCCCGCAAGTGGCGCGTTCGATCGATTCCTCGACGCAGCCGTCCGCTGACACCGTTCCGGAACTTCTTTTCCCTGATACCGCCGAATTCGTAGCCCAGACGCTCTCTAAACCGATTTCACTAATTCTCGGGGTACATAAATAAGAAATTGGTGTGATAATCGATGAATTGCATATCGCTATATCAAATATCGATACGGCGCCCAGATGAATCGTCGCTTCGAGAACGACATAATTCGGGGTAAACTCCGGGATTCAGACGCCTACGGCGCTCTTGTACCATACTATCCCGTTTGTAGCAATCGTGGGACGGCAGATCAGCCAAATGCGGTCGATACCCAATGGCCGTACTTGACGCTCAGCAAATAACCGGATCTCGTCGCGAAACGAGCTGTTTCAAAAGATATGGGGCTGTTCCACGAGATAATTCGCTATTTCACGAGATATCGGCCCGATTCGGAAGATATGTGGCTGTTTCAAAAGATATGGGTCGATTTCGCGAGATATCGGCCGATTCCAAAAGATATGGGATGACATCCTGGCCATCGAGTTGGTTCCGGATTGGAACGAATGGATCGCTCGAACCACGTAGTCGTGGCTCGTGTTGCCGTGCCGTTGGTCAGGGACCGTATCCCGTAGACGGTGGTCATCGGCCTGGGTTATGGCGTCAGGTCTGAGTACGGGCCGGGCCGTTCCCGTAAATCGATGTGCTCGTGGATGTCGAGGAAACCCGCAGCAGCGCGGTGGCGTTCGAGGTTGTCAGACGTCGGCGTCGAGGACGACGACGCGGCCGTCGCCGTACATGACGATGATCTCGTCGGCGTCGTCGGCGTCGATGTCGGCGGTGACGGCGTTGGTGAAGATGGGGTTCTCGCGTTCGTAGCGGGCGCGGATGTCGCCGGTTCCGGGGTCGACGACCGAGACGGTCCCGTCGTTGGAGACGGCGACGAGTTCCTGGGTGCCGTCGCCGTCGACGTCGCCGAACGTCGGCGGGGGCATCATCTGGACGCGCTCGGTCGTGAGTTGGGTGGTCCACTCGGTCTCGCCGGTTCCGGCGTCGAGTGCGCGGAGGACGCCGTCGCGGGCGGTGACGTAGAGTTCCGGGGCGCCATCGCCGTCACCGTCGCCGAAGGCGTGGACGGCGGCGAATCGCCCGAAGTCCCGCTCCCATTGCGTGTCGCCGGTGGCGCCGTCGACGACCTGGACGCCGCCAGCGGGGGTGCCGACCACGATCTCCACGGGGGTGTCGGCGTCCGCTTGCCCGGTCGTCATCCACGTGACGCCGCCCGAGATGCCGCTCGTACGCTCCCAAACGGGGGTGCCGTTCGCCTCGAAGACGTGGAGTGCGCCGTCGCCACCGACGCCGACCGCGAGTTCCGGGGCGCCGTCGCCGTCGAAGTCCGCGACCGCGGGCTGACCCCAGGTGTAGGTCTCGAGCGCCGTGGACCAGACGGTCGTGCCATCCGGCCGGATGACGGAGACGGTGCCGTAGGCGTCGACGACGATGGTCTCTGGAGTGTTGTCACCAACGAGGTCGGCCACGATTGGGCGGGTGTAGCCATACGACGAGAGCGCGTACTTGAGTTCGACGTCCCCGGTCCGCGCGTCGAGCGCGACGACGGTCTGCTCGGTCGTCGCGGTCAGCACCTCGAGGTCGCCGTCGGCGTCGAAGTCCGCGGCGGTCGCGTCGGCGACGGAGTGGATGGTGCAGTTCCCGGGCGAGACCTGGTAGGTCCACTCGCGCGAGCCGTTCGCGTGCAGGGCGTAGAGCCCGCACTGGGTAGTGTTCCGGCGACCACTCACGGGCGCGAACACCATCGACTCGCCGTCGACGATGCCCACCGCCGGCGCGTGGTGGTTCGCGTTGACGTCCCGGCCAGTGTCGCTCACCCACTTCGTGGAGAGCGCGAGGTCCGTCCCGGAATCCCCGACGAGGCCGAGACCGAACGCGGCAGCCCCGAGGAGGGCCACGAGCAGCACGAGGATTCCGGCGACGGTGGCCGTGCGCATACGAGACCTCCGGGTCGAGCAGGTAAAAACGACCCCGGTACGGACTCGACGTACCCGACCCCTGGACGGGTACCAGCAGACTCTTGCCCACCACCCACGGTACATCGGCCATGCGCCGGCTCGCGTCCACGCATCCCCGCCTTCGCCACCTCGCTGCAGTCCCCGTGCGTCACCTCGCAGCGATCCTCGCCATCCTGGTCGCGGCGAGCGACGTGGCCGCCGCGCACGAACTCGGCGCGGACCGCTTCAGCGCCCCGATTCCGCTCTCCGCGCTCTTCCTCGGTGCTGGGGCGACGGTCGCCCTCACGGCACTCTGGCTCGCCCGGAGCGGGCGGACTGTTCCCTCGTCCCATCGCACACTGGTCTCGCTCCCGGCGTGGGCGACCCGGTTCCTCTTCATCGCGTCCCGGGCCCTGTTCTCGCTGCTCGTCCTGCTGGCGGTCGTCCACGGCCTCACCGGCCGCCA
>CAYLZB010000234.1:0-2873 GCA_964388165.1 uncultured Flavobacteriaceae bacterium | reverse complement strand
GGTAACACGCCCACGACCGACACCAGGAACAGCGCGACGAGCGCGTGCCCCATCGTCACCTGGACGAGGAAATCGTCGATGAGGGGGAGCGGTATGAAGCCCATTACCCTACTCTCACCACGAATCGTCCTTTAACGTTCCGTTCCTTCGCGGCCGCCCCCGAAGTCGAGTGGCCGAATCCAGCCGTACCACACGATCAGCACCATCAGTCCGTACCCGCCGATCCACGCGATCTGGCCGAGCGTCTCGTGGCCGTTCGTCGCGAGGTAGTAGTTCGCGATACCCGGGACGACGATGCCCACCGCGATGACGAAGACCAGGATGATGCGGGAATCCATGCGCCGAGTTGGGTGGCCACCGCCCTCAATCACACGATTCGCCACCATTCGCGCGGACCGTCAGCTGGTGGCTGGAGTTGCATGTGGAAATCCGCGCCCGGGTTCGGGGGGAAACCCGAGCGAGCAAAGCCGGGAGGCGTGCGGCGGGGGGCCGCACGGTGGGGAACACGCGTCGCGGAGTCGAGTGGGGGGATTGTAGTGGGGGATGCGACGCGTATCTACATAGTATGCAGCCACCCACTCCAATATTCCACCTAAGTGTTTAGGTACTCAGAGTGAGTCGGGGAGTGACACCACGTCTTCGATCGCTGCCGACACCCACGCGTCCGTGTCGTCGTCCGCGTACCGGGGCCGTATCGTGACCTCGTGCGGGCGCACGGCGTCGTCGGGGAGGGCCTCGAACTCGTCGCTCGGATGGCGCTCGCGTGCCTCGTCCAGGAGTCGTTCCATACTCGAATCCTGGGTCGGGCTGCACTAAAACCAGAGCCAACCGCGGAGTGAAAGTGAATGTGATGTCGGGTGCGCTCACACCCGGAACAGTCGCTTCTCGTAGCCTGCGGGGTGTTCGGAGAGCGGGATGACGTGCAGGCTACCGCGCCGGCGTGTCGTGCGCTCCACCCACTGCGGCGTCACCGGATACGGATCGACGACGTGGTAGGAGAGACAGCACAGCACTCCGCGGACGTTCGCCACGACCGGCATGCCGTCACCCGAGAACGCAATTACCGGTGGGACCTCGTCCTGCCACCGGCCCCTGATCTGGTTCAACGCCGATTCGACCTCCGTCTCGGTCGCGTGCTGGACGTTCGTTCCCATCTGTCTCTACCACGATGACGGACCGCCGGGACATGTAGGACCGCCAGACGCGTGGTGGAAGTGAAAGTGGATCACGGTGACAGCAAAGAGAAGGTAAACGGGGAGGGAGCAGCGAATGCGCCACTGACTACCCGGATTCAGCGTCCGACGCTGACCCCGTCCCGGTTGCGGACTCCGACGCAGTGTCGGGTTCCGACTCCGGGGTTGCGATGGCGCGAGTCGCGGTGGCTTTGAACGACGTGACGACCGCGTCACCGACCGAGAGCCCGAGCGTGTCGAGACTCGTCTCCGTCACGAGCGCGCGGAGCGACGACCCCGAACCGACGTCGACGACGACGCGCGCGAGCCCACCCTCGGTTTCGATCTGGTCGACGCTCCCGGAGAACTGGTTCCTGATGCTCGTCCCCGACGGCTCCGGGGCCTCGTCCGGGGTCGTGAGCGCCACCGCGTCGGACCGGATCGTCACCTGGACAGTCGTCCCCTCGGCCGGGACGATTCCCCGGACTCGGCCAGCAGGGGTCTCGACGACGCCGAGTAGGTCGTCGCGTTCCACGATCCGACCTGGGAGGACAGACTCCTCGGCGCGCGCGAGCCCTGTGAACTCGGCCTGTAGCCTGTCGAATCGTGCGAGCAGGTCGCGGGCGTTCGCGGTCAGTGTACTCCCGCCGCCACCTTTCCCGCCACGCGTGCGGGAGACGAGCGGGCCGATGGTCTCCTCGAGTTCGGTGACGCGCTGCTGGATGCGGGCGTACGACCGGCCGAGCTCACTCGCTGCGCGATGCATCGACCCGTGCTCGGCGACCGCCCGGAGCGCCTCGACGTCGCGCTGGTCGACCGTGACGCCGTCCAGTTCGAGGAACGGCTCACCGCGCGTCTGCATGCTCCCTCCCTCCTGCCGAGTGGTCCGAGTGCGTGCCCTCCGTCGCCCCGTTCGCCTCGCCGGATTCGTCGTAGATGAGTTCACCCTCGATGAACTGCTTCGTCCGGGGGTCCTCGGGGTCGACGAAGAACGACTCCGGGGGACCGGTCTCGACGAGTTCGCCCTCGAGCAGGAAGCCGACGCGGTCCGAGATACGCTCGGCCTGATGCATGTCGTGGGTGGCGACGACGACGCCGACGCCGCGCTCGCGGGCGCGAACGATGGCGTTCTCGAGTTTCGCGGTGTTCCGTGGATCGAGGTTCGACGTCGGCTCGTCGAAGAGCACGACGTCGGGGTCCACAGCGAGCGCACGCGCGAACGCGACGCGCTGTGCCTCACCCCCAGACAGGGAGAGCGCGTTCTGGTCCGCCTTCTCCACGAGGTCGACCGTCTCCAGCGCGTCGCGAGCAGCAGCCGGCAGGGACGTGTCGCCGGCGAGTTCGCGGAGCAGTCGCGTGACGCGGTCCGACCAGGACTCCCGGATGCGGGTCCCGTACGTGACGTTCCGGTGGACGGGTGCGTTGAACAGGCTCGGCTCCTGGAACACCATGCTCATCCGGCGCCGGACGGCGAGCCGGTCGGCATCGGGGAGGGACCAGATGTCGTCCCCGTCCCACGCGACGGTGCCGGAGTCCGGCGGCTGGAACGCCGCGAGGAGGCGGAGGAGGGTCGTCTTCCCCGTGCCCGATGGCCCGACGACGGTGAAGACCTCGCCCGGTTCGACCGTGAGGGAGACGTCGGTGAGGACGCGCTCGCCGCCGAAGCTCGTCGTGAGGGCGGTTGCGCGCAGGGTCACGGCG
>CAYLZB010000233.1:0-2921 GCA_964388165.1 uncultured Flavobacteriaceae bacterium | reverse complement strand
CTACGACCCCCAATGAGTGATTGGCAGTTCGAACTCGACGAGGTCGGTCCCGACGCCGAACCCGACGAGCAGGCCCTGGAACCCGGGTCGCCCTCGCTCGAGAACGTCGCGTTCTTCGTCCTCGGTATCGCGCTCGCGATATTCCTCGTCGTCTCGATGCTGTAACGCCAGGGTCTCCGTTCTCCATCCGCAGTGCCGTGACCCGCTCGACGGGTAACAGTTTTCTCCCGGCACCGACAAGTATCGGCCATGGTCGACGTCTTCGGTGAGTCGCTGTCGTTCCTCCTCGTCGTTCTCGGTGTCTCGCTCTGCGTCCTCGAAGCGTTCGCTCCAGGCGCCCACTTCATCGTCATCGGCGTCGCACTCCTGGTCGCGGGGCTCATCGGGCTCGCGCTCCCGCCGTTGGCGACGCCAATCGCACTCGGGTTGCTCGTCCTCGGGGTCGGCGGCCTCGCGCTCTACATCTACCGGACGTACGATTTCTACCAGGGAACCGACCGTGGATCGACCCGAGACTCGATGGACCTCCTGGGCGCCGAGGCGACGGTCATCGAGACGGTGACACCCGAGGGTGGTCGCGTGAAACTCACCGGCCGCGGTGGGTTCGACCCCAAGTACACTGCTCGGAGCATCGACGGTACCATCGAGGTGGGGCAACGGGTCGTCGTCGTGGACCCGCGGGGCGGGAACGTCCTCCGGGTCGCCTCGGCCGAGAAGGCCGACGAGATCGACCGCGAACTCGCCGCGACGCGTGAGGCCGCAGAGACGGAATCGGAGGCGGAATCGGATTCCCAGTCCGACGACAGGTAGGACGACCGAACCTTTATCTGGCGGTGCGCGGAAACGAATAGTATGTATTCACTCGTCCTGCAGGCGGGCCTCGTCGGTGGTGCGGTGGGCACCATCGTCGGCCTCCTGATCCTCCTCCTTCTCGTCGTCACCGTCTACCAGTCGGTCGTCATCGTCGACGCGTACCAGAAGAAGGCGCTGACGGTGTTCGGTGAGTACCGCGGCCTCCTCGAGCCCGGTATCAACATCGTCCCGCCGTTCGTCTCCCGGACGTACACGTTCGACATGCGGACGCAGACCATCGACGTGCCACGCCAGGAAGCCATCACGCGGGACAACTCGCCCGTCACCGCGGACGCCGTCGTCTACATCCGCGTGATGGACGCGAAGCGCGCGTTCCTCGAGGTCGACGACTACAAGACCGCCGTCTCGAACCTCGCGCAGACCACGCTCCGCGCCGTCCTGGGGGACATGGAACTCGACGACACGCTGAACAAGCGCCAGGAGATCAACGCCCGCATCCGCAAGGAACTCGACGAACCCACCGACGAGTGGGGCGTTCGCGTCGAGTCGGTCGAGGTCCGCGAGGTCAACCCCTCGAAGGACGTCCAGCAGGCGATGGAGCAACAGACGTCCGCCGAGCGCCGTCGCCGCGCCATGATCCTCGAGGCGCAGGGTGAACGCCAGAGCGCCATCGAGAAGGCGCAGGGTGACAAGCAGTCCAACATCATCCGCGCCCAGGGGAAGAAGCAGTCCCAGATCCTCGAAGCACAGGGTGACGCCGTCTCCACCGTCCTCCGCGCGAAGTCCGCCGAATCGATGGGCGAGCGTGCGGTCATCGACAAGGGACTCGAGACGCTCGCCGACATCGGGACGAGCGAATCCACGACGTACGTCCTCCCACAGGAGCTCTCGAGCCTCCTCGGGCGCTACAGCAAGCAGCTCACTGGAAGCGACGTCCAGGAGCAGGAGGGCCTCGACAGCCTCGAGTTCGACGAGGAGACCCGCGAACTCCTCGGCCTCGACAACATCGACGACATCCTCAACGAGATCGACCAGGAGGCCGAGGTCGACCTCGAAGCCATGGAGGAACAGGCCGAAGCCGTCAAGCAGGGCGCGGACCCCTCGGACCTCAAATCCGCCGACCGCGTCATCGACGAGATGGACGCCGACCTGGACGAAGACGACCAGAAATAGCCGGAATCCGCGTTTCCTGCGCGCCGAACCTGTCGGTTCTCCGATTCGACGTATTCGTCATCCAGGCAACACGTGGAGGGATGCCGAACCCTTTTCTCCCCCGACCGACTACCAACTCCTACCCATGGGTGTCGATCCAGAGAAGCGGGCGACCCTCCGCCGGTTCGCGGCGGTCGGGGCTGCCAGTCCGCTCGCGAAGCTCTCGGACGGGGAGGCCGCCGAGAGCGAGGGCGACACCCCGGAGAGCGAGACGCGGGAGGCGATCGCGGGGTACGTGTCCGCGACGCCCGGTGCGCACTTCTCGAAGCTCCGGGACGACCTGAAGCTCGGGACCGGGGAGGCACAGTACCACCTCCGGAAGCTGGCGGAAGCGGGCGTCGTCGACGTCCACCGGGACGGGGATTACAAGCGGTTCTTCCCGGCTGGCCGCTTCACCGGGTTCGAGCAGGTCGCACTCAGCTACCTTCGACGGGAGACGGCACGCGGCCTCGTACTCGAACTACTCGTGAATCCCGGTGCGTCCGGCGCGGAACTCGCGTCTGCTCTCGACGTTTCTCGGGCGACGGTGAGTCGGTACGCGAAGGAACTCGACGCCGCAGGCCTCCTCTCACGAGAGGATGGCTACAGCGTCGAGGCCCCGGAGACGCTCATCACGCTCCTCCTCCGGTACGCCGAGTCCTTCGACGCGGACACCGTGGATTTCGCGAACACCGCCGCTGGGCTCCTGCGATACGACCCGTAGAACGCGTAGCGACTGCCCGAGTTCGTTCGTCAGTTCGTTACGCGGTGACCTTCCAGGTCGTGCTGGAGGAATATCCCCATTTCTCGACGTCGAGCCCCGTCGGCGCCTCGGCGATAGCGGGCATGTTGGCGCCGACCTCCTTCGCGGACATGTCGAGGTCGTCGCCGATGAGGCGGCTCTTGAAGTAGGTCTT
>CAYLZB010000232.1:0-2925 GCA_964388165.1 uncultured Flavobacteriaceae bacterium | reverse complement strand
TAAGATATTCTGCGGTCATTTTTAAGATCTTCGATCCCTAAAATAGGTTTCAGGATCTTGATGAACAGAATATAAGGATCGAGAGAACTTAGCGAATCTGTGAATTCGTAGTTGGTCTTTCGTAGATAAAGAGAGTAATACTCTCCATCCAGGTACATCGAAAAATGATGTTTTTTCGAAGGCTTATAGAACTGGGTTCCCCTGTTCTCAATTCTAAACCATTCATCAAGTCTTATCAAAAATTCCTCTTTTCCAAGTCCGTTAAGATCGCGCACCAACCTGTTGAACTCATAGAGTTTCAGGTTACTTTCGGCGATCATATAGCTCAGGAAAAAATTATAGGGTTCCTCACCTGTGTGATTGGGATTCTTTTCACGTGATTCTTTTGCAAGAAGCCACGAAGAAGCACTGCGGTGGTGGCCATCGGCTATATAAACTGCCTGCATTCGTTCGAACTCTTTTCTTATGAGTTCGGTCTTTTCGGGATCGTCTACCAGCCACATGTAGTGTACATCCCTGTTGAGAGATGAAAACTCATATTCTGGCCGCTCCTGCATCACTTCAGCAGTGATCTTATTGATCACCTGGCTATCGGGATAGGTGAGGAGTACAGGCTCGGTATTGAAGCCTACGGTCTTCAGGTAATCTTTAAAAAGTTGTTCCCGGTGTGAAATTGTGTCTTCGTGCTTTTTGATCACGTTGTTCTCGTAATCTTCGGCACTCGTGGCAGCAATAATTCCGCAGTAAGCCTGGTGCCGGGAAATAGTTTTGTAAATGTAGTAAGCCGGCTTTTCATCCTGAATGAAAACCTCCTCCTCCTTGAATTCCAGGTATCGGTTCTTTACAAGCTGAAATCGCTCACTTCCCGAAATTTCCTTCTGAAATTTATAACCGGGATTAATAATATGCAGAAAAGAAAAAGGATTGTGCTCCAGCTGAAATGTCACTTCTTCTACCGAATACTCCTGATAGGGACGTGAAGCCACAAGCCCCACCTTGTCCCGCGAAGGGCGTACTGCCTTGAAAGGAATTATTTTTGCCAAATGCTGCTGATTAATTAGGTGCTAAAAATGCCATTTTTAAGAGGTGAACTGGCCGGAAACTTTTTCAGCTTTTCTGCTTTCGGAATAGTCATAAAATCCTTCTCCCGATTTGATCCCCAGTTTCCCAGCCTGCACCATGTTTACAAGTAGGGGACAGGGCGCATATTTTGGATTTTTGAAGCCGCTGTACATTACCTCCAGGATAGAAAGACATACATCCAAGCCAATGAAGTCGGCTAATTGTAGTGGTCCCATAGGATGAGCCATTCCAAGCTTCATCACCGTATCGATCTCCTGTACTCCTGCCACTCCGTTGTAGAGAGTCTCTATGGATTCATTGATCATTGGCATTAGAATCCGATTAGCCACAAATCCCGGATAATCATTTACTTCAACAGGTTCTTTTTTTAGCTTTTTTGAAAGCTCCATGATGTTAGAGGTCACTTCATCGCTGGTATTGTAGCCGCGAATGATCTCAACCAGCTTCATTACAGGAACCGGATTCATAAAATGCATTCCTATCACCCTTTCAGGATTCGAGACCACAGAAGCTATTTTAGTAATGGAAATTGAGGAAGTGTTTGAAGCCAGAACAGTTTCGGCAGAACAAAATTCATCTAATTGCTTGAAGATGGAAAGCTTGAGCTCAACATTCTCGGTAGCTGCTTCTACCACAAGGTCTACATTCTTTACTCCTTCAGAAAGATTTGTATAGGTGGTGATGTTGTTAAGGGTGTTCTTCTTATCCTCTTCAGAGATCTTTTCTTTCGCCACCATGCGGTCAAGATTTCCCGAAATGGTGTTCATACCTTTCTCCAGGCTCTTCTCTTTAATGTCAATAAGATTGGTTTTGTAACCGAATTGGGCAAAAGTATGGGCGATTCCATTACCCATAGTTCCTGCACCAATAACTGCAATATTTTTCATAGAAAGTGTTAGTTAAATGAATTAATAATTTGTTTTGCCACACGCAACGCTTGTGTTCCCTGTTCGAGACTTACTATTGGAGTAGTATCATTCTCAATAGCATCGGCAAAGGAATTAAGTTCGTCTAAAATGGCATTATTGGGGTTGACTTGTGGATTGTCAAAGTAGATCTGCTTTTTCAATCCTTCGGCATTCTGTAGGATCATATCAAAATCTCCGGGGACTTCGGGAGCATCCTTCATTTTTACAACCTCACATTTTTTCTCCAGGAAATCTACAGAAATGTAGGCATCCCGCTGAAAGAAACGGGCTTTACGCATATTCTTCAGGGATATCCTGCTGGCGGTGAGATTGGCAACGCAGCCATTCTCGAATTCAATGCGGGCGTTGGCAATATCGGGCGTATCACTAATGACAGAAACCCCGTTGGCTTTGATCTCTTTCACTTCAGAGTTTACGACGCTAAGAATGGCATCAATGTCGTGGATCATAAGATCGAGTACTACAGGAACGTCTGTTCCTCGTGGATTGAATTCCGCCAGGCGATGCGCCTCAATGAACATTGGGTTTTCAAACTTATCGGCAACCGCTTTAAAAGCAGGGTTGAATCTTTCAACATGCCCCACCTGTCCTTTTACATTGTATTCCTTAGCCAATCGCACCAACTCCTCAGCTTCTTCTACAGTGTTAGTGATAGGCTTTTCAACAAATAGATGTTTTCCTGCCTTTATGGTCTTTTGCCCCACTTCGAAGTGAGAGAGCGTAGGAGTGACTACATCTACCACATCAACAGCTGCAATTAGATCATCCAGGTTGTTGAAATATTTATATCCGAATTCTTCTTCAACTTTGCGGCCACTGTTTTCATCTATATCGTAGAATCCTACCAGATCATACTTTTCGGATTCCTTGAGCAAACGCAGATGAATTTTTCCTAAGTGTCCTGCACCCAGGA
>CAYLZB010000231.1:0-2929 GCA_964388165.1 uncultured Flavobacteriaceae bacterium | reverse complement strand
TAGTCTTCCAATCAACTGCCAACTGCTACTGACCACTGCATACTAGTTTCACCTTCTGCTTCTTTTCCACGGCACCATGGCAAACAGAAATATAAACAGCGCCAGGAACAAAGAAACCCTTGCAATATAATCACCAAAACGGGTGTAGAAAGTAAGGCGGTCATTTAATGTTACTTCTCCGCGAAGTGCGCCTTGCTCCTCGTAACCCAGAGTGGAAGTGATCTCACCTTTTTCATTGATAAAAGCAGAAATACCGGTATTTGCACTGCGGGCGATGGAGCGACGATTTTCTATAGCCCTAAGTCTGGCATAACTTAAATGCTGTTTGTGGCCCTGGGTGTTTCCCCACCAGGCATCGTTTGTAATAATAGCAAGAAAATCTGCTCCTTCGTTCACATACCCTGTGACAAAATCTCCGTAAACTGATTCGTAACAAATGATAGGTCCTACCTCTTCAGAAGAAGTGATCTCAAAGGTTGCCCTTTCCTCCTGAGTTGTCTTCATGGCTACTGTACCGCCAAGATCGATCATTACATTCCCCAGGATAGGTCTTAAAACCTCCTGGTATGGGAAATTTTCAACGCCCACCACCAGCTTCGACTTATGATAGAAATGAACGGAATCATTAGCCGAGATCATAAAAGCCGAATTGTAATCATCATACCAGTCATTTGGCCCCAGCTGATTACTTTGTCCTCTTACTTTTTCGGGGTCACTGAAGCGGTCATACATTGAAATACCACTCAAAAATGACATTTTTGGATGGTTATTTACGAACTGCCTTGTAAAGAAGCTGGCTTCAGACTCTTTAAAACGGCTCAGGACTGTTCCGTAGGCGAAGACGGTTTCAGGCGCTATGACAATTTTGGTTTCAGGAGTTACATTTTGTTCAGCAAGATCTGTAAGTAACTCTCCAATACGCCTGTCTGAAGTAAAATATTTTTCTGTATATGGATTGATATTCGGTTGTAAAACTACTGCCTCCAGCCTTTGTTCACTTTCTTCATAGTTCCACAGGATCAAATAGGAAATGCCAATAGGCACAAGAATAAGCAATCCGCTTTTTAAGAGTCCGCGGTACAAGATCAATTTCAGTCTGTGTTCTTTGTACAACAGGAGCATCTTCAGGAGGGCAATATTGGTCAACAAGACCCATAAAGTTCCTCCAAAAGTCCCGGTGAATTCATACCACTGTATCCAATGCGGAAATTCAGAAAAACCATTTCCGAGATTCAACCACGGCCAGGAAAATTCCCAGTTGAGGTGCAGGTACTCAAAAGCGATCCAGATGCTGATAAGAAAAGAGGCAGAAGCACTGAAATTAACCCTTTTTGCCACCACATGGAACAGCAGGAAGACCAGGGACATGAGAAGGGAATTCACTGTAATGGCAAAGATCCCACCAAAAGGTGTGGAGAAGTAGAGCCAATAGGTGGTGATGAGGTTCCAGATAAAAAAGCTGAGGTAGGACAAACCCAGGATCTTCCATTTACGATTGTGAGCCTGCTTCATTCTAATATTGTACTCAGCAAAAAGGAGAGGTACAAAAGCAAAGAAAAGTAGGAGCGGGAAGCCATAGGTTGGCCAGGCGAGTGCCAGTAAAATTCCTGAAAGTAAAGCGTAAAGGAAGTGTTTCATATTTGGGTGTAGAAGACAAATTTAAACAATTAGCAATTACCAATAAACAAGAAGAGATTGTTGAGTAGGATGGACGGTAGGAACAGCGGACAAGTTTTACGGAGAGTAACCGGCAACCCGCAACAGGCAACCGGATTTTTCCTATTTTTACAGAAAACCAACCATATGAGCTTTGCAAAGCATGTTCCCAACATCATTACTTTATTCAACCTTCTTAGCGGAAGTATAGGTGTAATATTTGCTGTAGAGGGAAACCTTGTAATGGCTGCCATCTTTGTGGCACTGGGGATCTTTTTTGATTTTTTTGACGGACTTGCTGCACGTGCGCTGGATGTAAAATCTGAACTGGGATTACAACTCGATTCCCTCGCCGATATGGTGACTAGCGGAGTAGTACCGGGAATAGTGATGTTTCAACTTTTTAAAAAGGCTCTTCCGGGTACAGGTACGGTATCAACCGAATGGACAACAGGGGGAGATTTCCTGGAATGGGATTTTCCGGTACTTGCTTTATTCGGACTCCTGGTTACCCTTGGGTCATGTTACCGACTTGCAAAGTTCAATATTGACGAACGCCAAACAGACTCTTTTATCGGCCTTCCAACTCCCGCAAACGCCTTACTGATATTGAGTCTGCCGCTCATCCTTATCTTTCAGCCGCAGCCTATCTTGATTGACATCATTCTAAATCCATGGTTTCTTGGAGCCCTGACCTTGTTTAGCTGTTATATGCTGAACGCAGAAATTCCGTTGTTCGCATTGAAGTTTAGCAGCTGGGGATTTGCTGAGAACAAGCTGCGTTACCTGTTTCTGATCTTCTGCGTTATTCTACTCATCTTTCTGCAATTTGCAGCCATTCCGCTTATTATCCTGAGTTATGTCATTGTTTCGATGATCACTAACAGAAGTAGTGGAGAAACGGTGGTGGAGAGGGGTTAGATCCTTTGTCATTCAGAGCGAAGCTTTTGCGAAGCGAAGAATCTCTTTTGTACTCAAGAGATTCCTCTCCCGAAGCCTCGGGATCGGAATGACAAGTGTTGATGTTCTGTCATTCAGAGCGAGCGGTAGCGAAGCGAAGAATCTTTCCTGGTTGAAATGCTAATTTTATTAACCGTTAATCATTAACCCTACGGGACATGTATGGGTGAAAACTTACTTTCAACAGGTGAGAGGAATTAACATATTGAATATAAGGGGATGATGGCGCGGATTTGCAATCCGTGGCGAGGAGCACATATAATGCCCCCTTCAGAGGGTTTGGTTGAAATGATGAATTCCTATCGAAGTGCTT
>CAYLZB010000230.1:0-2951 GCA_964388165.1 uncultured Flavobacteriaceae bacterium | reverse complement strand
GAAATTGATCTCATCCTGGATGAGAATGGTGAAGCTGAGATCTCTGAAACTGATGTGGATCTGGACTCATCCGACAACTGCGGAATTGAAAGTATGCGATTGAGCAAGAGCAGTTTTACCTCAGCCGATATAGGATCTCAACAAGTGAGGCTAATTGTAACAGATTTTTCAGGGAACGTTGATTTTTGTGAAGTTACCGTAAATGTCAAACCTTACATGGCTACAACCGGAGAACTGGCCTGCAAGGATAAGGTGACCTTAGAACTCAATGATAGCGGAGAGGTGATTCTAACTGCACAAGATCTTTACGCAGGGGATACTACCGGAATAGAATTTTTTGGGGAGATCCCTTACACCTGTGAAGATATAGGTGTTCATACTGTTATTCTTTCAAAAAAGGATGATCCTTCTCAAAGTTGTGAAGTAGAGGTGGAAGTAGTAGACAGCACAGATCCTGTGGCCGTTTGCGTATCCGATCTTGAGATCACCCTGAGTGCCAACGGCACCGCAACCTTGTCTGCAGCAGAATTTGGAAGTGGATCTACAGATAATTGTGGGATCGCTTCTATGAGCCTGGACCGTGCTTCTTTCACAACTGCCGATATTGGCCAGCAACAGGTAACTCTTACTGTCGTTGATTCCTCAGGTAATACCGATTCCTGCCAGGGCGTTGTCACTATTGTCGCCAATGAAGAGAACCCTCCGGCGGTGGAATGTATCGATCTCTTTACCCTCAGCCTAAACTCAAATGGTAGGGCCGAGCTAGAACCTGGAGAACTGTTTTCAGGAGGTACAGTTAATGGAAACTATACTGTTAATCAGTCAGTATTTACGTGTGAGGATCTGGGAGAGAACGTGGTAACTCTTAGTTATTCGACTGAATTTGAACAGGGATCCTGTACCGTGAGAGTTGTAGTGGAAGATCCTCTTAGCGCTTGTGAAATACCGGGACCTGTTGAAGGAGATGACCTTATACTTTATCCCAATCCCGGTGACGGATTAATAAAGTTCGATCTCTCTCCCGGGCTGCAAATCGATAGGATCGAAGTCTTCGACGTAAGAGGTCGGTTTATTATGGAGCATCAATATGATAATACCGTACCACCACTGGAATATACCCTGGATCTACGGGCATATCAGGCCGGCGTTTATCCAATGATGATCTACACTAATGGAAGGGACTATCTAAAAAGGGCAATTATCTGGTAATTTTTTCCTTAACAAAGGAAATAACTTCTGAAGGAGGAGTGCCTGTTTCAAACCATTTAATATTGTCGTTTTTCCTGAACCAGGTGAACTGCCGTTTGGCGAACCTTCTTGTATTCTTCTTTATTTCACTCACTGCAGTTCCAAGATCCCATTCGCCCAGAAGGTATTTGAACAATTCTTTATATCCCACGGTGTTCAAGGCATTCAGGTTTCTCCTCGGGAAAAGGTCCTCAGCTTCCTTTAAAAGACCCTGCTCCATCATAATGTCCACGCGCCTGTTGATCCTATCATATACAATTTCCCTATCAGAAGTAATTCCGATATATACAGGCTCAAAAAAGCGATTTTTAGAGCTTTCTTTTCTGAAGGAGGAATAGGGCTTTCCGGTGCCTCTGCAGATTTCCAGAGCTCTTATTACCCTATGCGGATTTTGCAGATCAACTTCGGAATAATATTCTGGATCCTTAAGTTTTAATTCCTCCTGAAGCCTTTTTAATCCCATTTCTTCCAGATCCTTTTTTAGATCCTGCCTTATCTGGGGGTCAACTTCGGGAAATTCATCTAATCCTTTAGTGACAGCATCAACATAAAGTCCGCTGCCGCCAACCATGACGACTATATCTTTTGTTCGATATAATTCCTTCAGTTTGTCTAAAGCATCCCGTTCGAAATCACCTACAGAATATTCCTGTTCAATAGAAATATGCTGTATAAAATGATGTTTTACGGCCTCGAGCTCATCTTTTGAAGGTACTGCAGTGCCTATCTTCATTTCTTGGAAGAATTGCCTGGAATCGGCTGATATGATCTCAGTGTCTAAGCTTTGGGCGAGCTCAATACCCAGAGAGGTCTTGCCAATAGCTGTAGGACCAACTACTACGATCAGGTACTTCTTATTCATTCAGGAGGTTTCCGCAGTTATGGCAGTATTCCGCTTTATCCAAATGTTGGGATTCGTTGCAATGAGGGCACACCTGGGTATTCACCTGTACCCGGCCTGTCGCCTTCGAAAATTCTGAAGTAACTATTCCGGTAGGTACTGCAATAATTCCATAACCGGTGATCATAATAATCGATGCGATGAATTGGCCGAGAGGAGTAATAGGGTGAATGTCCCCAAACCCTACAGTGGTAAGAGTTACGATACACCAGTAAATACCGGTAGGAATGCTTGTGTAGCCATTTTCGGGTCCCTCAACCAGGTACATGATCGTACCCATAATCACACAGAGAATAATAACTGCATAAAGGAAGACCAGGATCTTGGCACGACTATTTCGAAGTGCCAGGAGCAACCTGTTGGATTCCCCAATGTACCGGGTGATCTTTAAGATCCTAAAGATCCTCAACAGCCTTAAAGCTCTTACTGCAAATAACAAATTGTGTCCCCCGCCCAAAATGGCGATATAGGTAGGAAGCGTTGAAAGAAGATCTACAATACCGTAAAAGCTGAAAATATACTTCTTCGGTCTGTTGATCACGACGATCCTCAAGATATATTCTATGGTAAAGATGATCGTAATGATCCATTCTGCCGTGTAGAATTCCCAGTAGTATCTTTCACTCATTCCGGGAATGCTCTCCAGCATTACCAGGATTATACTTAAAACGATCACGAACAGCAGGCCAATATCAAAAGCTTTTCCTGCAGGAGTATCGGCTTCATAAATGATCTCATGAAGACGCATTTTCCAGGAAGATGTTGTTGATTTGGCCACCAAAGATGATTTACAGCCTAAAAA
>CAYLZB010000229.1:0-3005 GCA_964388165.1 uncultured Flavobacteriaceae bacterium | reverse complement strand
CTTTTTTTATAAAAGCACTTCAATTAATACTCAGTTTATCCATTCTTATTGTTCTGCACGAGCTTGGGCACTTTATTCCCGCAAAGATGTTTGGGATCAAAGTGGAAAAGTTCTTCCTTTTCTTTGACGTTAAATTTGCCCTTTTTAAGCAGAAAATAGGAGATACGGTTTACGGGATCGGGTGGCTTCCGTTGGGAGGTTACGTGAAGATTGCCGGAATGATCGATGAGAGTATGGACAAGGAGCAAATGGCGCAACCGCCAAAGCCCTGGGAATTCCGCAGTAAACCGGCATGGCAGCGATTGATCGTGATGGTTGGTGGGGTTACTGTTAATATTGTTCTTGGTTTTTTCATTTACATGATGGTGGTGTTCACCTGGGGAAGTCCTTACATCGCACCCGGGGATATGCCAAACGGTTTCGCTGTAGATGACACCTTCAAAGAATTTGGTTTTCGCGATGGTGACAAAGTGCTGCAGGTGAATGGGGAAGACCTTAAGAACAGTATCGACATCAATAAATATCTTTTCCTAAGGGATGTAGAGACCATCACGGTAGAACACCAGGATGGGCAACAGGAGACCATTGCTGTTCCGGCAGAGATCGGTTCTCAAATGTTCGAAGAAGGGGTTATGCAACCTTTCGTGCCAATGACCATCCCGGTACTGGATTCTGTAATTGCAGGTAGTCCGGCAGATCTTGCAGGTTTGAAAAAGGGAGACAGGATCATTTCTGTGAATGACATTGAGATTGGATACTGGCATCAGCTTACGAGGGAGGTTGATGAAAGTAAGGATAAAGAGTTAAGACTGGTATATAGCCGGGGAGGTGAATTTGAGAGCGTCGAACTTGACGGGCAAAAGGCTGCTGCATTGGCAGAGACTCAAAAAGAAGTAACTTTAAAACCCAATGAAGAAGGCAACCTGGGAGTATATGTGGATGCAGATTCTTCGATCAAAGTGAGCAGAGAGTACTATTCTTTTTCTCAGAGTATAGCAAAAGGTTTTGATCTCGCTTACTGGACCCTGCATGATTATGTGGCTCAGTTCAAATATGTCTTTACCAAAAAAGGTGCGACCCAGGTGGGAGGTTTTGGAGCCATTGGAGGTCTTTTCCCCGATGCCTGGAACTGGCAGGCCTTCTGGATGACCACAGCATTTATTTCTATCATCCTGGCATTTATGAATATCCTTCCAATCCCTGCGCTTGACGGGGGCCACGTGGTATTCCTGCTATATGAAATGATTACGGGACGGGCGCCGAATGAAAAATTCATGGAATACGCCCAACTGGTTGGATTCGTGATCTTGATCGCACTGGTATTATTTGCTAACGGTAATGACATTTATCGCTGGCTCTTTGAATAGAACATGAAATTTTTAAATTAACTAAAGGCCGAAAAATCATATTTTTGGCCTTTATTTTTTCAGTTCTTTTATGATCACATATTTATCAAGCTCAGCTGCGGAATACCTTCGGAAAATGACATTTTTGACAGGTATTCTTTTAATGATTTCCTGTTCTTCTGAAACGCCCGAAGATCCTGCGCCGCCTGAAGTAGAGCCACAATCTGAAACGATCGTGATCTACTCCATAAACGATCCACACGGAAAGATCCACAACTTCGGAAAGATCAAAGCGATCATTGACAAGGAAAAAGAAACCGAATCCCAGGTATTCTTCGTTTCCGGCGGAGATATCTTCTCAGGAAATCCCATAGTTGATTATCATCCCGAAAAAGGCTTTCCAATTGTTGATCTTATGGGCAAAGCCGGAATGGACGTAAGCGCCCTTGGAAATCATGAATTTGATTATGGACAGGAAGTACTTCAGGAAAGGATGCTTGATTCCGAATTTCCCTTTCTGTGTGCAAATATTGAGAGCAGTTCTTCAGGTTTTACCATTCCGCAGGGCAAGTTGATCCTCGAAAAAGATGGTTTTGAGATCGCTTTTATCAGTGTGGTAGAAACAGGTTCGGCAGATAATAAGCCGCTGTCACACCCAAAAAAGCTACAGGGACTTGAATTTTCAGAAGGTGTGAGTGCGATGGCAAAGTATCGCAATGACTCCGAAGTTATGGCAGCCGACCTTGTGGTTGCTCTGACGCATTACGGGAAGGCCGGCGACAGGTCGATCCTGGAACAACATGATTTCGTGGATCTTGTTGTGGGCGGCCACAATCATTCGGTATATAGTGAACAGGTTAACGGCAGATACATGGTGCAATCGGGGTCAGATCTAAGGATACTTACCAAATTAAGTCTCACTGTAGAGAATGGGGAGGTTACAGAATACGCCCATGAGCTGATATATTTAGACCAGGTGTCTGTAACTGATGATGCCATGGAAGAATTAATTGCTGAATACAATAATCAGCCGGAATTTTTTATCGAGATAGGAACCTCCCTTAGAAACCACAACACCGCCGAAACCGCCTGCTTCTATACAGATGCTTTGCGTACAATTACAGGTGCCGATGTTGTCTTTCAAAACTACGGCGGAATTCGTGCAGGACTGGATCATGGAAGTATAACGCCTTTTGATATTTACACTATAGATCCTTTTCAAAACGGGTTGGATTCTTTTACTATGACCGTCGGAGAATTAGAAGATTTCTTGAACTCTTCATATGCACCTTCTTTGGCATATTCCGGAATAAGAATGGAGTACAGGAACGGGAGAAAGGAACTTATTGGGAGTAACGGGAATAATATGTCTGATAGTAATGAAATTACTGTGGCTCTTTCCGATTATCTTTCAGGTGTCTATGCACAGGATTTTCAACAGCCAACCACCACCTATGAAAAGACCACTGCAGAATACCTTATCGATTACCTGAAGCAATACCAGTCTGTTATCGACAATGCCGGCTGTAACCGCGGAATTTAATGGGTCTCAGAAATGTAATTTTTGAGAGGTATTAAAAGGGAATAAAAATCCTCACATATTTCTGAAAGTTCATCTACACCAATAGCCGGCGCAGACTTACAATCCATTCCCATACA
>CAYLZB010000228.1:0-3029 GCA_964388165.1 uncultured Flavobacteriaceae bacterium | reverse complement strand
TTTTCCTTCATCTCCCCATTGTAATCCAAGAAGTAAGTCTACTGCCATAAAAATTCAGGTTATTCGGTTGATTTTTTGTTTCCGTAAAAATATAAGGAATGATTATTTATTTCAATATCAAAGACTTCTTCGATAGTTTGCTTGATAGCCTGTACGCGGGGATCACAAAATTCTATCACCTCTCCTGTATCGGTAAGGATGATATGATCGTGGTTGCGGTCAAAATATGATTTCTCATATTGTGCCTGGTTGTTCCCGAATTGATGCTTTCGCACCAGTCCGCATTCCAGAAGAAGTTCTATGGTGTTGTATAAAGTAGCCCGGCTTACCCGGTATTTTTTGTTCTTCATTTTGATGTAGAGCGATTCTATATCAAAATGTTCTTCGCTGTTGTAGATCTCCTGCAGGATAGCAAAGCGCTCGGGGGTCTTTCTGTGACCTTTTTCTTCCAGGTACTTTGTAAAGACATTCTTTACAACCGCCTGGTCATTTTTATTCACTACTTTCTTGCTCATGATATGGGTGCAAAGGTATAAGATTATTCACGTGACACCTTATCTATACCGTTTATTTTTTTAAGGTGTTCCATCAATTTTTTGAGAATGCTGTTGTTTTTTACCACCACTGTGATCTTTCCTGTAAAGATACCATCCTGGCTGTCAAAGTTGATGTTCTTGATGTTGACATTCATGTTGTTGGAGATCTCTTTGGTCACGTCATTCACCAATCCAATATTGTCTATTCCGGTCAATTTGATCACGGCTTTGAAGTCCTCCTGGGTTGAATCTTTCCATTTCGCCTGAATGATCCTGTACGCGAAATTACTTTGTAGCTGAATGGCATTGGGACAATCCTTTTTGTGGACTTTGATGCCTTCACTAACGGTTATAAATCCGAAGACGCTATCCCCCGGAATTGGGTTACAGCAATTGGCCAGCTTGTAATCCAGGATCTCTTCATCCCGTCCAAATACCAGCTGATCATATTTTGCCGTGATCTCGTCCTTATCGATATCTTCAACTGTGCTCTGCTTCCTTATCTTGCTTTTGAAGAAACTCACCAGGGCATTGCTTCGCGAGGCGGCGTAATCCTTTAATTTTTGATTGTCAATAGTTCCAACTCCCACCCTGTAGAAAAGGTCAAGGCTGGTCTTCAGCTTAAAGAAGATCACCAGCTCATTGATGGTCTTTTCGTTGAACGGGATTTTCTGAGCCCGTAATTTTCTTGAGAGAATGGCTTTTCCTTCTTCGGCAATACTCTTCTTTTCCTCTTTTAGAGATGATTTGATCTTTGCCCGGGCACGTGCCGTAGTGGCGTAATCAAGCCAGTTGGAGTTGGGTTTTGCCTTTTCTGAAGTGATGATCTCCACCTGGTCTCCGCTGTTGAGGGTAGTACTAAGCGGAACCAGTTTTCCGTTCACTCTCGCCCCCCGGGTGCGCAGTCCAACCTCTGTATGTATACTGAAGGCAAAGTCAAGCGGGGTAGCTCCTTTTGGAAGGGATTTTAATTCCCCCTGCGGAGTAAATACAAAGATCTCTTTGGAATAAAGGTTCAATTTGAACTGCTCCACAAAATCAACGGCATTGACCTCCGAACTTTCCAGTGCCTCCTGAAGTTTGTTAACCCACTCTTCAAGTCCATCTTCCTGGCTGCTGCCCTGCTTGTATTTGTAATGAGCAGCATATCCTTTTTCGGCGATCTCGTTCATGCGCTCACTGCGAATCTGTACTTCCACCCATCGGCCTTTAGGACCCATGACGGTAATGTGCAGGGCCTCATAACCTGTGGACTTGGGAGAGGAGATCCAATCCCTTAACCGGGTTGGGTTGGGTCTAAAGTGATCTGTAACTATTGAATAGATCTTCCAGGCGAGGAATTTTTCATTGGCCGAGTCGCTCTTGTAAATGATCCTTACCGCAAACTTGTCGTACACCTCGTCAAAAGTGACATTTTGGTTCTTCATTTTGCGGCGTATCGAATAGATCGACTTTGGCCGGCCCTTGATGGTGTACTGCAGGTTTTCCTTGTCAAGGGAATCCTGGATCACCTGGGTGAACTCTCCAATATACTTATCCTGTTCTTCCTTGCTTTCTCTTATCTTCTGAAGGATCTCGTTATACACATCGGGCTCGGTATATTTGAGCCCCAGGTCCTCAAGTTCAGTTTTAATGTTGTAGAGACCTATTCTGTGGGCCAGTGGTGCATAAATATAGAGCGTTTCTGAAGCGATCTTCTCCTGCTTGTCTGTCCGCATGGAATCCATGGTCTGCATATTGTGCAGCCGGTCGGCGATCTTAATGATGATCACCCGTACGTCATCGTTAAGGGTGAGCAGCATTTTCCTGAAGTTCTCTGCCTGCAAAGAAACATCCTTATCATGCTCCAGGTGGGAGATCTTGGTGAGCCCGTCAACAATACGGGCCACAGTATCCCCAAATTGGTTCCTGATATCTTCCAGGGAATAAGTGGTATCCTCAACCACGTCGTGCAGCAGTGCTGCTGCAATGGAAGTCGCATCCAGCCCGATCTCTGAGGCCACGATCTTGGCCACGGCAATGGGATGGAAGATATAAGCCTCGCCCGACTTGCGTCGCTGGTCCTTATGGGCATCTACGGCTATATCAAAAGCCTGCCGTATGAGTTTCTTGTCCTCATCGGTAAGGGTTTGATAGCTAATACGCAGAAGTTCCTTGTACTGCTGGGCGATCTCCTTATTCTCTTTTTCTATAGCGGCTTCCGTCATCATGTTCTAAAAATACGATTAAGATTGAAAACAGGCAATTTAATTACCCCTGCAGATTCCTGAAACGCTTATATAGTGGCGGGTGAGAATAATGCACAAATACATAAGCAGGATGCGGAGTAAGATTGCTCAGGCTGTTCTTTGACAGCTTCTTCAACCCGGAGATCAAAGGTTGTGCCTTATAAGTATGTTTTGCGAAATTATCGGCCTGGTACTCAAATTTCCGGGACAGATAATTCATGATGATCCCGGTCACTTCTGAAATGGGGCTGTACAGGATCCCAAA
>CAYLZB010000227.1:0-3032 GCA_964388165.1 uncultured Flavobacteriaceae bacterium | reverse complement strand
CGCGGGAGGTCGTCGGGGAACTCGTCGGAGTTCTCGACGACGTAGGGGGAGACGGTGTTGGCGGTGATGCCGTCGTGCTGGGTGTCGGCGGCGAGCATCCGGGTGAACATGATGACGCCGGCCTTCGCCGCAAAATATGGAAAGTTCTTGGGGCTGACGAGGCCCTTCTCGCTGGAGGCGTAGCCGATGTTGACGATGCGGCCGTACCCCAGCTCCTGCATGGCGGGGAGGGCGTGTTTGCAGGTGAGGTAGGTGGCGGTGAGGTTGGTGTCCAGGATGTTCCGCCAGGTGTCGGGGTCGATGTCGGTCCAGTGGTGGGGGGCGAAGTTCCCGACGTTGTTCACGAGTGTGTCGACGTGACCGAGTTCGCTCGCGATGTCGTCGAAGAGGGTCTCGACGCTGGCGTCGTCGGTCACGTCGGCCTGGAATGCGGCGGCGTCGACGCCCCGGTCCCGTGCTTCGGCGGCGGTCGCCTCGGCGGCCGCGTCGCTCGTTCGGTAGTGGATGGCGACGTCAGCGCCCGCGTCCGCACAGGCGAGCGCGATGGCGCGGCCGACACCCTTCGCGCTCCCGGTCACGAGCGCGGTGTGGCCGGAGAGATCTGGAGACATGGGCAAGTCTTACTCGGAGACGGGTATAGGTTTATGGGGCACGCGCGACTCCTGACGTCCATGGCACTCGAAACCGTTCTCCTGGCCGTCGGCCCGGGCGACCGGGAACGCGCCGAGAAACTCGCACGAACCGCAGGCGACATCGCCGGCCCCGCCGGCGCGAACGTCGTCCTCGCCCACGTCTTCACCGACGAGGAGTACGAGACCACCCTCGAGAACCTCCGCGTCGGCGACCCCGACAGCGTGACCACGAACGAGGTCGCTCGCCGCCACGCGACCATCCGCACCATCGGCGACACCCTCGACGACGCCGGCATCGAGTACGAGGTCCAGGGCGCCGTCGGCGAACACGGCGAGACCATCGTCAGCCTCGCCGAATCGACGGGCGCCGACCTCGTCATCGTCGGCGGCCGCAAACGCTCCCCCACCGGGAAGGCCGTCTTCGGCAGCACCGCCCAGGAGGTCATGCTCTCCGCGCCCTGCCCCGTCACCTTCGTCCGCGGCGACTGACCAGCGACCGATTCTGCTGGACGAGGGGAAACCATTTCTCCCCGCGCGCCCGTCTCGAGTAGTATGCACGCCGAGCGCAGTGGGAGCGAGTCGGCCCCGACCCTCGCCGTCTCGCTCGACCGCGGTGAAGCCCTCACCGCCGAGGCCGGGAGCGTCGTCAGCTACACGCCCGGCATCACCATCGACCGCCGCGACTCCGGCCTCCTGCGCTCCATCGCGACCCGGAGCGGCATCCCCTCGGTCTCCCTCGCCACGATCACCGCCGAGACGAGTGGCGTCGTCGAACTCGCGCCACCACTCCCCGGCGCCATCGTCCCCCACGACGTCGGCGACTCCCACCTCTCCATCGTCCAGACCGGGTCCTTCCTCGCCGCGGGCGACGGCGTCAGCGTCGAGAGCTCCCGCGAACGCGGCCGCGCCTTCTTGCGAGGTGAAGGCCTCTTCATGCTCCGCCTCACCGGGAACGGACCCGCCTACCTCGCGGGCTACGGCGGCGTCGACCGCGTCCGCCTCGGCCCGGGCGAGGAGCGAACCATCAACACCGGGTACGTCGTCGCCTTCGACGAGACCATCACCTACGACGTCGACCGCGTCGAGGGCATGAAATCCACCCTGTTCGGGGACGCCGGCCTCGTCTGCCACTTCGAGGGCCCCGGCACCATCTGGACCCAGACCCGGAGCCACGACGCCTTCCTCTCCTGGCTCACACCCCACGTCAGCGGCTGAACACCGACCCCTGCCGGAATCGAATGTTCCCGGAGCCCGTCGGTACTC
The DNA here is from genome assembly GCA_964388165.1 of uncultured Flavobacteriaceae bacterium. Taxonomy (GTDB): domain Bacteria; phylum Bacteroidota; class Bacteroidia; order Flavobacteriales; family Flavobacteriaceae; genus Salinimicrobium. The sequence goes on along the minus strand of CAYLZB010000227.1, from coordinate 1,137 downwards.
GCGGTCGAGTGAAAACTGTGCAGTTAAGTGGCCGGCAGTCTCCTGTCTACCCGTTAGATGGCCTACTACGTGGGCGTCGACCTCGGTGCGACCAACCTCCGGGCGGCCGTCGCTGACGACGACGGCACCATCCTCGCCACCGACCGCGACGCCACCCCGCGCGGCCCGACCGGCATCGCCGTCACCGAGGCGGTCCTCGACGTCGTCCGATCTGCCTGCTCGAACGCGGGCATCGAACCCGGGGACGTCACCGCCGCCGGAATCGGGAGCATCGGTCCCCTCGACCTCGCCGAAGGCACCGTCGAGGAACCCGCCAACCTCCCGAGCGGCCTCGGCACCATCCCCCTCGTCGGCCCCGTCCAGCAACTCATCGACTCCCGGCGCGTCCACCTCCACAACGACACCATCGCGGGCTGCATCGGCGAACGCTTCTACTCGGATCGGAACCCCGACGACATGGTCTACCTCACCATCTCCAGTGGCATCGGGGCCGGCATCGCCGTCGACGGCCACGTCCTCTCCGGCTGGGACGGCAACGCCGGCGAGGTCGGCCACATGGTCGTCGACCCCCAGGGCCGCCGCACCTGTGGCTGCGGCCGCGACGGCCACTGGGAGGCCTACTGCTCCGGCAACAACATCCCCAAGTACGCCCGCATGCTCGCCGAGGACGACGACGTCGACACCGCCCTCCCACTCGAGGACGGCGACTTCACCGCCGCCGACGTCTTCGACCACGCCGGCCAGGACGCCCTCGCCGACCACGTCATCGACCAGGTCGCGTACTGGAACACCATCGGCGTCACCAACATCGCGCAGGCCTACGCACCCCTCGTCATCTACGTCGGCGGCGCCGTCGCCCTCAACAACCCCGACCTCGTCCTCGACCCCATCCGCGAGAACCTCCAGGACGGCGTCTTCAACAACGTCCCCGAGGTCGCCCTCACCACCCTCGGCGACGACGTCGTCCTCCGCGGCGCCATCGCCTCCGCCATCACCGGCGGCACCGGCTCGCGGAGCGACCGCAGTCGCGCAGACGGCGGCTAGTAATCGGGCGAACGGTGTCTCTGCAGCCACCGGCCTCGACGACCGCTAGGATTTTCCGCTACCCTCCCCGAGGAAGGGTATGCATCGACGTGA
>CAYLZB010000226.1:0-3038 GCA_964388165.1 uncultured Flavobacteriaceae bacterium | reverse complement strand
CTCGAATGTGGAAATCTGAATTTTAAAATATGACCAGTATTTTATATAGAGATGAGAGTTATGCTATTGTAGGTGCTCTTTTTGAGGTGTATAACAATTTGGGCAGTGGTTTTTCGGAAATTGTTTATAAGGATGCTCTGGAGCATGAATTTAAAAACAGAGAAATTCCATTTACACGCGAAAAAGAATATTCAGTTTCATATAAAAATGTCATTCTTCCACACAAATTCTATGCAGACTTCGTTGTGGAGAATAAAATAATCCTGGAGGTCAAGGCAGTGGAAAATCTACATGATAAATTTTTTGCTCAGTGTATTAATTACCTGAAAGTATCCAATTGCCGGTTAGCAATATTGGCTAATTTTCATAAAGACCTGCTGGATCATCGACGAATTGTTTTATAAAGATTATTCGTGTATTCGTGGCGAGAAAATGTTGCATTTTTAGCGAATACATTAAGCAGAAAAAAAGAACGAAAAAAGTGAACAACTACAAGCAGGCACTAACCAATAATATTTTTAAAGTAATTTCTCTGGCATCCAAAGAACTGGAGCTGGAGAGCTATGTCATAGGTGGTTTTGTAAGAGATTATATCCTGCAGCGGGGAGATCACAAAGACATTGATGTAGTTGCAGTAGGTAGCGGGATAGAACTTGCACAAAAGGTTTCGGACCTACTTCCGCATAAACCGAAAGTTCAGATCTTCAAGAACTACGGAACTGCCATGCTACGTGCCTATGACATGGAGGTGGAATTCGTTGGGGCACGTAAGGAAAGTTATTCTGAAGAAAGCAGGAATCCTGAAGTGGAGCAAGGTACTCTTCAGGACGACCAGAACCGCAGGGATTTTACTATTAATGCCCTGGCGCTGAGCTTAAATGAAGAATCTTACGGTGATCTTCTTGATCCATTCAACGGATTACAGGATCTTAGCGCCGGAGTCATTCGCACTCCGCTTGACCCGGACATCACTTATTCCGATGATCCTCTGCGAATGTTAAGAGCAGTGCGATTTGCTTCGCAGTTGCAATTCAGGATCGAAAAGGAGTCACTTCAGGCAATAACCCGAAACAGGAGCCGCCTCAAGATCATTTCGCGGGAAAGGATCGTGGATGAGCTCAACAAGATCCTCCTCTCTCCAAAACCTTCGGTAGGGTTCAGCCTTATGCATAAAACCGGAATTTTAAGATTGATCCTTCCGGAGTTAACAGCCCTGGAAGGAATAGATGAAATTGAAGGTCAGCGGCACAAGGATAATTTCTGGCACACCCTCGAGGTGGTCGATAATATTTCAGAAGCTACAGACGACCTCTGGTTGCGATGGGCGGCGTTGTTGCACGATATAGGAAAAGCGCCGACCAAAAAATTTGATGAAAAGCTGGGATGGACCTTCCATGGTCATGAATTCGTAGGCTCTAAAATGGTTTATAAACTCTTCAAGCGTTTGCGAATGCCGCTGAATGAAAAGATGAAATTCGTGCAGAAAATGGTCTATATGAGTTCACGACCTATAGTCCTTTCGCAGGAAGTGACAGACTCAGCTGTACGAAGGCTCATTTTTGATGCAGGAGAAGACATTGAAGATCTAATGACCTTGTGTGAAGCCGATATCACTACAAAAAACCCCCGTCGATTCAGGAAGTATCACAACAACTTCAAGGTGGTAAGGCAAAAGATAAAAGAGGTCGAAGAACGGGACCATGTGCGGAATTTCCAGCCGCCTGTTTCAGGAGAAGAGATCATGGAAACCTTTAACCTCAAACCTTCAAGGGAGATAGGGATCATTAAAGATGCCATTAAAGAAGCCATTTTAGAAGGGGAGATCCCCAATGATTATGATGCTGCCAAAGCATATATGCTTCAAAAAGGAAAAGAAATAGGTTTATCCCCTCAATAGATTATGCTTTACCTTCACATTCACCCCCATGAGAAAAAAAGACAATAAGAAAGTAGTTTACTGGCTGTTTACCGGATGTTTTTTAATTTTTATAATGGTCGTAGTCGGAGGAATTACCCGCCTTACCAACTCGGGACTTTCCATTTCGGATTATAAGTTGATCACCGGCACTATTCCGCCTCTTACAGAGGAGCAATGGATCGAGGAATTTGAATTCTACAAACAGTTCCCCGAGTATCAAAAACTACACTACCACTTCACTCTTGAGGATTTCAAAGGTATTTATTTTTGGGAATGGATACATAGAGTGATAGGTCGTCTCATAGGATTGGTCTTCATTATTCCATTCCTGTATTTCCTTATCACCAAACAGCTTACAAAACCTACCATTTACAAATCCATCGTACTTCTCTTCCTTGGAGGATTTCAGGGTTTTCTGGGATGGTACATGGTCAAGAGCGGACTGGTAGATATGCCGGCTGTAAGCCACTACAGGTTAGCTGCCCACTTAACTACTGCCTTTATCACGTTTGCCTATTGCTTCTGGGTTGCAATGGACCTCATCTACCCAAAGAAAAAGACGGTAAACAAGAGCTTCAGAAATCTTATCTGGGTAGGAATGATCATCCTGATGTTACAGATCATCTGGGGAGCATTTGTTGCCGGACTTGATGCCGGATGGATCCACAATTTCTGGCCCTGGATGACAGGCGGAGAATGGATACATGAAACCGTGTATATCGAACAAAATCCGCTGTGGCGAAATTTCATTGAAGGAAAAAGCGGAGTGCAATTCGTCCACCGTTACCTTGCGTACGTGGTGGTAGCGATCATTCTCTACATTTGGTACAGATCCAGGAGTCTGCAGCTCACCCTTCCGCAGCAAAGGGGAATACAATGGCTGGTTGGATTGGTATTCCTGCAATTTGTTCTGGGCGTGCTCACCCTAATTTATGCCGTGCCTTTATGGCTGGGCGTTGCACACCAGGTAGGAGCATTTTTCCTGCTTACAGCAATGACTTTTACCCTACATAGATTTAGCCGTTAGATTTAATTTCTCATCTAAAAACGTATCTTTGCACTCCAAATTTTTTGACTTATGCTGTATAGATTTAGAATTATCCTTGATGCCGAAGAAGAT
>CAYLZB010000225.1:0-3055 GCA_964388165.1 uncultured Flavobacteriaceae bacterium | reverse complement strand
GGAGGAGCCGAAAATCTTAGAGGTTACAGGGAAGAAAGATTTGCCGGAGAAAGTTCTTTTGTGTGGGGGAATGATCTAAGGTACAGCTTCGATAGTTTTAAGACCAGATTCTTTCCTGTACAAATTGGCATTTTTGGAGGGTATGATGTTGGCCGTGTCTGGCTTGATGGGGAGGATAGCAATGTGTGGCATGACAGCTATGGCGGAGGATTCTGGATTACAGGTGCCGAAGCCATCTCTGCTAAGATAAATCTCTTCACTGGAGGTGAGAAACCACGCTTCAGCTTTAGTCTGGGAATGAATTTTTAATCTTATCCCTTTATATTACAAAACCCTTCCGGAGACGGAAGGGTTTGTTTTTTTGCCCTTTTTGAGAGGTATATAATTCCTATTCTCCTTCAGAAGAAGGCTTCTGAATATTCAGCTTGTTGTTGAATTCCAAAGTACGTATTGGGAATGGGATATTGACATTATGCTCGTCATATACTTTCTTAATAGCTATAATAGCAGCACTTCTTGCAATTAATATGTCTCTGTTTGAGGTCACATTTGCCCAGAACCGAACTACAAAATTGATAGAGCTGTCTCCAAATTCATTATACATGAATTCTACTTCTTCTCCTTTTTTCTGAGGAAAGAGCTCAGAAAGTGTATTTATGGTGATGGTTTTCACCAGTTCAAGATCTGAATTATAGGCAACCCCACAATTCACCATGATACGTGATCTGGAAGTGCGTGAAAAGTTTTTAAAAGGGGCATCTATGACCTGAGAGTTAGGAATGATCACATAATTGTTATCTGCTTCCTTAATTACTATACTCCTCAGGTTAATTTCTACCACCCGTCCTGCATAACCGTTATTCTCGATCCAGTCTCCTATCTGGATCTCCGGAAGAAAACTCAGTAATATACCAGAAAATGTATTATTTAAGGTTCCCTGCAAAGCGAGACCTACGGCTAGACCAACTACCCCGGCACCTGCTAGAACAGAGGTCAGGACTGTATTAAGGTTGAGCAGTCCAAGTGCAACGAAAAATCCAATTGCAATGACTACCACCTTCATGATCTTGATGGTGATCTCACGAATGGAAGCCTGCCTTACCTTAAACCTGAGAAGCCTGTCCAGCAATTTGCCCAGGTATTTAGCAGCAAAGACAAATAATATAAATACTATTACCGCTAAAATGAAATTAGGCAAACCCAGGATCATTTGATCCAGCCATTCGCCTAATTTCCCCGAGATCCCTTCAAAGGACTCTTTTATATTAAATTGTTCCGACATCTAATTTATACCGGCTTGTGCTGTTCTGCTGTTTTCATTTTCCAGGCATCCAGCATCCAACTGGTCTTTTCCAGTTCTCTAATGTAAGCTCCGATGAGGTCTATTGTACCTTCATCTCCTCCTTTATCTGCCACTTCTACAACTTTGCGCATTTGCTTCAAGATCGTTCCGTGGTCCTCCAGCAGGTTTTCGATCATTTCTGAATCTGTAAGATCAGATTTCGATTCCTTGAGATTTGACTTCTTTAAGTAATCGCTGAGATTGCTGGTCGGCTGATAGCGGAGTGTAAGAATACGCTCTGCAATTTCGTCGATCTTCACCTTTGCGTCATCATAAAGTTCTTCGAACTTTTCATGAAGATCAAAGAAATTCTTACCAATGACGTTCCAGTGATAATTACGAAGTTTTTGATAATATAAATGATAATCGGCTAAAAGAACATTTAGCTCCTGAACTGTATTTGACGTCTCTTTGGCGTCTAATCCTAAGTAGCTCATAGTTTTTAGTTATGGTTTTGTTGATTTGTATTCAAAGATACAATATGAAGCTTGTAATTCCAAGCAGAATTCCCCTAATCTGAGATAGGTCGGTTGCCTTTTAGATCAAGTTTATCCAGTAGTTCTTCAGAAATTTGTCCGGAGGTATAATTATAGCCATCGACGAGGACTCCCTTCCTGCCTGAAGAGGTGGTGATTGCATAGAGAGTTGCTTCATCACCGGGGTTTGAAGATCCCTCGAATCTGTAGACTTCATCAACCACAAAATCCTGAGAGAGGAACTTCTTTCTGTCCTCGGGAGATTTCAATTCTTCGTCAAGAAGGTTAAAATCTTCACTATAGCCTTCTTCAGTTCTTAGCATATTCAGGGTTTGCGATAGCGTTCCTTTCTGTTTCATTATTCTCTTTTTTGGTTTGGTATAAATTACGCCTGTCGAAGCGTCTATGCAAGATAACAGCCTTTCTTTAGTAATAATTTAACTTCACTCTTCCCGATCCTTTTTATTAAAGTTGAAAAGACCGAAAGGAATTACGAGCAGGAAGAAGAAGTACCATCCTGTGATCAAGCCAATTATTGTGATTACAGCGGCAATAATATAAAACCAATAGCTACCTAAAAATTTCATTTTTTATCGCTTTTTTTGAAAATTTAATGATTTCTTAAAGAAGTTTAAAGTCTGAAGTCAGGAGATTACCTGCTCTTTAGTACATTTGTGTTTAATCCTTAGATTCTAGTATAGATGAAATCCAGAATTACCCTAAAGGAACTTGCAAAATTACTAAATGTTTCCGTTTCTACAGTTTCCAAAGCCTTAAACGACAGCCCCGAAATTAGTCCCAAGACTATTGAGAGAGTAAAGGAACTTGCGGCATTACACAAATACCGTCCAAATCCTACGGCAGTTAATTTAAAGAGTAGTAAAAGCGGAACAATTGGAGTTTTGATTCCCAATATTGCAAACTCCTTTTTTGCAAAAGTCCTTTCCGGAATGGAGGCGAGGGCACAACAGGAGGGGTTACAGGTGATCACTTATATTTCAAACGAATCGCACGAGAGGGAGAAACATATAGCAGAAATGTTGACCTCGGGCTTTGTAGATGGAGTGTTAATAGCCATTGCAGAGGAATCCCAGAGAAAAAAAGATTTTGAGCACATTCATAGTATAATTCAGTATGATATCCCGGTAGTTCTTTATGATCGTATTGATTTTGATATGCCTGTAGATAAAGTGGGGATAAATGATCATAAGGTTTTCTATGATGCCACAAAAGATCT
>CAYLZB010000224.1:0-3057 GCA_964388165.1 uncultured Flavobacteriaceae bacterium | reverse complement strand
TGGCTATTTTTATTATAGGGGCCGATATGCTACTTTTGTGCTGCTTCGCACTAATGAGACGTTTGGCGATAAAGAATTCCAGATTCAAGAGTAGCTATGAGATTTAGATTTTTCAAAAGTACATTTTTATTCCTACTTATTACCGCCACTGCCTGCGGAAACAACTCAGAAAAGCCTTCTGCCACTCCCGCTGAAGAAAATAAGGAATCTGCTAAAACTGAAGCCCCCCGAAGCCTGAAGCTCGGTGCCGAAAGAACAGCTTATTATTTGCCCTTTTTGGAAGGTAAGAAAGTGGGACTTGTTGGCAACCAAACCAGCATCATTCCTACCGAAGCCGGAAACGTGCACCTTGTTGATACGCTGCTCGCTCTCAATGTAGACCTGCGGAAGGTCTTCGCCCCCGAACATGGGTTTCGCGGTACGGCCGACGCCGGGGAAGCTGTAGAAGACGGAAAGGATCCTCGAACCGGCCTCCCGGTGATCTCTCTCTACGGAAACAACAAGAAACCAACTCCACAACAACTGCAAGGTCTTGATGTGCTGATCTTCGATCTGCAGGATGTAGGCGCCCGATTCTATACCTACATTTCTACGCTGCACTACGTAATGGAAGCAGCAGCCGAAAATGATATACAGGTTATCGTTTTCGACCGCCCCAACCCGAATGGCCACTACATCGACGGACCTGTACTAGAAAAGGAACATAAGAGTTTTGTAGGCATGCATCCTGTACCCGTGGTCCATGGAATGACCATTGGCGAGTATGCGCAAATGATCAATGGCCAGAAATGGTTAAAAAACGGAATTCAGGCGCCTCTACAGATCGTGGAAATGGAAAATTATAACCGTGATGAACCATATGTGTTGCCGGTAAAACCTTCTCCAAACCTTCCGAATGCAAAAGCCATAAATCTTTACCCCAGCCTCTGCTTTTTTGAAGGTACAAACGTCAATGCGGGACGCGGAACCGATAAACAGTTCCAGGTGTTTGGCTCTCCATTTTTACCGGAAGAACAGTTTGCGTTTTCTTATGTTCCCCAATCCAATGAGGGAGCAAAATCCCCAAAGCACCTTGGAAAAACCTGTCATGGAAAAGACTTGTCAGGCACTCCACGTCTTGACTTTCTCAACCTCGAATGGCTAATAGAAGCCTACAACCATACCTCTCAAAAAGGGGATTTCTTCAATTCTTTTTTTACCAAACTTGCAGGAACTGAAAAACTTCAAAAGCAGATCGAAAGTGGGATGAGTGCGGATGAGATTCGTGCGAGCTGGAAGCCGGGGTTAGAGGAGTATGCAAAGGTTAAAGAGAAATATTTGCTATATAATTAAATGTTGCACGTTGCGGGTTGCGGGTTGCCTGTTGCATGTCGCAGGTTGCGGGTTGCAGTTTAGATTCTCCAGTTTTTCTCAACGTACTTAATGAAGTTATAGATCTTGGCACTGAGGCTATCATATTCATCCTTTAGATATAGATGGCCTTTTACCAATTCAGGATAGAGAACAGTTATCTTTTTGAAGTGATTTTTTGTCTCATCGCAACTGGAGTGGGCGTAGACAAGAAACTTAATGAAATCAGCTTTGTATCTTTTTCTGCCATACCCCTCGACAATGTTAGAATTAATTCCGTCACAGGACCTTCTTATCTGGCTGCCGAGTTCATACAGCTCATGTCTTGGTAAGGTATGACTGAGGCGATGAGTAGTGTAAAAAAGATCCATGGATTTTTGATAGATCTCCAGTTGATGGTAAGAATCGGCCATAATTTTAAAGATTAATATCTCAATTTACCGCATTCTCTTAACCAAAGCAATCTTAATTTTAAAAAACATGCAACCTGCAACTTGCAACAAAAAGGCTGCTAAGGCAGCCGCTTTTTCATCTCCTCCACAATATTAAACGCCGCCGGACAAATGGCAACATTTTTCATAGTGAGATTTGAGATCTTGTGGAAATCTTTGCGATTGGTGTGGGGGAATTCACTGCAGGCTTTGGGGCGAACGTCGTAGATGAGACAGTAATTATCTGGTGCGAGAAAGGCGCATGGAACTTCCTGCAGCACGTAATCATTGTCCTCATCGATTCTCAAATATTGATCAATGAACTGCTGAGGCTTAAGGCGCAGATGCTTAGAAATTCGCTCAATGTCTTTATTGGTAAAAAGAGGACCCGTGGTTTTGCAGCAATTGGCGCAGGAAAGGCAATCTGTTCTTTGAAATTCCTCCTCATGCAGCTCCTGCATTTGAAGGTCTAAATGCTTAGGCGGCTTCTTTTTAAGCTGCTGGAAAAATTTTTTATTCTCCTTATGTTTATCTTTGGCCCTTTGCGGAAGCCCATCTAACTCATCCTGCATGCCGCAAAGATAAACAGAACCAAGACGTGAACAAGCCAAAAAATAATCCGGATATCTTCGGAAAAGCCATAACTGCATACTACAAAAATGCCGATGAAACCGATATCACTGTACACTCACCCGACTTTGATGATGATGTGATCCCGGTGCCCTACCTGTTCAGGAGCTACAAAGAGATGCCCGGACTGGAGCAAAAAGCACTGCAAATGTGCCGCGGAAGAGTTCTTGATGTTGGTTGCGGAGCCGGAAGTCATTCGCTGTACCTCCAGGAAGACCGGAAGTTGGATGTGGTTGCCATAGACACTTCAGCAGGAGCTATTGAAGTCTGCCGCAAACGCGGAATTTCAGATGCAAGAAACATCGCCTTCGAAGAGCTTTCCGAAGAAAAATTCGATACGATCCTACTATTAATGAACGGCACAGGTATAGTCGGAAAAATGAAATTTTTAGACAATTTTTTTAAACAACTTAAGAAGCTGCTTTCCGAAAATGGTCAAGTGCTTATTGATTCATCAGACCTGATCTATCTTTTTGATGCCGATGAAGACGGAGGTGTGTGGGTAGATTCTTCACAAGGTTATTACGGGGAACTAACTTACAGCCTGGGCTATAAGGGGGAGGTGTCGAAAAGTTTTGACTGGTTGTATCTTGATTTTGAATCATTATCTTTAGCAGCTGCTAAGAATGGGTTTAACAGCGAAAAA
>CAYLZB010000223.1:0-3058 GCA_964388165.1 uncultured Flavobacteriaceae bacterium | reverse complement strand
GGACCGGCGTCGCATTACGGCGAAACCGATGGAACGGTGATGGCCGTCATGCCCTCGCTCCTCGACGTCGTCGAGCGCGTCGGCGACCCACACAACCTCGCCCGCATCGAGGAGGGGATGCGCGAGGTCGTGAACGGGAACCCGGCCGCGCGCTGTGCCGTGAGCATCGCGTGCCACGACCTCGCCGCGAAACAGGCCGGCCTCCCGCTCTACCGATATTGGGGCCTCGACCCCGCAAAGACGGTCACGTCGTCCTTCACCATCGGCCTCGACGACCTCGACACCATGGCCGCGAAGACCGCGGAGGCCGTGGACGCTGGCTACGACGTCCTGAAGGTCAAACTCGGGACCGGCCGGGACGACGAGATCCTCGAAACCGTTCGAAACGAAGCCCCCGACGCCCGCCTCCGGGTCGACGCGAACGAGGCGTGGTCGCCCCGCGAAGCAGTTCGAAAGATCGAGCAGCTCGCCGCCTACGATCTGGAGTTCGTCGAACAACCCGTCCCCGCGGAGAACCACGAGGGGCTGCGCTTCGTCAGGGAGCGCTCAGAACTCCCCATCGCGGTCGACGAGAGCCTCGTGACCGCGGCGGATGTCCCCCGGATCGCGGGTGCCGCGGACGTCGCGAACCTGAAACTCATGAAATGTGGTGGCCTCCGCGAAGCGAAGCGCATCATCCACACCGCCCGCGCGCACGGCCTCGAGGTGATGCTCGGCTGCATGATCGAATCCAACGCCAGCCTCGCCGCCGCCTGCCACCTCGCGCCACTCCTCGACTACGCCGACCTCGACGGCAGCCTCCTGCTCGCAGACGGCGAGGACCCCTACGATGGCGTGCCCATGCCGGCAGGATTCGTCGACCTGGAGACGCTCGATGCGGCCGGGACCGGTGCGATACCGCGGTAGCCGACGGACGCGAAAACTTCGTGTTTGAGGAGGAGGTGGACGCTGGGTCAGGAGTGCGCTGGTTCGACGACGTCCGGGGTTTCGTCCTGCAGCCAGACGAGGTTCTGGCCGCGGAAGAGCATCCGGGAGATGTGGGTCGAGTCCTCGAGTTCGGAGAGCCGGCGACTGACGGTGGCCTTGGAGCTGTCGAGGGTGTCGACGAGCTGGGACTGCCAGAGGCGGCCGTCGTTCGCTTCGAGCAGGCGAAGGATGCGGTCGCGGTCTGGAATGCTGGGGTCATCGAGCTCGTCGGGGTGGTCGATCGCTCGGTCCCGCTCCGGCATCTCGGTCTGTGGGGATTGGACGACTGGCATCGAGCGACTCGTGGGGTCGAGCGGCTATGAATCGGGACGACCGTCACCTCGATTTCGCGGCGATTAACTCGGATTTTGCCCGAATTTCACGGCGTAGGCAGCCACTACGTCTCGCCACCGCCGTCGACCGCATCCCAACGACCCAGATCCCCGAATCGAGCGGACTGGACGCGCCCGCAGTGGTTCCAATGAGCCACGGTGTTCGGGTTGTTTTTCCGACCAAATACTCCGGGATAAACACCTACATAGGACGTGGGGGTGTCCGACTGTAGTATGGACCTGCTCGTCGTCGCCCTCTTCCTGTCGGTCGCCATGGGTGTGGCGACCGCCATCGTGGCGTGGCGACAACGCCCCGAACCGGGGGCGACACCGCTGGTCGTGCTCGTCGCGGGCCAGAGCTGGTGGTCGGTCTGCATCATCTTCGAACAGCAGGCCGTCGACCTCGCGAGCAAGCTCTTCTGGACGAACGTCTCCGTCATCGGCGTCGTGCTCATCCCGGTGGCGTGGGCCACGTTCGCGCTCGCGTACACCGGCCGCGACCAGTACCTCAAGCCACGATACATCGCCCTGCTGCTCGTGATACCCGTGGCCGCCGTGCTCATCGTGTTGCTCCCCGGATTCGAGGACCTCTACTACGTCCAGGCGGCAGCCACGAGCGGACCCGGGACGCTGCAGGTCGAACAGGGTGGCGTGCTCGTGTGGGTGCTGGCCGGGTACACCTACCTCCTGGGCGTGCTCGGGGCGACGCCGCTGCTCGGGATGCTGGCGAGCGGGGCCGTCACGTTCCGCCGGCAGAGCATCGCCCTGCTCGTCGGCATCCTCACGCCGTGGACCATCAACATCCTGTTCCTCGCGGGGGCGTTCCCGGGCGCGGCCATCGACCCGACTCCCATCGCGTTCTCGGTGTCCGGCGTTGCCTACCTGAGCGCCATCACGCGACACCGCCTCTTCGGGACGAACCCCACACCCACCCGGCGCGCCCGCCAGCACCTCTTCGACCAGATGCACATGGGGGCCATCGTCGTCGACAGCAACGACCACGTCGTCGACCTGAACGACACCTTCGAGGACATCCTCGAGCGCGACCGGGAGACCATCCTCGGGACGCACGCCGAGGACTGGCTCCCCGCCTACGACTCGTTCCCCGACGACGGCACCCTCGACGGCCCACTGGAACTCGGCACCGACGGCGACGCGTACGACGTCACCGTCACCCCCATCGAGAACGTCCGCGGACGATACATCGGGCGCGTCGTCACGTTCCACGACATCAGCGACCTCCTCCGCCAGCAACAGCGCCTCGAGGTCCTGAACCGACTCCTCCGCCACAACATCCGCACCGAGACGAACGTCATCCACGGGTACGCGTCACTCCTCGACGGTGAAGCCGCGGGAATCATCCAGGAGAGCGCCCTCCGCATCGCGGACTTCGGCGAGAAGGGTCGGACGGCGGTCGCGCTCTTCGACGAAGCCCACGGCTCGACCGACGCGAAACCCCTGTCGGCACTCCTCGACTACGCCGCCCAGTCGGTGCGCGAGGAGTACGAATTCTCGATGACGACCGACCTCCCAGCGGAAGCCGTCTACGTCTCCAGCGTCCTCACCCCCGTCCTCACGAACCTCCTCGAGAACGCCGCCGAACATTCCGGAGACACGGTCTCGATACACGTCTCCGCCGAGGTCGAGGACGACGAGGTCCGAATCACGGTGGCGGACGACGGCCCCGGCATCCGCCCCTCCGAGATCGCGGTCCTCGAATCCGGCACGGAGACCGCGCTCAAGCACGGCAGCGGCCTCGG
>CAYLZB010000222.1:0-3077 GCA_964388165.1 uncultured Flavobacteriaceae bacterium | reverse complement strand
GCCTGCTGTAATGCTGACAGATGTCTTGTCCAAGAACGGATTAGAAATTCCTCATCTTGAAGGAAAAGAAAGTGACGTCTTACTCAGCAAATTGTTCGATGGCTCATCGGTAGCGAACCCTATTGATTTTTTAGCGACTGGCAATGCTCAGCAATTAAATGAAATTCTTGAGTATGGTGAAACCTGTCCCGAAGTTGATGCACTGGCGGTCATTTTCGGAAGTCCGGGTTTAACAGCTGTGGATGATGTTTATCAAGTATTGAATGAGAGAATAAAATCTTCTGAAAAACCGATCTACGCTGTTTTACCATCAGTGGTGAATGTGAAAGATGAAATACAGGAGTTCTTAAAGAAAGGAAATATTGCTTTTCAGGATGAGGTCTTATTCGGACAGGCCTTAGCTAAGGTTTATAATCACGCGTCGGTTAGTATAAAAACTGAAGATCCTGACCCTAAATTTTCTACAGAAATCAGGAAATTGATAGATACACTTCCCGATGGATATATGCCTACAGAAGCAGCCGTTACATTGCTGGAAACTGCAGGAGTGAAATTCGCTGTTCCACTTCAGGTTAAGAATGAAGCAGAGCTAAACAATATTGCAAACACTGTAATTTTTCCGGTAGTTCTAAAGGTTGAAGGTCCGTTGCATAAATCTGATGTCGGTGGGGTCATTTTAAACGTATCTAATAAATCCGAATTACATGATGGTTTCCACAAGTTGATGCAAATCGAAGGAGCAACTTCTGTCATGATCCAACCTATGATAAAAGGCAAGGAACTTTTCATTGGGGCAAAGAAAGAAACGAACTATCCTCACGTCATTCTATGCGGACTCGGTGGTATTTTTGTGGAAGTATTAAAAGATGTAAGTGCTACAATGATCCCTGTTTCAGAAGAAGAGGCTTTAAAGATGATCACAGATCTAAAAGCAGCTCCGATCTTAAAAGGGATTAGAGGTCAGGCCGGTATCAATATCGAATTGTTTGCTGAAACCATCGTAAAAATTTCAAATCTCCTGACTCTGGTGCCCGAAATTGCGGAATTAGATCTCAATCCTCTTATGGCGACCGAACAAGAAGTGATTGCTGTTGATGTGAGGATCCGTATAGAGCGAACCAATAAGGAGCTACAGCCAAATGAAATGAATGAGATCGCTTGAACTGAGGTCTTAGAAATGTAATTTTACGGGAGAGGTTTTATTGGGCTAAAGCCCTTTTTAAGATCAAGAACCTTTGACCTCCGGATAAATCCGGAGGCAATTCATATAGCATCAAATCAATCAAGGAATTTTTGAATTACCTCCGCCTTAAGGCGGAGGAGCACAACATATTTATTCAAGGGCTTTAGCCCAATATTCTTCAAAAATTCTCTATTTATCCAGCAGGATCCACCGGTTCCCGGCGCTCTGGATTAGATATTTTGTTCCCGGATCTATCTCAGTAACGGTGGAATTAGTGGTAACATCAAAAAGATCATTGTTGTTGAGGAATTCCAATGTCTTTTTGGTATTTCCCGGCCAGTTGATGAGGTAAATGATCCGGCCTTTATTGAGCGCCGCATCAGGTAATACTACACTGCTAACCTGATTATTGATTCGAAGGGTGTAAGTGTCATCCGGAATGATATAAGCTCCCGTTGCCGAGGTAGTGGAGGAGTAGACTCCGAAATGGGGATATTTCCAGGTTACGTTCCCTGTAGCATCGGTCACCAGGACCTGGTCCTGCAGACCTCTTATATCTGGAAGAATGTAGTCGTTTCCTGTTGTTCCTATACCCACTCTTCCTGCAAAATAGCCGGCATACACCTTTTTCGGATCGCTTCCAAAAGCAGTGCTGTAGATCCCATAAACAAATCCGGTTCCCTGTGCAGTACCAATTTCGTTGTAGATCCCGTAATGATTTTTAGTAGAACCAAATGTCTTCCCTACATCATTCCAGATCCCATAGATCTCTTCATTAGTGTTTTGATTGACTTCATTAAAAATGCCGTAATGGATGCCAATTCCGTTGGCGCTAACTGAATTTTTGATCCCATACTTTTTATCGGCCGTTGCAGTATTGTTACTGCTAAGAATTCCGTAGGTGACGTTCTTTGTCGTTGAGCTGGCATTTTCCACTTCGAGAGGAGTGCGGATGGTGTGATCCTCCTGCGCATCTATCATCACCTTTAGTTTTACGTTCTGGGAAGTGCCTCCAATGGTAACATTTCCTTTTCGGTATACAGCTTCATTCGGATTTGATGCCGGGGAGGTAGTGCCGACTTTGTAGAAATCTGAAGTGGCTTTCCCCGCCATGCTTTCCCACTTTCCTGCGGAAGAATTCCACCAGTAGAATCCGGGTGAAAATTCCCCTTTTTGAGTGGTAAGGAAGATCATCATTCCATGTTGCGCTGCTGAAGGATCTGTAGCAGGAAAAGCTGAGACCCGCGGAATGAGGATCCCATCTGTAGGTTCCGGGGCCGCCGGATTTTCAATGGTTATATCTAACTGAGCTTTGGGATCTGTGGTATTGATCCCTACCTGGGCAGTCAAACTGCCACACGTGAATAGAAGTACTATCCCTACCTTTAGAGCTTTGAACACGAGTTTAGAATATTAGAGGGAGGCACCGGAATTATTATCAAGATAATAATTTATCCTGCTGCTGTTCAAGGCTCTATAGAATTTTTAACACTTTAAGAAGCTCCCTGTACTTTCTCCTGTAACATTTTTATTTCATCCCGCAGTTTTGCCGCTGTCATGAAATCCAGCTCTTTTGCAGCCGATTCCATAGCTTTTCTCTTCTCCCGAATTCGCTTCTCCAGCTGGGGTTTGCTGAAGAACTCTGTTTCAGCTTCGGCAGCTTGCAGCGTTGGCGCAACTTCATAGGTGTAAGGCTCCGGTTTTTTGCGCACAAGCATATTTTCGAAGGACTTTTTAAGCGCAGTAGGAGTGATGTTGTTAACTTCATTATATTTTAACTGCTTTTCCCTCCTGTACTCGGTCTCATCTATAGTCTTCTGCATACTATCGGTGATCTTGTCGGCATACATTATGGCTTTTCCTTCTAAATGTCGGGCAGCCCGACCTATGGTCT
>CAYLZB010000221.1:0-3080 GCA_964388165.1 uncultured Flavobacteriaceae bacterium | reverse complement strand
GTGGTGCCGGACGTGTAGATGAGGCTCGCGAGGTCGTCGGGGGACTGGTCGTCGATCCAGGACTGGTAGGTCTCGGCGTCGTAGACCTGGCGGCCACGTTCGTGGAGTTCGCCGAGCGAGAGGATGTCGTCCCGGTCCCGGTGTGGGGGGACGTGGTCCATCGTGACGATGAACTCCAGATCCAGTTCGTCCTCGACCTCGAGCACCTTCGACAGGGCCTCCTCGCCCTCCACGACGACACCCGTCGACCCGGAGTCGCCGAGCAGGTGTTCGACCTGCCGGGCGCTACTCGACGCGTAGACGGTGGTGACCGTCGCGCCGCCGGCGAGGAGCGCGAAGTCGGTCTGCGCCCACTCCATCCGGGTGTTCGCGAAGATGCCGACGCGGTCGCCGGCCTCGACGCCGATGTCGCGGAAGCCCGCCGCGAGGTTCCGGACGATGTCCCGCATCTCGCCGTAGGTGAGATGGGCGTAGTCGCCGGCGGGGGCGGCGGGGACCACGTCGTTCTCGACGAGGCTCCGGTCGTAGATGCCGCCCTTGTAGCCCTGTGCGGGCCGGTCCACGTGTCGTGCGGCGGTGTCCTCGAACGTCCTCGGGAGCGTCGTCTCCGCGAGGACCTCGTGCTCGAACTCCTGCTCGGCGGTCCGCCAGTCCCCAGTCATGGCTGGTTAGTCGTCCTCCCTCGTCTTAAGGTAACGCAGAACCCCACGAACGTTCATCGCAGTTTCCGCGGTCGCCTTCCGCTCCCCCCAGACGTCCGCCATCGGGGTGCGTTCGACGAAGTGCTCGACGACGTCGCTGTCGTCGTCCGCCTCCCGCCAGACCGCCTCGATATCGGCGACCCACGCCTGGATGACGTCGATGTACTCGTCGAGGTACGCCTGTGCGTCCGCTCGGGCGTCCGGCCCGCCAGCACCGCCACGTTCGCCGCCAGCGGGTCCGTAGTGGGCGTAGCACAGGACCTCGGGGTCGAGCGACTTGAGCAGTTCCGCGTCCTCGACGACCTGTTCGAGGTCGAAGTTCGACGGCGGACTCGTCGGCTCGATCTGGTCGATCTGTGGGACGTAGATGCCCGCCGCGTCCGCGACGTACACCGCGGCGTCCTCCGCGTCGTGGAAGATGACCTGGTGGGGGGCGTGGCCGGGCGCGTGATGCACGTCGAGCGTCCGGTCGCCGAGGTCGAGCGTCTCGCCGCCGGAGAGTTCGATGATGCGGTCCTCGGGGACGGGTTTCGGGTCGACGTAGTACGTCCACTGGTCGCCCACGGCCTGTTTCGTTCCCTTCACGAGTCGCGATGGGTCGGCGAGGTGGGGGGCGCCGATCTCGTGGACGTAGACGTCCGAGTTCGGGTAGTCCTCGGCGAGGAACCCCGCACCGCCGGCGTGGTCGAGGTGCACGTGGGTCGCGAGGATGTGGAGGGGGTCCTCGCGGTCGACGCCGACCTCGTCCAGGAGCCCCTCGATGTACTCGTAGTTCGACCCGATGCCGGTATCGACCAGCGCGGGTTCCGCCGCGTCGATGAGGTAGACGGCGCCGTACTTCGGCGTCCCGTACATCCCCGTGTCGACGTAGTAGACGTCGCTCAGATCCTCGGCCTCGAAGACGTCGCCAGGTGCCATTAGGGGAATCCGGGAGGGGAAACAGGAAAAGCGTTCGCCCCGCGGTAGCCACCGTCGTCGGGAGGCCCCCCAGCCACATCCACCCAGACGAGGCGTAAGACTAAGCCGGTTCGTGATGAGTAGAAGCCATGTCCGCGTCCAGCAGCACCACACGGGGGCCGCTTGCCCGGCTGCGGTCGGCCGTCGCGTCCCTCGTCCCGACCGACCTCGCGATCGACCCGGCATTCGATATCATCGACCGCCTGAAGCACATCCACGAGACACCCCTGCGGAACATCCGGCACTCCATCTGGTGGGTGCGGAAGACGTTCTTCACGAAGCAGCGCAGCGAGAGCCCCGCGTACCTCGTCGACATGGAGAAACCCGAGGTGATGGCGCGCTTCGGCCGACACTACTTCGAACCCGGCTGGGAGCTCTCCTACAACTACCGCGGGGAGGTGCTGAACATCCGGCGGGTCGAGTACCGCGAGGAGACCCAGTACGACTGGTGGCAGGTCCACATCCGGGGGTACGTCCACGACGGCGGCGGCACCGAACTCACCGCGCACTACGAGACCGAACCCACCGAACACCCCGACGCCCACGTCGACCTCGTGGGCCTCGAGATCGAGTACGCGATGGACGCCGTCGGCCGAATCCTCGACACCGAGGGCATCGAGTACGAGTACCTCGACCCCAGCGAGACCGACGTCGAACAGACCCCGGAATCCTCCGGCAGACCCGACCGCATCGAGCCGTCCGCCGACTGACCTTCTGCCGCGTCACTGACGGTGGGTTGGCCGGCGTGAGGCCGTGCCATGGATGCGAAGCGGTTTTGCACGGGGCGAGAGAATCCACCGATAATGATCAGCAGGCAGCTTCTGCGGGAGGACACGGACGAGGTCCGGGACGCGATCCGGAACAAGGGCGTCACCGACGTCGACCTCGACCGCGTGCTCGAGATCGACGAGGAGTGGCGCGAACGCAAGGCGGAGGGCGACGACCTCCGGCACGAGCGCAACGAGATCAGCAGCGAGATCGGCGACCTCAAACGCCAGGGGAAGGACGAGGAGGCCGAAGAGGCCATCGAGAAGTCGCAGGAACTGAAGGACCGGATCGAGACGGTCGAGGAGCGCGCCGACGAACTGGAGGACGAACTCCAGGCGGCGATGATGCGCATTCCCCAGATCCCCTACGACGACGCGCCAGTCGGGGACGACGAGTCAGACAACGTCGAGGTGCGCCGCGAGGGATTCGACAATCGGCGGACGCTCGCCGAGGATCTGATTCCGCATTACGACCTCGGTGAGGACCTCGACATCCTCGACTTCGAGCGCGGCGCGAAGGTCTCGGGTGGCGGGTTCTACTTCCTGAAGGGCGACGGCGCCCGCCTCGAGCACGCGCTCATCCAGTTCATGCTCGAGGTGCACCGCGAACAGGGCTACGTCGACGTCTTCCCACCCATCCCGGTGAAGAGTCGGT
>CAYLZB010000220.1:0-3116 GCA_964388165.1 uncultured Flavobacteriaceae bacterium | reverse complement strand
CCGCCGCCGCGATCTACGCGTCCAGCCTCCTCACCAACCAGAAGGTGACCCAGAGCGCGGTCAGCGACGTCACGAACGTCAGCGAGGTCACCATCCGGAACCGCTACCAGGAACTCCTCGAAGCCACGAACGCGATCGCGTAAAACAGGCCTTCTCTCGCTGTTCTTCGACTCTCTCTTCGCTCTCTCCTGCTGTTCTTCGGCTCTCCGATCTCTCGCAGTTCTTCTGTTCTCACAGCCCTCAGCGGGGCGTCCGTTCGCCCGCCCGCACCGCTGACGGGATGTGATTCTCGTCGGGTGGAATCGTACTCGCGTACTCGTCGCTGTACGCGGCGTACGGCACCTGCGCGAGATTGAATTCGAGCACGACGTCGTCCCCGATATCTGCATCGCCCGGGTCCACGTCCAGGTATCGCCCGAACGCGGGGGTCTCGTTCCCGTTCGTCTCGTCCGTGAACGGGACGAAAAGCGTGTCCTCGCCTTCGACCTGGTACCCCGTGAGCACGTGGTGGTCGCCGTCGAGCGTGAAGCCGAACGTCGCGACGCGTTCGTACTTTCGCGACGGGCCCTTGGTCGACGGGAGCGTCTCGGTCTCCCGCGACTGCGCCGGCTGAAAGCGGGCGACGACCCGATACTCGAGGTCGAGCGGGAACCACTGGAGTTCGTCGAAGTCGGTTGGGACGTCCGAGAGCGGGGACTCCGGATCGGAGCGCAGGAACGTCTCCTTCTGCCGGCGGAACGACTCCATTCGGTCACGCCAGGCGTCCTCGTCGAGATCCGTCTCTGCCATACGGGTGAGTTCTCTGCCGTCCGGCGTAACGGTGTCGCCACGTACTTGTTCGAGCCAGGTGAGGAAACCTGCATGCACGTGGTGGACGGCAGCCGGGGCGGCGGCCAGCTCGTCCGGGCCGCAGTCTCCTTCGCCGCGCTCACCGGGGACGCCGTTCGCGTCGTCGACGCGCGGAAAGCACGCGAGCAGCCAGGGCTCAAAGCACAGCACGTCGCCGCCGTCGAAGCCACCGCGAGCGTCTGCGATGCCGACGTCGACGGCGCCGAGGTCGGGTCGACCACCGTCGAGTTCGCACCGGGCGAACCGGAGGGCGGCCAGTTCGCCGTCGACATCGGGACGGCGGGAAGCATCATGCTCGTCTTCGACACCGTCCTGCCCATCGCCGCCACACTCGACGAACCCCTCGAACTCACCGTGACGGGTGGGACGGACGTCGAGTGGGCGCCGACGGTGGACTACTACCGGCACGTAAAACTCCCCACCTTACGGGAGTTCGGCGTCACCGCGACCCTCTCGGTCGACCGTCGCGGATTCTATCCTGCTGGGGGTGGTCAGGCCACGTTACGCGTCGAACCAAACAGTCTCTCACCGATCGACTTGTCCGAGCGCGGTGCACTGCAGCGAGTCGAGATCAGGTCGACCGCGTCGACGTCCCTCGAACCCGCCTCGGTCGCGGACCGACAGGCGACGGCGGCGATCCAGCACCTCCCGAACGACGTAGACGCAGACCCGGTGATCGAGTACGTCGACAGTCGGTCACCCGGAAGCGTCTGCGACGTCGTCGCAATCTTCGCGGAGTCCCGGGCGGGGTTCCCTGTCGTCGGCAAACGCGGCAAACCTGCGGAAGACGTCGGGGCCGACGCGGTGGCCGACCTCGCGGGATTCCGGATGGCGGACGCCACGGTCGACCGGTATCTCGCCGACCAGGTCCTCCCGTTCGTCGCACTGGCTGGAGGTTGTGTCAGGATTCCGACGCAGACCAATCACGTCGAGTCGCAGGCCGACCTGTTGCGGCAGTTCGGCTACGACGTCACGTTGGACTCGGACGACGGACGGGGGGTTCTGCTCTCCAGTTCCGGCGAACGAAAACCGATATAGACTACAGCCAGACTGGGTGTCCTCGTACGTCTCAGTCCGTCAGGCCGTAGCCGATGCGGAACAGGTAGACGTCGACGGCGAGGACGACGACGGTGAGGCCGGCGAGCACGACGAGGGCCGTGTCTGGGTTCACGTCCGTCACACCGAGGATGCCGTACCGGACGCCGTTCACCATGTACACCATCGGGTTGAGGAACGACGCCTCGCGCCACGGGGAGGCGAGTTCGTTGATGGAGTAGAACACCCCGCCGAAGAACACCATCGGCCGGAGGATGAACTGGTTCAGCACGGTGAGGTGGTCCCAGTCGTCGGCGACGAGGCCGCCGATCACGCCGAACGCGGCGAAGAGCGTCGTGATGACGAGCATGAACGCGACCGCGTAGAACGGGTGCTGGGGGACGACGAGGGGGGTGAAGAGCGCGCCGATGGCGGCGATGAGGATTCCGATGAGGGTCCCCCGGAGCGCCGATGCGACGACGTACGCGACGACCATCTCCCAGTACGCGAGCGGGGAGGTGAGCGCCTCGTGGATGTACTCGTTCCAGCGGCCGTGGAAGATGCTGAAGGACGCGTTCTCGAAGGCGTTCGAGATGGCGCCGAGGACGACGAGGCCGGGGAGGATGAACTGGATGTAGGGGACGCCGCCGACCTCGTTGATGCGTTCGCCGAGCACGACGCCGAACACCGCGAAGTAGAGGACGTTCGTGACGAACGGCGGGAGGAAGGTGTTGTAGGGGCGCCGGATGAACCGCAGGATCTCGCGTTCGGTGAGCGCGGAGAGGCCACGGGAGACGACGCTCATCGAGACACCTCCGTGGCGGTCTCGTCGGCTTCAGGGTGGTCTGGGTCGTGGTCGTCGTCCGTGGCGGGGTCGTCGTTCCGGGTCATGTCGACGAAGACCTCCTCGAGGCTCGTGCGGGCGACGTCGAGGTCGACCACGCGGTGGCCCTGGTCCTCGAGCTGACGGATGGCGGCGGGTGCCACCTCGCTCCCGTTCGACGACCGGATGCTCACGCGGTCGCGTTCCACCGTGACCTCCTCGACGCGCTCGTCGTCGATGATCGGCGTCTCTCGCGGGGGCTCCGAGAGCGTGAGCGTGAGGATGTCCGTGCCGCGGTCGGTGAGTTCGGCGGGCGTCGCGACCGTGACCTTCCGGCCCTGGTCGATGATGGCGACCTGGTCGCAGAGGCGTTCTGCCTCCTCGATGTAGTGCGTGGTGAGGAGGATGG
>CAYLZB010000219.1:0-3128 GCA_964388165.1 uncultured Flavobacteriaceae bacterium | reverse complement strand
AAAACAAAAAAGCCCTGCACTTTCGTGCAAGGCTTTGTTTTGTCGGGGTGGCAGGGTTAATTTGCCTCTCCCGTAATACCAGTAAATGCAGTACTTCTTTCTTTTTTCTTTATTTCAGGTAACCGATTAGGTGACCTTTAGAATGAAATGATTTAAAACTTAAAGATATGAATTCTTGTAAATTCTAATACGGAGATTGCTACTTTTTACTGTCCAAAAATTCATTAATTAATAACAGCTGAAACGTATTGACTACAACCATCACTGTTACATGCTCTCACACTTACCGTTACATTACTACTTGATGATGGTAAGAAAATTACACTGGTATCATCTGGTTTTGCATAATAACTACTACCAACATACCATTCCCAATAATCTACATCATTACTGTTCCCATAATAATAAGCTTTTACCATTTTCCATTGATTATAAGGATAAACTGTGTAATTATTTGGAACCTTTGCTATAGAAATATAATTTTCATCTGGTAAAACTGGTGGTGCTGCAGTATTTATGGGGAATTCTTTGTAAATACTGGTTCCACCTGATATACTTATGTATACCCAACCAGTTCCCGAGTTCGAAGAAGTTGACCTCAGTACGGCATAATCCGGCCCTACATAATCAAACGATAACCCGCTTGAAGCAGAAGTAAAAGTTATATACCCACAACCATTCGAATTTATTAGACTTAAATCAACAGAACCACCGGCATCAATTCCGTTTTCCAATCCTGTTATATCCACATTAGCATTTTCGCCCACTTGAATGCTCTTTGGTTTGGTTGTCGTTTGAGAACAAGAATTTTGCAATACCACAGAAAGAGTAAATATTCCATTTGATACTTTGGTTACAGTAATTTGTCCATTTGGATCCAAACTTACAGTAGCTATATTGGTGTCGGAAGAGCTTGCGGATTGAACAGAAACGCCGCTTGGAAGATTTCTCATCGTGTAGGTTCCAGTGGAACATAATACGTTCGCTCCATCTATTGATGCTGACGTGGTAAATGGAGTTCGACTAATACTACTAATCTCCGCAGGTTCCGCAACTCCATCAATATAAGGAGTTACTGATACATTTGAAGGTAAGGAAATACCTGAATTCGGCTTGAGCGTTTTTGAAGTAGCAGTTGAGCTGACTATTGTCCAACCTGGATGGCTCCATTGGTAAGTCACATTTGCACCACTGGGAATATTTGATGGCGTAATTGTAAATGTTCTTGAACCAGTATCCCCACAAGACAAACTTAAATTCGATGGTGAAAGACTAAATGAGGGTACCTCGTCTTTTTCAATTGAGTAACTACAAGAGGCGCAGTACTTGTTATTGCTTGAAGAAATATAACACGCATAAAATGTACCCCCACTAGTACTAAAATCTTGGGCATCAAGGGTTACCGTCACGGGCGGAACATCAAAAGTCTCAACTGTTCCAAGGCCTGCCCAAGAAACACTTTGAACAATTTCACTATACCTTTCAATTTCCGGAGAAGTCGAAGATTTTTTAGAATAAATCTTTAAATAGCCATTCCCTACCGCTAGGTTTGTTGGTTTTTCAAGATGAACAGTAAACTGAACTGTTACTTCATCCTTATCCTCAAGATCAATAGTTCCACAATCACTAATAGAGTTACCGTTTAAATAAGTCATACTTTGAATTTCAACATCAACTTGTCCGTAAGATAATGTTGATAGAGCAGTAAGAGTAATAAATAAGAATAGTAGTTTTAATCTCATAAATTTTCGTTTTGATAAAACATTATTTTTTTAAATGGATTTGAAAACCTAAGCCTACAAAGATATCTTTGAACCTAGCATTAAAAATTCCGTCTCTTTTAGAAGTGGTATCGGTATAATTCAGTGATAGCTCTAAACCTACACTATTGTTAAAAAACAGAACACCTCCAGTGCTAAATCCAAATCTTGTTGAGGTTCTATCGCTATTTATTTCACTCAACCCCATACTGTATAAAAAATTGGCCTCACTAAAAAGATTAATAAGATTTTCTGGCTTCAGAAAATAATAGCGAGCAAAGGGTCCAAAACCCAGTGCCCAGTTGCTGTTATTTCTTTCTGGTGGGTTTGAAAAACCTATCCCCGTATCTAGACCGACAACAAATTTGTCCGTAGGAAAATATCCAATATTAGGATCTAATTGAATACCTGTGGCCTTACTATAAACTTTACGGCCAGAAGCATCTTCCGTTATGGCGGTCGAAGAGGTAAATGACCCGCTCCCCCCAACTATCCAGTTTCCTTTCGTAATCTGCGCATTTAAAGTTACAGAGGTGGCTAATACTAAAAAGAAAAATAATGTTCTCATTTATTAATTATTAAAGTTTTATTGCAATCCAAATATATGCATTGGCGGGCTGTGATTTTGGAACCATCTTAGTTTACAGTTTATCATATGAACATTTTGTTAGTTAATTCCTTTTTTTGGACCTCGAGTAATAAAGAGATCAGGAAACAATTTATCGAGAACGATTTCTAAATCCTCAAAAAATCCCGTACAATTATTACGGGTTTATTTTATGATTTTTAGAATTAATGTTCTATGAAATGTGAATTGAAAAGAAATGTAGAATTAGGGGGGAAGAAAGCAAGAGGAGAACACGCAGAGCGTGTTCTAAGGTTCTTCCCCCCTTTGTTTACAAGACTTTCCAGTTTTTTGTTTAAAAGATCATTAGTAATTTTGCGGCAAATGCTTTGGGAACCGTTATGAATAGGGAATTTTTTGCGGCAACCATTACTAATTTTATAAATCTGCCTCACAACATAGTATTAGTTCGGTAGATTTGGGCTTGCAGCGCTTCGCTCGCCTTTTCCTTTTTCACCAGCAAATTTTTCTTTTTTAGCCCGCAAGGAGTCATTAAGAGAGCTTAGACTGTAGAAGGTCCATATCCTCTCCTATCTTCTGATCAATAACCCTTGCATAAATTTGTGTTGTAGACAATTTAGAGTGGCCTAGGAGCTTTGACACAGTTTCTATAGGTACTCCATTAGAAAGTGTAATAGTAGTTGCAAATGTGTGCCTGGCGACGTGGAAACTTAGCTTCTTTGGAATCTTGCACTGCTCAGCAATTTCCTTTAAATAGTTATTGGTTTTCTGGTTGCTGTAAA
>CAYLZB010000218.1:0-3158 GCA_964388165.1 uncultured Flavobacteriaceae bacterium | reverse complement strand
TTGAAATAATCTTGGTAGTTTTGCGTTAATTACTATATTGCAAAGCCATAATTGCTATAAAAGATATTGTGAATATGAGAAATAAGGTTGCTGTAAAAGCTCTTTTTGCCATCACGTTAAGTGTCGGCCTTTTTAGCTGTAACAACTCGAGGGATTACAAGGACAATTCCCGCGCCACCGGTTGGGATATCAATTCCAAGGATGGTGGTTTTAATTATAATGCCGACTACGATGAGCAGGAGGCAGGACCGGGCTTGGTTTTTGTTGAAGGAGGTACCTTTACAATGGGACGGGTACAGGATGATGTGATGCATGACTGGAACAACACCCCTACCCAGCAACACGTACAGTCCTTCTACATGGACGAGACCGAGGTTACTAATTTAATGTACCTGGAATACCTTGATTATCTTAAGCGGGTTTATCCACCAAGCGAACCAAGATATAGAAATATCTACCACGGAGCTTTACCGGATACCCTTGTATGGAGAAACAGGTTAGGGTACAATGAAACTATGACCAACAACTATCTGCGCCACCCGGCATATGCTAATTATCCTGTAGTAGGTGTTAGCTGGATCCAGGCAGTTGAATTCAGTAAGTGGAGAACAGACAGGGTGAACGAACTTCGTCTTGAAAAAGAAGGCTTTACTGCTGAAGGTGCACGTTTTGCTGCTGAACCCGGACAGGGTTTTAGCACTGAGACCTACCTCAATGCACCAAATCAGGTCTATGGTGGAAGTGACAGTTTGGTAAGAGGTGGAAATAAAGCAGATCGCTTTATGACCAAAGACAGTACAAACTTATACGTACAGCGTAAGCACGGGGTACTATTGCCGGAATATCGTCTTCCTACCGAAGCTGAATGGGAATATGCTGCACTTGCACTTGTAGGAATAAGAAATTACAACGTTTACCGCGGAAGAAAAAAATATCCATGGGATAGTCAATACACCCGAAGTGGTGATGCCAGAAGAAGAGGTGATCAAATGGCCAACTTTAAACAAGGCGATGGTGACTATGGCGGGATCGCAGGATGGAGTGATGATGGCGCCGATATTACTGCCGAAGTTAAATCTTACGAGCCTAACGATTTCGGTCTTTACGACATGGCAGGAAACGTGGCCGAATGGGTTGCCGATGTTTACCGCCCAATCGTAGATGATGAATTCAACGACTTTAACTACTATAGAGGTAATGTTTATACAAAACACGCAATTACTGAAGACGGTACAGTTAAGGTCCTTGGAGTAGATGAAATCGAATATGATACGCTAAGCAACGGAAGGATAGTTGCAAGAAACCTTCCAGGGGAAATCAAGACAGTACCTATTACTCCTGAAGATACATACCTGCGCACCAACTTCAATGAAAGTGACCAGAGAAACTTTAGGGATGGCGACAGGACCTCTACCCGCTACTACGACTCTTTCGGAGAAGAAGGTGAGGCAGATCCAAGCAAGAGAATGTATAACTCTCCTGTTCATACAGCAACTATAGACAGCATTGGAGAACAAAACCTCGAATACGACAAATCAACGGGGCGTACTACCCTGGTAGATGACAACGTGAGGGTTTACAAAGGTGGTTCATGGAGAGACCGAGCCTACTGGCTAGATCCTGCACAGAGAAGATATTTCCCTCAGGATATGGCAACAGATTATATTGGCTTCAGAAATGCAATGTCCAGAGTGGGATCAAAGTCGCTTAACAAAAACAAAACAGCAAAGAATTAAATTTCTTTCAATATATAAGGAGAAGCCCTAATTTCATTAGGGCTTTTTTTTATAGCTTTATTTTATGAAAATACCTCAACTCCATCAATTATTCCTGGACAGTTCCGGTGTTAGCACCGACACCAGGAAGATAAAACCCGGCAGTATCTTCTTTGCTTTAAAAGGTGAGAATTTCAACGCCAATGATTTTGCTTCCGAAGCTCTTAACAAAGGCGCTACCCATGCAGTCATTGACGAAGATCTTTCTGAGGAGAACAATAAATTCATCCGGGTAGAGAACGTCCTTAAAACTCTTCAGGAATTAGCCTCTTACCACAGAAAACAACTTAAATTACCGATCCTTGCCCTTACCGGCAGCAATGGGAAAACAACGACCAAAGAGCTTTTTAATGCGGTGCTCTCGAAAAAGTACAGGACGGTAGCTACGCAAGGAAATCTTAATAATCATATCGGCGTTCCACTCACCCTCCTTTCCATGGACAGGGAAACAGAATTTGGAATTGTAGAAATGGGGGCAAATCATCAAAAAGAAATAGAATTTCTTTGCAATATAGCCTTCCCCGATTTTGGCTACATCACCAACTTTGGTAAAGCTCATCTGGAAGGATTCGGAAGTGTAGAAGGAGTGATCAAGGGGAAGAAAGAGCTATATGATCATCTTAAAGCACATCAAAAATTGCTTTTTTTGAACCTTGATGATCCACTACAGGCGCAGGAAGAAAATTATGAGCAGACTTTCACTTTTGGCTCTTCCGAGAAAGCAGACCTTCAGCTCAAATATTATCGGGAGGACTCTTATGCCGGCCTTGAGGTAGAAGGGAAAAAGATCTGCGGACAGCTTACCGGCACCTATAACGGCACTAACATGGCAGCTGCATATGCAGTAGGAAAGTATTTCAAAGTCCCTGTAGATGATATTAGTGCCGCACTAAAAGCCTATTCTCCTCAAAACAACAGGTCACAGATCATATTAAAAGATAATCGCCGGATCATTCTTGATGCCTACAACGCCAATCCTTCGAGTATGGCAGCAGCATTGGAAAACCTTAAGAGCATGGAAGGCTCTCCTAAAATTGCGATTTTAGGAGATATGTTTGAGTTAGGCGCTACAGCAGGTGTGGAACATGAGCATTTACTGGAAGAATATAAGAAGTCAAATGTAGATAAGATCTATGCTATTGGCTCAAATTTTAACCACACGAATACCTCCTCCCAAAAGATCAAGAAGTTTGAAAGCTTTGAGGATTTCAGAAGCTGGTTTCAACCCTCAGAATTTAATTCCGGAACCATCCTTATAAAAGGCTCCCGTGGGATGGCCCTGGAAAGGGTGATGGAATTAATTTAATTAAAGGTTCCAGGCGGGGATAAATAAACCTCACAGGTTCTAAAAACCTGTGAGGTTTATAAATTTTCTTGAAATTT
>CAYLZB010000217.1:0-3201 GCA_964388165.1 uncultured Flavobacteriaceae bacterium | reverse complement strand
CCGGCCAGGCTCATTGAAGGTTTAATAAGTTTCAGGTATTTCATGAAAGCCTGGGAATCCAGTTCCTTCAGCTCAAAGGACAACATGCCACCAAAACCATGCATTTGTTTTTTCGCAAGCTCATGCCCCTCATGTGAAGGCAGACCCGGATAATAAACTTTCTTCACCAGCTCATTTCCTTCAAGAAATTCAGCCATTTTCTGGGCACCCTCATTTTGGGCCTTTACACGCAGTCCCATCGTTTTTAAACTTCGTTCCAAAAGCCATACGGTATAATCGCTAAGGCTTCCGCCGAAATTCTTTGCCAGCTGAAAGATCCTGTTGATATATTCTTCAGTAGAGATCACTGTGCCTGCCAGGATATCACTGTGACCACCCATATACTTTGTAGCCGAGTGGATCACCACATCGATTCCAAAATCAATCGGATTTTGATTTACCGGGGAGGCAAAAGTATTATCGATCATACTCACCAGTCCGTGCTTCTTTGCAAGGCCGGCAACGGCTTGCATATCGGTAATGGTAAGCAAGGGATTTGAGGGAGTTTCAATGTATAACACCTTAGTATTCTCACGGATTTCGGCTTCAAAAGCTTCCGCAGAAAGATCTTTTGCGAAGGAATATTCGATCCCGAACTTCTCAAACTCCTCAACCACCAGGTTGCTGGTACCTCCATATAACGTCCGCTGCAGCACAACATGATCTCCCTTGTGCAAAAAAGCAAAAAGGGCAGTACTCACAGCAGCCATTCCGCTACCAAAGATCAGTGCAGCCTCTCCATGTTCCAGGGCAGCCATTTTCTGAGCCAGGGCGTGCTGGTTTGGGGTGTTAAAATATCTGGGATAGCGCTTTACTTCCACATCTTCATAAGCATAGGAAGTAGACATGTATAGAGGGGAAACTGCGCCGCGGAATTGTTCATCCTTTAGCTCTCCCACGTGGGTACAAATGGTATTGAGACCGGGTTTTTTATGAGTCATGATCGTTGGAAAAAATTCTTTCCTAAGGTAAAAAGAATTACTGAAAAAGAAGGGGTCTTAAAAATGTCATTTTAGAGAGGTATCTTCGGTAGGCCCTGTAAATTCTCGGCACTTTTCTATCTTTACGTTATGAAATTTATCTTTAAGAATATCAAGCAGCTCATCCAGGTGAGGGAGGAAACTCTTAAGCCGCTCAAAGGCAGTGAAATGAAAGATCTCCCTGTGATCGACAAGGCCTGGTTACTCGTGGAAGACGGTAAGATCGCCGACTTCGGAAAAATGGAACATTTTCCCACTTTTGAAGGAGTGACTGAAGTAGATGCCTCCGGAAAATTCCTGCTTCCCGGGTGGATCGATTCCCACACGCACCTGGTCTACGCCGGAAATCGCGAACAGGAATTCATTGACCGCATAAACGGACTTACCTATGAAGAAATAGCCGAAAAAGGCGGAGGTATAGTGAATTCAGCTAAAAAGCTGCAGGAGACTGATGAGGATGAACTCTATCTTCAATCGGCTAAACGCCTTGAGGAGGTAATGAGGATGGGAACTACGGCCATCGAAATTAAATCGGGGTATGGATTAACCACCGAAGCTGAGCTCAAGATGCTTAGGGTCATCAGGAAATTGAGGGACAACTACAAACTTCCGGTAAAAGCAACTTTTTTGGGAGCTCACGCTATTCCGCCGGAATATAAGAATGACAAGGACGGTTATCTCAATCTCCTCATCAACGAAATGATGCCTCAGATAGCCGAAGAAGGCCTGGCAGAGTATGTGGATATCTTCTGTGAAAAAGGCTATTTTTCAGTAGAAGATACACATCGGGTTTTGAAGGCAGGTCAGAAATACGGCCTTATCCCAAAGATCCATGTGAACCAGTTCAATACCATTGGGGGGATCAAAGCCGCGGTGGAGCATAAAGCCCTTTCCGTAGATCACCTTGAAGTGATGGACCCGGAAGATCTGGAAGTATTAAAGAACAGTGAGACCATGCCGGTAGCACTTCCCTCCTGCTCTCTTTTTCTAAGCATTCCTTATACTCCCGCACGTGATATTATCGACTCCGGCTTACCACTGGCACTGGCCACCGACTATAATCCCGGGAGTACTCCAAACGGAAACATGAACCTGGTGATCTCCCTTGCCTGTATCAAAATGAAAATGAACCCGGAAGAAGCCATTAACGCTGCTACCATTAATGCAGCTTATGCAATGGGAATTCTCGACACCCACGGCAGTATCACGAAAGGCAAGGCTGCGAATCTCATTCTCACAGATGAGATCCCTTCATACGGATTCCTGCCCTACTCCTTTGGTGCCAATCACATCGATTCGGTATATATTAATGGAAAAAAGGTTTAAATGGGTCAGCTGAAATTTTATTCTGAAAAACAGCTTTTCAAACTGGTTTCGACCAGGCCGGGAGAAATAAAGCTGGGAGAAAAGATTCAACTTGCGGCGAATCTTGAGGATCTTGAAAAAACGGAAGCCGAATTTGTCATTTTTGGGATCCCTGAAGATATTGGTGTTAGGGCGAACTATGGCAAACCCGGAACTTCAAATGCATGGCAGGAATTCCTGAAGTCATTTCTCAACGTTCAGGAGAACAGGTTCAATTCGGGTGCAAACATGCTGCTTCTCGGGGAGATAGATACTTCAGCTTTAATGCAGAAGGCCACTAATATTGATGTTTCAGATCCCAATTATGTTCAGAAGCTGGGCGATCTTGTGGAGCAGCTGGATTCCGTAGTAAGTGAGGTGGTCAAAAAGATCATTTCTGCAGGGAAATTTCCTGTGATCATTGGTGGCGGCCATAACAACGCCTTCGGAAATATCAAAGGAGCTGCCGAGGCATGCGGGCACCCCATTAATGTGTTGAACATTGATGCGCATACAGACCTGAGAAAGCTTGAACATCGGCATAGCGGAAACGGTTTTAGCTATGCCTTCAAAAATGGCTTTTTAGAGAGGTATTCCGTTTTTGGTTTGCACCGGAATTACACGCCGCAGTATATCTTTGATGAAATGGATGCTTCCGAAGCATTTAAATACAGCCTGCTGGAGGAACTTACCGAACTTGATCTCACACAGGCTTTTAAAGAACACCTGAATTTTATTAAGAATAAAGAATTCGGCCTCGAACTGGATTGTGATGCCATTGCTAATTTTCCCAGCAGCGCAATTTCACCCTCAGGTTTCAGCCTGGATGAAGCAAGAG
>CAYLZB010000216.1:0-3217 GCA_964388165.1 uncultured Flavobacteriaceae bacterium | reverse complement strand
AAGATACCTGCTATTTGAGCTGCTGTAAACTTCATTCTGGCAAAAGTAAAAAAAATGAGTTAATCTTTGGGTTTAGGGTAGCAGATATAAAATTTGGTGACGGGTCTCGATAAAGCCTTCAGGTTGAAATGATCTGAAGCCTTAATAACATCTGTTACTTTTCCACTTTTAAAGAGGATATGTATCTTCTCATCCTCTCTCTTGTAAGCAAGATTACTAATGTCTCCACTAAACACAAAGTAAGAAGCTTCCTCCCTGCTTAAATTATGTCGATCCATTACTTTTTGTAGCTGACTTTCTAGCTTTTCTTCCGAGACAGGCCTTTTTTTCAGCTTGACCTTTAACAGATCCCTGTTGATGATCATTTGACACAGATTGCTCAGTACAAAATCTTCATCATGGGCCCACTCCTTCATAGCGAGAAGAATATCATAATCATCCAGCCTGGCAAAGATCTGAAGAGTTTCTTCTGAAAAATTATCGGCAGTGATCTGGTTTTGTAAAAAGTAATTCAGGGCAGTGCTTGCGAAAAGGCTTCTACCCGAGTTGACCAACTCTTTCGCACGCTGAAGTACCCTTATTAAAAGTTGTTCGGCCACCACCCCGGTCTTATGCAGGTAGACCTGCCAGTACATGAGTCGGCGGGCCAGGAGGAACTTTTCTACCGAATAGATCCCTTTCTCCTCTACCATAAGCTCATTATTTACCACGGTGAGCATACTAATGAGCCTCTCGCTATTGATATTACCTTCAGCCACACCGGTATAAAAACTATCACGCTTCAGGTAATCCATACGGTCCATATCGAGCTGACTCGAGATGAGCTGACAAAGAAATTTCCGGGGATATTTTCCGCGGAAAATCTCAATAGCCATAGTTAATCTTTGGTTAAACTTCCGGTTCATTTCCTCCATGAAAAGGAAAGAGATCGTCTCATGACTCACCCCTTCCACAATGCTGTGCTCCATGGCATGAGAAAAAGGACCATGGCCAATATCATGAAGCAGAATGGCGATCTGCAATGCCTCTTCCTCTTCGGCAGTTATCTCTACCCCCTTAAGCCTCAAGACCCTCACCGCCTTTTGCATTAGGTGTAGACACCCTAAAGCATGATGAAATCTTGTGTGGTGCGCCCCGGGATAAACCAGATATGAAAGACCCATCTGAGAAATTCGCCGCAGTCTTTGGAAATATTTATGCTCCATAATACCAAAGAGCAGTTCGTTTGGTATAGTAATAAATCCGTAAATTGGATCGTTTAAGATCTTAAGTTTGTTTCCCTGAAGCAAGCCTGATTCTTTATTAATTAATGCCAACAAAGATACATATATGAATAATATCAAAATACTATGGGTAGACGACGAGATCGACCTGTTGAAACCTCACATTCTATTTCTTGAAAGTAAGAACTATAAGGTGTTCACTTGCCAAAGTGGTACTGAAGCTTTGGAGGAAATAGAAAAGGAGAATTTTGATATTGTTTTCCTGGATGAAAATATGCCTGGATTATCGGGACTGGAGACTCTTTCAGAAATTAAAGAGAAACAGGCCAATATACCGGTAGTGATGATCACCAAGAGTGAGGAAGAATATATCATGGAGGAAGCTATAGGCTCAAAAATAGCAGACTATCTTATTAAGCCTGTTAATCCAAACCAGATCCTGCTGAGCATTAAAAAGAACCTGGATCACTCCCGACTGATATCAGAAAAAACCACTTCCAGCTACCAACAGGAATTTAGAAAGATCGCCATGGATATGGCAATGATCAATTCTTACGAAGGATGGACGGAGCTCTATCAGAAACTTATCTACTGGGAACTGGAACTCGAAGACATCGAAGACAGCGGCATGTTCGAGATTCTTGAATCGCAGAAAACCGAGGCCAATTCTCAGTTCTGTAAATTCATAGATAAGAATTATCCAAAATGGTTTGAGAAGAATGCCGATGCACCAATAATGTCTCATACTCTTTTCAAGGAAAAAATACTTCCCGAAGTGAGTTCAGAAAGACCTACCCTACTGGTAGTCATCGATAATATGCGTTATGATCAATGGAAGGCTTTTGAACCGGTAATCAATAACTACTATAAAAAGGAGCAGGAAATACCATTTTACAGTATCCTGCCAACAGCCACTCAATATGCCCGCAACGCCATTTTTTCGGGGCTTATGCCTAGCGAAATGGAAAAGTTATACCCAAACCTCTGGAAAAATGATACAGATGAGGGAGGGAAAAATCTTCATGAGGCAGAGTTCCTCCAGGCGCAGTTGAAAAGATTAGGTGCCGATATTAAATACGAATACCATAAAATAAGCAGCTTAAAAGCCGGAAAAAAACTGGTCGAGAACTTTAGAAGCCAAAAGGAAAATGATCTTACAGTTGTGGTATATAATTTCGTGGATATGCTTTCTCACTCGAAAACAGAAATGGAAGTGATAAAGGAATTAGCCTCGACTAACAAATCCTACCGGTCACTTACCCATAGCTGGTTCAGGAATTCACCTTTGCTGGAGATCATTCAACAAGCCCAGAATCTCGGGTTCAAACTAATAGTTACAACAGATCACGGAACTATTAATGTGAAAAATCCTTCTAAAGTCATTGGAGATAAACAGACCAGCCTCAATCTTAGGTACAAAACCGGAAAAAGTCTCACCTATGAAGAAAAAGATGTTTTAGCTGCTCCCAATCCAAAAACCATTCACCTACCTGCAATTAATATGAGTAGCTCCTTTATATTCGCCAAGGGAGATCTGTTTTTCGCATACCCTAATAATTACAATCATTATGTGAGTTATTATCGCAATACTTTCCAGCATGGCGGAGTCTCAATGGAGGAAATGATCATCCCCTTTAGCGTCTTATCACCTAGATAACAAGAAATTAACTATCTTTATCACCCCAAATCGTAATACTTTTGAATGGAAGTAACCTACCTTCTATCTGAAATTGATGTAGTTGCACGTAAACTTCTGGAAAAAACCAGAAGCAGGACTCTTTTATTCTATGGCGAAATGGGTGCCGGGAAAACGACGCTCATAAAAGCCCTTTTAAAGAGCTTAGGTGCCGTGGATACTGGTGCCAGCCCTACTTTTTCCCTTGTAAATGTATATGAGACAGAAAATGGAACTGTAAATCACTTTGATTTTTACAGGATCAAGGATGAATCTGAAGCCTGGGATATGGGATTTGAAGAATATTTGGATTCGGGAA
>CAYLZB010000215.1:0-3228 GCA_964388165.1 uncultured Flavobacteriaceae bacterium | reverse complement strand
AATCAGATGCGCTATTCAGTTGCGCCACGAGGCCTTTTTGCGGGTGCAAATATAGCTCATTTTATAAAACAGGAAAACAATTTGAGGCTAAATAATATATTTTTTTCCTTCCGGAGTTTAGAAATGGTTTTGATGCTGCCTGAAATTTTTCTCTTGCTTAATTAAGAAACTTTTAAGATTTTGGCTACTTCATTTGCTTTAGGTGGATCATGGCAGTTGTTGAAGAGGTAATCCGATCCTGAGGCTTTTACTCTTTAAGGCTTTTTCACTGCCAATGATCCGAAAACTGTTCGCTGTTATTTTTTTATTCTTTTTACTGCCGGCCAGCTCTCAGGAGACCGCTGTTAGTAGTGATTTTCTACTTGGCAGGTTCGATTATCGACTGGTGAAGGATTTCGAGAAAGTGGATAGAAAATATGCCGATAGATCTATATATCTCAAGTCAGTAGTCTATTCCGCTTTCAAAGAAATGCACCGGGCCGCTTTAAAGGATGGTATCGAATTAAAAATCCTCTCGGGCACCCGCAATTTTGAAGAGCAAAGGAAGATCTGGGAAAGTAAATGGCAAAAGCTGGAAGATCTTTCTCCTTTAGAACGGGCCAAAACTATCCTGGAGTTCAGTTCTATGCCTGCCACTTCACGCCACCACTGGGGTACAGATATCGACCTGAACTACCTCGAAAATTGTCATTTTGAAGAGGGTAAAGGTAAGGCTGTATACGAATGGCTGGTAAAAAACGCTCCCCGGTTCGGGTTTCACCAGGTTTACACCTCTCAGGAGGACGGGAGAAAGGGTTATCATGAAGAAAAGTGGCACTGGTCATATTTACCTCTGGCTTCAAAATTTCTTGCTGATTATAACCGCACGATCAGCAGCCGGGAGATCAACGGATTTTCTGGTAGTGAACTTGCTGAGGAAATTAAGATCATCCCCGAATATGTCAACGGAATTCCTGTTCACCTGCAAGATAAACTGCCGGTAGCGATCTTGCCGGGAAGAATTGTCCTGTTGCAGCAGGATGAAAGTCAGGAGATCAATCCTTGACAGACTTTATCTCAAGAGGCTAAAATGCCCTTTTAGGATGTCATTTTGGGAGTTGATCGCAGTAAACCAGTAGTCGTCGACAGGCATTTCATTGCCATTGTATTCTCCATTCCAGTTTTCGTCAGGAGCAAGGACCTTCAACAATTTCCCGTAACGATCGTAGATCTGTACATTCTTGATATTCCTTGTCTGGTTAGGCAATGGTCCCCATTGATCATTGTAACCGTCATTGTTGGGTGTAAAGAATTCCGGAAAATATATTCTGAAATCCGGTGGTTTTCCGGTACCGTCGGGCTTTTTACAGGAATCGTCAAGTGCTAAGGTAAATTCTATGGTCACCGAAGCACAGGAATTATCAACGTCTGTGACGCGAGCCGTAATGATCTGGTTTCCTTTTATTGTATTAGTGAATTTATCGGGCAGGGGTGAGGGTAAACTGTTTCCTTCTTTGTCGAAGTAAGAGATCTCCAAATCGGTTTGATCTTCCAGTATATCCTGCTGCAGATCGCTTAGATCAAACTCGGCAAAACCGTCACCATTCTCGTCACAGGCAATATAAGGATCAGGAGTATTTACTGAAGGAGGTACTATTTCGAGAGGCTTAATCTTTACCACCCAACCATCTCTGCCTCCCCTGGAAATCTGAGTTTTATCACCCGAAGCGTCAGAATCTGTCCAGCCTGCCAGGACATAATTTCCTTCACGGTCTTCAAATCCGAACATGGGCTGATCATCACCAATTCCTCCTAAGGTTTTATCCCAACATTTGTCGCCGTCTTCAGAAATCTTGAACATCCAATAATCACGGCCTCCTTGGCTATTCTCACTCTTGTCATACCCTGCATCTGAACCTGACATGGCTCCAACAAAATAACCGCCATCTTTTGATGGGTGTAGGTTCGAAAGCCATTCAGTAGAATTTCCTCCATAAGTTTGCTGCCACTGTATATCTCCTGTTGCATTTATCTTTACAAGCCAAAGATCGTCAAAACCATTTGTACCCACAGTTTTATCTCCACTGATTTCTGAACCTGAATCTCCGCTCAATAAATAACCGCCGTCGCGGGTAGCCTGTAGGTCGGCAAAATATTCTCCGTTATTTCCGCCAATGGTTCTCTGCCAAACGATTTCCCCCCGGGGATCTATTTCAAAAACCCAGTAATCACCCAGTCCTCTTGAAGGTTCGCTTTTTGTTGTCGAAATTCCTGAAGAAGAAGTTGCAGCAATTAGAAAGTTGCCGTTAGTCTTCTTCTCAATCTGAGCACTTGAGTCATGACCGCTACCGCCATAACTTCTTTGCCATTCCAGTCGGCCCAACCTGTCCAGTTTTAGGATCCAGATATCAGAATTTCCCAATGCGGTAGTCGTTTTATCTCCAGAAGCTATGGAATTAGAGGTAGAGGTAATAAGGAAACCCCCGTCGTTGGTGGCAACAATGTCATCGAGGTCTTCGGCATCATTACCTCCGTAGGTCCGTTGCCACTGTATCTCCCGATTTTGATCGAGTTTGACCAGCCACAGGTCCCTGTGTCCCCGAAGAGATTCTGTTTTATCGCCCGAGATTCCAGAGTAAGAATATCCGGCAAGGAGAAAGGTGCCATCCTGAAGTTCAATGATCTTCATGATCATATCCTGACTGTATCCGCCGAAGGTTTGTTGCCATAGAATATTTCCGTCAGGATCGGTTTCTACGATCCAGGAGTCGGAGTCACCGTTCAAATGATTGGGAACCGTTTTATCTCCTGAAACTGAAGAATAGGAATAGCCTGAAAAAATGTAGTTTCCGCGGCTGTCTTGGAAAGCGTGATGAAACCAGTCTGTGCCATCTCCCCCAATCGTTTTTTCCCATAGGAGCTCCTGACTCAAACCAGTACCGAAAACCAGTGAACAAATAAGGAAAAGAAAAAGTTGCCGCATTAAGGATTCACTTGCTAGTATTGCCACTTTAGGGGAGCAGCTTTCACGCTCCAAATGTAAAGAATTAGCAGTAGTTTTTAACAAAAGATTAATAATTGTTGCGCATATTAAGAAGTGTCTAAGAGTCATTTAATTTCTTATGCTTCCGGTTCTAAGGAACTTGCACAATCTTCTGCAATAGCTATATTTGTTGCATGGCTGAACTAGATGGGTTTATAGCTGAATTTGCCTCTTTTGTATGGGGACTTCCGCTTTTAATTTTACTT
>CAYLZB010000214.1:0-3243 GCA_964388165.1 uncultured Flavobacteriaceae bacterium | reverse complement strand
CTCTGGTTCCATAATGAAGCTGCACTCACAGAGGAGATCGCATTGCGAAGTGAACTCGGCTTTGACACCGGACTGTTTGCCGGCAGTTATTACGACAAGGTCGGTTTTTTACTGGCTCCGGTCATCAGCCTTGAACCGCGTTGGTACTACAACCTCAACAAAAGAGAAAGAAAATCCAGAAGAACAGACGGAAACAGCGGAAACTTTGTATCTCTGAAAACAAGCTATCACCCCGACTGGTTTGTTATTTCCAACTATGAAAATGTGCGGGTGATAAGTGATATCTCCATCATTCCGACATGGGGAATAAGGAGGCACCTTGGAAGCCACTTCACCTACGAGACCGGAATTGGATTTGGCTACAGGTATACCTTTGCAAAAGAAGCCGGGTACCTTGAAAATGAGAGCGATTTGGCCATTAACCTGCATTTGAGGATTGGGTACCGGTTTTAAATGGCAAACCAAAATTTAAAAGAAACAATGATGAAAAGAGCAGCCTGTATTCTACTTTCTATTTCTCTGCCGCTTTTATGGTGTTCCTGTAGTAATGAGCTTGATTACAGCGAGAGCTGGATAAGGTTTGCCACTTATAATGACTATGGACATAACAACCGGAATGAAGTTACGGGAGACACTATACACACCTCCTTCACCACTCCCGACAAGCCATTGATCCTCCGGGTTAGTACGCAATCCAATAATGGCAGTTCTCCGCGATTTTACATGACGATCGATGGAGGCGAGACGATCGAGATCACCAAAGAAGTTCCTATGGGTGGATTCTATGCCCATGATAATGGCACTACCAAACACATTAAGGATATTGACATCATGGTCCCCTCAAATCTTTATTCGGTAGGACAGACCATAAAATATGAAATTGGTATTGGTTCTCATTCAGGCACATTATCCAGAACGGTTTATGTGTTGATCCGGTAGCCGACTCCCTTAGTATTCACGGCTGTTTCCGCCAATTGACGGGTAAATGACGGGTGAAGTGATCTCCTAAATTTTGTAATTTTCTGCTGTTCCCGATAATATTGCTATGAACAAAAGAAACGTACAACATCAAAAATCATCGATCATGAAACAGCCGGAACTTGGACAAAAAATTGCGGAACTAAGAAAAGAAAAAGGATTAACCCAGGAAGAGCTGGTGGATCTATGCAACATCAGCGTAAGAACGATCCAACGCATCGAGACCGGAGAGGTTACTCCGAGGAGTTACACGGTCAAAACCATTCTTTCGGCACTGGGCCACGATCTTAATGATATTCGGGAAGAGGAAACTACTCCTTTAAATAAGAAAAGAGTCCTGCAGTTAGGTTGGATCTTCGGGATCGTTTATTTAATTCTTGGACTTCTCGAAGGCCCTATGGACTTCATGAGAATTTCTGAAGACCTTTTGGACACATCAAGCTATTTTTTCTTTCCGGTGGAGGGTTACAGTCAGCCCTTTTACCTCATCATCAAACTACTCGTGCTAGGCTCCTTCATCTTCTTCTTTAGAGGCCTTGTCACTTTGGGAACCATCTTTGAAAATTCACTGTTAAGGATCTCGGCCTTGCTTCTCATGGCGCTCATGATCTTCACTATAGCACACGATATCAGCTCCCTCTTCTGGAACCCCGTAGATCCACTCTTAATTGCCATGGGAATCTCTGTAGCCTTTGGTGTTCTGGGGATCATCTTTGGAATATCTCTCGTCATGCTTCGGAAAGTTCTCGGTCCTCTATGCCTGGTCGCCGGACTTTTAGAAATAGCTGCAGGCTTGTTCTTTCTTTTTGTTAATCCGCTGGGACTTCCATTTCAGATGCTGGCGGGACTGCTGCAGGTGATCATTATTTATAAAGCGATTCCCCGCCCTCAGAAAACTGCAGCCCGGCTTGCATAGCAAGATCCATAAGGTCTTATCTTCAATGAACAGAAAGTTTATTTCGGTTCTTATACTATTGAAAACCTGAATATTATCTGAATCCCAATAAATTTTAATAAATTTAGTAGATACTTCAGATAAAAATCCTTTTTGAGCCTTCAGCATAACTTGTTGCCGGTCCTATGATCTACCTACTGAAGTTTAACCTTAAAATCCTGTTATTCTATGAAGAGGTCACTGCTAACAAGTGTGCTTTTATTATTCTCTCTAGCGGGATTTTCACAGCTAAACGACAGTCTGGATAACCCTGTCATACCGGTCGAAAAGATAGAGCTCCTTAAAAATATTGACATCACCTTTGATATGCGCATGGAATTCCAGGCATATACCTTTAGAGGCGGTGATAATTATTACAATGGGGTACAGTTTCAAAATGGATTTACCGCCCTGGGAATTTCAGGAAAACTGCACGAAAAAGTAAACTTTCGTTTTAGAAACCGCTTCAATAAAGGCGGTGATGTGCAAACCCTGGATAATCTTGGCAGCAATATAGAATTGGCATACATTGACTTTCAAGCCAGCCCATGGCTCAATATAGTACTGGGGAAAATGAGTGCATTCTACGGCGGTTATGAATACGAATTCAGTCCCCTGTATGTTTTGGAATACAATGACATCTATAATAATGCCCTGGCATTTGTTACGGGTGCCGGATTAACTTTTCAACCTTTCGAACATCACAAGTTCGGCTTCCAGGTTTTAAACTCGCGCACCATGCATTATGATGATCTTTATGGCGATATCATTGCCGAAAACATACAGGAACCGGACTGGCCCGTAGCTGTAGTTGGAAACTGGCGCGGAAGCTTTTTTGATCAAAAGCTTCAAACGATCTATAGCCTGAGCTATTCAAATGAGGTCAAAAACAGGGGGACCTATTTTTTTACCCTGGGTCATAAATATCAGGACAGGGATCTCACCCTCATGTACGATTTTCATTACAGCTATGAAGAGGTGGATACAAAAGGCATAGTGACAGGTATTCTGGGTAACCGCCTGGCCGAGGAAGTGCTATATATAGAAAACTGGTTGAGGGCAGAGTACAGCTTTAGTCCGAGATTCCAGGGTTTAATTACGCTCATGACAAGCAGTGCGTATGGAAGCGTCAAAACCGAAGATAATTATATGCGAACCAGCTATGGAATGATCCCTACCTTTTACTATCGCCCGTTTCAAAAACTGGATATTAGATTTTACCTGGCTTACATCGGCCGGTATTTTGATTATTCAGATTATGCTATTGAAAATTTAGGAGTATCCAGCTATAATAAAAATGAAGTGAGGATCGGCTTTATTGCTCCTTTGTT
>CAYLZB010000213.1:0-3271 GCA_964388165.1 uncultured Flavobacteriaceae bacterium | reverse complement strand
GGCTCCTTATTCAGAATTATTTTTTCGGTGATCCCGTTTCCGAATTCCCTGGATTGTGATCTATCTCCGTAGTAATAAGGAAAATTCAGCATGTTGCTTTGGCGGTCATAAAGGGCGAGATAAACAATATCTGCATTAAAGGTGCTTCTCATTTGTTCTCCTACAAGACCTATTAAAGCATCCAGTTCAAGTTGAGATACTATAGCTTTGCTAATATTGTTTACCGTATGTAGCTCTGCAGCCCGACGTTCTGTTTCCTCTAACAGACGGGTGGTCTCTTTGAACAACCGCGCGTTCTCTATAGCAAAGCTCATACTATTGGTGAGAGTAGTAAGAAGTCTTACGTCATCTTCATTGAAAGCGTATTCTTTTTCAATATTCTGAAGACTCACAGATCCTTTGATGACATCTCCAACGACCATGGGAATAAAGATGGCCGATCTGGGAGCCAAGCCTTCTGTAAAACCTCTACTACCATATTTTCTGGCGGTTTCCTGATAATCTTTATTAATTAGAAGAGGTTCTCTTTTTTCAATGAGAATTTTATTAGCCCAGATGATAGGCCGGGGTTCCGAAGTCATTTCTTCACCACCTTCAACTGCGTATTCCCAATATTCTTTGTTCTCTTTTAGGTCAAAGGTTCTTATAATAAGAGTCTGGGTGTGCAGAACTTCACAGATCCTGTCCCCAACCTCTTTATAGATCGCTTTCATGTCCAGTTCTTTCACCAGGCCTTCCTGCACACTATTAATGATCTGTAGCTCTGAGTTCCTTTTTTCCGTTTCATCAAGTAAGCGGGTGGTTTCATTAAAGAGCCGGGCATTTTCTAGAGCAACACTCATACTATTAACCAGCGTGTTTAGCAAGCGTATATCTGAATCGCTAAAAGCATTCTCATGATCCAGGTTCTGCAGGGATACATATCCTTTGACCTCTCCGTTGATCACCATGGGCACAAAGACCATAGTTTTAGGTAAAACGGTTCCCGGAAGAGCTTCGGGATCCTTACCCATTAATTTTTTTAGAAAATCCCTCACATTTTCTTTTAAATTGATCGTCTCCTTTTCCCGAATTAGTAATTCTCTGAATTTGTCTAAAGTTCTGGGTTCAGGATAAATACGTTTCCCATTTTCAAAAGTATAGTTGAATTTCTCCTGCTGGTTTTCATAGTCGAAGGTGGCGATTGAAACGACCTGGGCATCGAAAAGATCCCGGGTCTTGTCTCCTACAAGGTCATAGATCCTTTGAAGGTCCATTTTAGCCATAAGCCCTTCCTGAACACTGTTGATCACGTCCAGTTCAGCATTTCGTTGAGTGGTTTCATTGAAAAGACGGGCATTTTCCAAAGCCACACTCATACTGTTGGCCAGGGTGGTAAGCAGGCGAATATTGGCATCCGAAAATGCATGTTCTTTGTCAAGGTTTTGAAGAGATACATATCCTGTCACCTGGTCACCTACAGTCAATGGGACAAATACCAGGGATCTTGCTCGTCTTGTACCCTCTACAGGTACATGCTCCTCTCCTGTAATTTCTTCGATTCGCCGATCTATGTTTTCCTTAATGTGAAGAGGTTGTTTGTGCTCAATTATCCATTGCCTTAGTTTGTTATATTTCTGGCTGTTGGGATAATATCTTTTTCCATCTTCATACAGGTAGTTGAATATTTCCAGTTTATTGGGAAGGTCGAAGGTCGCTATAGCTGCCACCTGGGCTTCAAAAAGTTTTCTGATCTTATCTCCTACCAGGTCGTAGATATCCTGCATATCGGTCTCTGCCACAAGGCCCTGTTGTACACTATTGATCACAGCCAACTCAGCATTTCTTTCTTCAGTTTCATTAAAGAGTCTGGCATTTTCCAGGGTAATGCCAATACTTGCAGCAATGGTGTTCAGCAACCTGATATCTTCTTCTTTAAAAGCATTTTCGCGGTCAACGTTTTGTAGGCTTAAATAACCCAGGACACTGTTTCCCGCTATCATAGGTACGTATAAAGCAGATTTGGTGGGTTTAGTACCTGGAACAACAGTTGGTTCCTCCCCGGTTATTTGTGTCCATACAGCATCGGCATCCTCACTTATATATATGATCTCCCCATCCTCAATGAGTTTTCTCCTTAGTTTATCAATAGGCCGGGGGGAGGGGTAATGTCGCTCCCCTTC
Organism: uncultured Flavobacteriaceae bacterium; assembly: GCA_964388165.1. Classification (GTDB taxonomy): domain Bacteria; phylum Bacteroidota; class Bacteroidia; order Flavobacteriales; family Flavobacteriaceae; genus Salinimicrobium. Next base: position 1,109 of record CAYLZB010000213.1, on the reverse strand, counting down.
CTCGTAAACGTAATGAAAGATCTCGCGGTGAGCAGTATGGTCAAAGGTGCAAATGGCAGCCACCTGGGTATCAAAAAGCTCTTTGATCTTGTCGCCCAGTTCAACATAGATTTCCGAAATGTCTTTTTTTGAAAGTAACCCCACCTGAACACTACTTATGAGTGCCAACTGAGCCTCTTGTTGTCTTACTTTTTCAAGTAATTGTTTTTCCCCCTCCATATGATCGTGGTTTTGCCGGTTTTTGGGGGAATAAGCCGTAAAAGAAAATATTTTGCCATTAAATTAACAGAATTTAGATAGGGTAATTTATTGATTAACAAAAATTTAGTAGTCCTGTCAGCTTTGGCTTGCATGCTGGTGATGCAGTTGGTCCTTGAGGCCAACAATCCTGTACTTCAACGAAATTAATTGACAAGATGAATTATGTTTACTAACTTAATAATCAATTAATTAACTAACCTATAATAGTATGGAAGCAAAAAACACCAGGATCTACATGATCGTAGATACCAAGAACATCCAACCCGGTAGCGTGGATGACTTCATCGAATTCAAAGACAACCGAAAGAATCCGACACCCAAACCTGATCCGGCTAACTTTACTTCTGAAATAGATGCCGGAGAAAAGGTCTTCTGGTATGGAGAACCCAAAGATGAAGCCAGTGATACTATTGAAATTACAGGTGTTACTAAAAAGTCAAAAAATGATCCCGACCTGATAAAGGATATAGGCAAGGACCAGTCTCATCCGGGAGCCTTTAAGGCACAGGTGGTTGAGAACTATATTAAGGGACCGGAAGGCTATTCCATTACCTTCAGGATCAAGGGACATAAAGCTGAATATGAAGTAGATCCTAAACTCGAAATGGCTCCCACCGGCCGATGAAGATCGGGCTTTACATATTGATATTTTTCTTAATAGGAAGTACTTATGAAAGTACTTCTCAAGAATTCAGCATGCCTCGGCTTGACAGCCTCAAAAAGATCTATAGGGATCAGCCGGAAAGACGTGATGATCCCGGTTTACTATGGGGAATTGCCTATCTCGAAGAAAGTCCTGACAGTGTTCTCAAGTATACCCGCCTTACTTTGGATAGTAAAAAGCCAAA
>CAYLZB010000212.1:0-3308 GCA_964388165.1 uncultured Flavobacteriaceae bacterium | reverse complement strand
TTCGCGGACGGGAAGATAACCCTTTGGGACTATCACGACCGGCGTCGGACGGGCGACTGACGGACCCGAACCGGGAGGGCTTACTGTGCCGGGACTGGATTCGAGCGTATGAGCGGACCCGGGCCAGGGACCGGTGACGGCCCCGACGACGCCGACGAGGGCGCGGAGACGTTCGAGACCGTCGCAGAGCAAGCGACGGCCTCGTTCACGGTCCAGGGTTCGGAGTTCATCGGCCACGTCGCACCGGTCTCGACACAGAACGAAGCCGAGTCGTTCGTCGACACCATCGCGTCGGAGTTCGAGGACGCGACGCACTACGTTCCAGCGTACCGCGTGCGCGTGGAGTCTGCTGGGCCGGGTGGCGGATTCATGCTTCGCGAATACTCGAGCGACGACGGTGAACCGACCGGGAGCGCCGGAAAACCGATTCTGAACGTGCTCCAGGGTCAGGACCTCCAGAACGTCGCCGTGGTGGTGACCCGATACTACGGTGGCACCAACCTCGGCGTCGGCGGTCTCGTCCGGGCGTACTCGCGGGCCGCGAAGGAGGCCATCGATGCCGCCGGCGTGGTCGAACGCCGGCCCCGGGAGCGCCTCACCCTGACCACCTCGTACGATGACTCCGGAACGGTCCGGGGAATCCTCGAATCCGCGGACTGCGAGTTCGACGCCGAGTACGGCGAGGACGTCGTCTTCGAGGTCGACGTCCCAACCGTCACCGCCGACACGCTCCGGGACCGTCTCCGGTCCGCGACGAGTGGCCGGGTGACCATCGACTGAGGCGCGACCACCATCGGTAACGTTTCGTGATAGGTCGCCCGGAATGGAAGGCTTCACTAGGTACCGAAACACGAACGAAGTCGACGCCTGGTGCGGGTTCTGGAGCGGAAACGAAGGGGTTCGCGGCCAGCAGGTTATTGTCAGGTGGTGTTCGTGGACGAATTCGGCAGACGGCGTCCAGTTGGTAGACTATTTGTCACTGTGGAAGTAACGTTTCGGGAGTCGATGTACCAAGTCATAATCGACAGACTGCGTGGGGTTCTGCAGGGGAAATGGAGGGGTATGTGAGAGGTTCTCGGAGAGCTGCCACGTGGTCGGCAGGCAGGTACGGCGAGAGGGGTGACGGATTCAGTCGATGATGATGTCTTCGTCGTCCTCCACGACGACGGTCGGTTCGGCGGGCCGCATCTCCTCCTCGTAGCGGTTGATCCAGTCGGCGAAGCAGTTCGGGCAGAGGCGCTGGCTGTCGACCTGGCTGCGGTCGACGGTCAGCCGGATGGTCCGGGCCAGCGCGTTCGAGACCGCGTCGCCGCAGTCGTCGCAGGACGTGTGCTCGCTCATGTGTAGGGAGAACGAAGCCCGCCATATAAAGTCGTGCCTCGAACGCCCCGGGTTCGATTCGGGTTCCGCTCCCGGAGCGTGTTGCTGGCGACTAATCCGGCGCAGAGTCGAGCGCGTCGTCGAGCATCTCGGTGACGGCGTCGATGGCGTCGTCGGTGATGGTGTGCCCGACGCCGGTGGTTATGGCCTCCATAACCCGGCCATTGGCGCGCTCGAAGATGGTGGCCGTCCGGTGGATAGCGTCGATGTCGACGTCCGGGTCGTCGTCGCTGCAGGCCAACGAGATCGGGGTGCCATCGAGCGTTCCCGGGACGTCGGGGTCACGTTCCGGCGGGCCAGGTATCGCGCCGGATGCGAGGACGAGGCCGCCGTATCGGCGAGGGTGTCGGATGGCGAACTCCCCGGCGACGCACGCGCCCTGAGAGAATCCGAAGATGATAGTGCGTTCCGGGGGAACGCCCGCACTCGTCGCGGCGTCGACGGCATTCGCGGTCGCCTCGACGGCGGACGTCAGCCACGGTTCGTTCGCCTCCAGTGGGGCGCTGGCGTTCGCGGGGAACCACGTGTATCGGGCGGCCTGGGGCGCGAGGAAGGCCACGCCATGCTTGTAGAACTCCTCGGCAGTGGCGACGATTCCCTCTGCGGTCGCGCCGCGGCCGTGCAGGAGGACGACGGCTGCTTTTGCTGCGCCGCGGGGTGCGCCGGCGGTGACGAGCGGGCGGTTCTGGTGGGCGTCCGGGTCGTCGAAGGCGGGGCGGCGGTCGGTCATCGGCGGAAATGGAGGATAGGATTCATCGGAGGTAGGGGTCGCGCCAGGCGTCGGCGTCTGGGAGTTCGAGTTCCGGGAGTTGGCGTTCGATCATGTCGCGGTCGTCCTCGAACCAGTCCGGGAGGGAGAGCGATTCGCCGAGGTGGTCCAGGTCCTCGTCGGCCGTGATTCCGGGTTGGGTGGTGGCGAGTTCGATGAGGACGCCGCCGGGGCCGCGGACGTAGAGCGAGTGGAAGTAGTGGCGGTCCTTCACGCGGGAGACGTGGTAGCCGCGGTCGTCGAAGACGTCGCGCCACGCGTGGAGGGCGTCCTCGTCGGGCATGGTGACGGCGACGTGGTGGTGTGTGCCGGTGCCTTCGCGGCCGAACTCGCTCGCGGTGCGGTCGATGTCGATGACCGTCTCGTGGGTCGGTCCAGGTTCGCCGGGGTCGTCGGGCGTCGCCGCATACCTGACCATATCTCTGGTTTCCGCAACCAGTTCGAAGCCGAGTGTCTCGAGGACGGTGGCGACCCCGTAGGGGTCCGTGGGGAGGACGGTGACGCCGTGGAGGCCGCGGATCGCGTGTTCGGCCGGGACTGGGCCGTCGGTCCAGGGTTCGACCGGGGTCTCCCTGGCGACGAGTTCGAGTGACGTACCGTCGGCGTCGGAGAACGCGATGATGCGGTCGTCGAATCGCTCGCCTTCGATGGTGTCGATTCCCGCGCGTTCGAGGCGGTCGAGCCAGAAGTCGAACGAATCCGGGGGAATGGCGAACGCGGCGGTGCCGACCTGGGGTGTCCCGACGCGCCCGGGGTCCGCTTCGGGCGAGGGGAAGGCAGTGATGACGGTGCCGGGCGCTCCCGTTCTATTGCCGTAGTAGAGGTGGTGCTGGAGGAGGTCCTCGAAATTTACTGTTTGTTTGACGAGGCGGAGGCCGAGGACGCCGGCGTAGTAATCGAGGTTCCGCTGGGCGTCACCCACGATGGCGGTGACGTGGTGGAGGCCGGTCGTCTCCGGTGGCATCACCTGCACGTGGGAGCCGAGGTGGTTTCGGTGTTGTGGTGGTTCCGGGCCGCTCGGAGCGCTGAGCGGCCGGAGTTCGTGGAGCTACGCAACCGGCGGGTTACGTCGTTCGGAACGCGCGGTCGCCGGCGTCGCCGAGACCGGGGACGATGAAGCCCTCGTCGTTGAGGTGGTCGTCGATGGCGACGGTGAGGA
>CAYLZB010000211.1:0-3341 GCA_964388165.1 uncultured Flavobacteriaceae bacterium | reverse complement strand
ACCTTCTTCCATGGTGTCGCTTAGACGTGGCATTTTAATTACTTCTGCCATAATTTATTATAATTTATGGGGTAAAAACGGATAATCCTCTTGCTCATAAACTACGTCATACATGGTCTGGATCTCAGGGAAGTCAGACTCTTCGGCAAACTTCTCACATTCACTAACAAGATCTTTAACTCTCTTGTCAATTTCTTTGATCTCCTTATCTGTAGCGTATTTCTTTTCTTTAAGTATATCTTTTACCTGGGTGATAGGATCGATCTTTTGATACTCTGCCACCTCTTCTTTGGTACGATACTGCTGGGCATCACTCATGGAGTGACCGCGGTAGCGATATGTTTTTAACTCAAGAAAAGTTGGCCCTTCCCCTTTACGCGCTCTTTTAATAGCTTCGTCAAGAGCTTCGGCAACTTTTTCAGGATTCATGGCATCCACAGGACCGCAAGGCATATCATATCCAAGACCGAGCTTCCATATCTCGGTACTTTTGGAAGTACGTGCCACAGATGTTCCCATTGCATACCCGTTATTTTCAACACAGAAAACAACCGGCAAATTCCATTTTACAGCCATTGTAAAGGTCTCATGAAGAGAACCCTGTCTTGCAGCACCATCTCCCAGAAAAGTAAGTGTTACTGCATCTCTTTTAAAATACTTATCTGCAAAGGCAAGTCCGGCACCCAGAGGAATTTGTCCTCCAACAATTCCGTGTCCGCCATAGAACCTGTGTTCTTTAGAAAAAATGTGCATGGAACCACCCATCCCCTGAGAGGTACCGGTCTTCTTTCCATACAACTCAGCCATCACTTTTCTAGGATCAACCCCCATACCTATTGGCTGGACGTGATTTCTGTAGGCTGTGATCATTTTATCCTTGGAAAGGTCCATCACATGCAAAGCACCGGCAAGAATAGCTTCCTGACCGTTGTATAAGTGTAAAAAACCTCGCACTTTTTGCTGAATGTATACCTGGGCAAGTTTGTCTTCAAACTTCCGCCAAAACAGCATGTCCTCGTACCACTTAAGGTAAGTGGCTTTTGTAATTTTCTTCATTTAACTACTTATTTTTAAGGCTAAGCGATGCTTGCGCCAAGCGAAACACAAAAATACTATTTTCAAAATGAACTAAAAACAGTTTCTCTTTGAAAAAGCGCGAAAACGTTATAGGTAGCTATTGTCAAAGATAAGAGGCAATAGATCTGAAATAGAATTTGCCTTTACTACCTTGCCCTTTTCCCCCATAAAAAAGATCTCAATAGGCTGATCCTGCTTTACTTCATATTCGGCAATTGCCTGTCTACATGAGCCACACGGAGGGGTTGGCACTTCCATCTTATGGTTCTCTGATCTCGCTGTAAGAGCCATCTTCAGGATCTTCGTTTTTGGATATTTGGCCCCCGCATAGAATATTGCAGTTCTTTCTGCACAAAGACCGGCAGGATAAGATGCATTTTCCTGATTACTTCCGGTAACCACTTCACCATTTTCAAGGAGAATGGCTGCCCCAACCCGAAATTGGGAATAGGGGGAATATGATTTTTCCCTGGCCTCTATTGCCTGGGACATTAGATCCTGGACATCCTGAGGCAATTCGGCTTCATTATCATATACTTCAAGATCGGCACTTATTGAAATTTTTTTCATGTATGATATTTCTCTAGATAAAAGCTCCCGTAACTGGAAAGTCCGGGAGTTCTTTAAATCCTCGTTTCGAGGTGCAAAGTTATGCAATAATCACAAAAAAGGCAGTGATCCTGAAACGCTTATTAATATTGGTAGTACTGTCTTCCAAAGTTAAACGTCAACCCAAAGCGAAGTGTTCCTTCAAGCGGACTCACAACATCTGAAGTAGAGAATAGATAAGACAAGTCTATATCAACTACAGTATGGCGGAATCCCGCTCCAAAAGAGATAAAATCACGTGATCCTTTTTCGGGGCTCTCGTGGAAATATCCGGTTCTAAGGGAGAACACGTCATCATAAACATATTCGGCACCAAGCGCATAAGTGATCTCCTTTAGCTCTTCACTGAATCCATCGGGCGCATCACCAAACGATTTGAACATTCCCTCAATTGCACCAATGGAATTGTATTCCTGAATATCTTCGGCATCTATATCTCCATCCCCATCAAAATCCTTAGGAGTTGGCACCAGTAGCTTATTGAATTCTAAATAAGTCCCGATCCTGTTGGAGTTATCAAGTATAAAATCAAAACCGGTACCCAATTTTAAATTTGTAGGAATAAAGTTTTCCTGGCCTCCCGCATCATATTTGATCTTTGGACCAATGTTCGAAATATTAAGTCCTGCTCTCCAGCGGCCGTCGAACTGCGTAAAATCAATACGTTCACTTTGATAGAAAGCAGCAACATCAACTCCGAATGTACTGGCCGCTGTTGCATCAGGATCGAGTTCTGCGATCTTTAGGTCTGATCTCAAAAATCTTCCTGCCACAGCCATAGAAAAATGGTCACTCAACTTTAACGCATAGGAAAGGTCAAGAGTAAATTCATTCGGGCTAAGTATTCTTGCAACCTCATCGGGATAATCCCTTGCCTCGATATTTCCCATGCTGAAGTATTTTAAACTGGCACCAAAAGCACTTCTTTCACTTATCCTATTATAATAGGTAAGGTTCCCAAGAAATATATCATTCACAAGCTCACTTAAATAAGGAGTATAATTCACACCAAAACCTTGTTGGCTCTCCACAAACACATACTTAGCGGGATTCCATTGTTGTGAGTAGGCATCGGCAGAAGTTGCCACCCCTTGATCTCCCAAACCTGCAGCACGGGCATCGGCAGCTATCATTAAGGTAGAAGCAGCCGTTGTGATTACCCGGTCGCGATCTTCCTGAGCAAAAGATTTTCCTCCAAAAAGTAAAATCACCGCAAAGGTGAAGAGTGATAAGTTTCTCATAGGTCTCAATAAATAATTAACAAATATACCCGAAAAGCATTAAAATGTAGTACAATACCGGAATTTCTCCTTTTTATCTTAACATAACGTTCAATTTAACAGAAGCTTATATATAAGAATTCTTTTTCCTACAATTCGTGTAAAATTTATAATAATATTAAGGTTTTCTGAACCTATAACTGCGCAACACCTAAGTAACAGGAAGTTGAATAAAATAGAAATTGTTGCCAAAAAACCACTACTTTTGCCCGGTAGAGCTCAGGAAAATTTTAACAAAGCATATTTTTCGGCTATGAAATAATTCCCTGAGAGATGCGTTATCTTAAAGATTTACAGGAGACTACAAGATTTTGTTTCAGTTGAAATAATCTTGGTAGTTTTGCGTTAATTACTATATTGCAAAGCCATAATTGC
>CAYLZB010000210.1:0-3344 GCA_964388165.1 uncultured Flavobacteriaceae bacterium | reverse complement strand
TTATCAGCATGAAGGTTCATATTATAGGTTTAGGTTTAATAGGCGGATCGTTCGCGCTGGGATTGCGGAAGGCATTTCCTGAGGTGGAAATTTCCGGGAGTGACGCGAGTGAAGCTCATCTTCTTAAAGCTGAAGAATTAAAGATTATCGACCGCTCTGCGGGACTTGAAGAAGTAAAGCAGGCAGACGTGGTGATCGTTGCCGTACCGGTTGATGTAGCCAAGGCAGTTGCTGTTGAGGTGTTGGACCAGGTTGGAATTGATACTTTAGTTTTTGATGCCGGTTCCACAAAGTCGGGATTATGTGAAACCATAGCAAAACATCCTAACCGGCGGAATTTCCTCGCAGCCCACCCCATTGCGGGTACAGAATTTTCGGGACCTTCGGCCGCTGTAGAAGATCTCTTCAGGAATAAGACCAATATTATCTGTGAAGTGGAAAGGACCGCTTTTAAACTTCAGGAAAGAGCTTTGGAGATCTTTCAGAAGCTGGGAATGCGCATCAGGTACATGGATCCCAAAGCTCATGACCGGCATATTGCCTATGTTTCTCACCTGTCGCACATCAGCTCTTTTATGTTGGGAAAAACCGTGCTTCAGAAAGAGCAGAACGAAAAAGACATTTTTGACCTGGCAGGTAGTGGATTCGCATCTACGGTGCGACTGGCAAAAAGTTCTCCCGCAATGTGGACGCCAATATTTCAGCAGAACAAAAGCAACATTTTAGAGACACTTGAGGAGTATATAAATAATCTTACCGGCTTTAAAAATCTCATCGAAAATGATGATTTTCAGGAGGTATTTAAGGAGATGGAAAGAACAAATCATATTAAAACAATTTTGAACGGAATAAACTGATCGTACTATGGAAAATAAAAAAGAGCTAAGAACCTGGCTGGATAATTTTGGATTGGAGCATCCGCTTGTGATCGCCGGCCCTTGCAGCGCCGAGACCGAGGAGCAGGTGCTCAAGGTCGCGCACCAGTTAAAAGATACCGATGCCACAGTATTAAGAGCAGGAATATGGAAACCGCGTACCCGCCCCGGAAACTTTGAAGGAGTTGGAGCTTTAGGATTGAAATGGCTTCAGAAAGCAAAAGAGGAAACCGGAATGTTGACTACTACTGAAGTGGCCAACCCTAACCACGTGGATCTTGCACTGAAGCATGATATTGATATCCTGTGGATCGGTGCCCGTACAACGGTGTCTCCTTTTATCATCCAGGAGATCGCCGATGCCCTTAAAGGAACCGATAAGGTTGTGCTGGTGAAGAATCCCGTGAATCCCGATCTTTCTTTGTGGCTGGGAGCGGTAGAAAGGTTTTACACCAGTGACATCAAGAACCTGGGGGTGATCCACCGCGGATTTTCCACCTATGAAAAGACCCGCTACCGTAACAATCCTGAATGGCAGATCCCTATCGACCTGCAGACAAAATTTCCCGATCTGCCTTTGATCCTGGATCCCTCGCATATCGCAGGAAACAGGACGTCGATCTTTGATCTTTGCCAAACGGCTCTCGATCTTAACTATGACGGACTAATGGTAGAAACACATTATGATCCCGATAATGCATGGAGCGACGCGGCCCAGCAGATCACCCCGGCCACCCTGGTGCAGTACATGAAAGATCTGAGAATTAGAAAGGAAATATCTGAAAGCGAGGAATTTCAGGCCAAGCTTAAAAACCTTAGGGCTATGATCGATATCGCAGATACTCAACTATTGGATGTGCTTAGTCGCAGGATGAAGATCGCAGATGAAATTGGAAAAGCAAAGAAGGAACAAAACGTGGCTATTCTTCAAAATCAACGCTGGAGTGAGATCCTTAACAAGATGACGACAGAAGGAGGGCAAAATGGATTAAGTGAAGATTTCATCAGGCGCATTTTTAAGGCCATTCACCAGGAGTCGATCAATCACCAGGAAGAGGTGATGAAAAATCAGAGTTAAAAGGATTTATATTAGAAGCTTGATTAGTGAATCACTAAAGGATTTCGCATTTTTGTAGCATGACAGGAACGGTTTACAAATCTACCGGAAGCTGGTACCAGGTGAAAGCCGAAGATGGACAGTTCTACCAATGCCGAATCAAAGGAAAATTCAGGATTAAAGGCATAAAGAGCACTAATCCAGTAGCGGTGGGGGATAGAGTTGAGTTCAAGCTTGAAGAAGGTGGTGACCAGGAAATGAACGGCGTAATAACCGAAATAAAGGATCGGGAGAATTACATCATCCGTAAATCGGTGAACCTGTCAAAACAAACGCATATTATTGCCGCAAATATTGATCAGGCATTCTTGCTGGTCACACTGAATAATCCGCCAACCTTTACCGTTTTTATAGATCGTTTTCTTGTGACTGCAGAGGCTTATGATATCAGGGTGATCCTTCTCTTCAACAAGATCGACACTTATAACGAAGATGAGCTGGCCGAGGTGAAATATCTTGCTGCCATGTACCGGCAAATTGGATATCAATGCATTGGGATCTCAGCTAAGACAGGGAAGAACGTGGAGCAGGTGAAGGAACTTATGCATGGTAAGACCAGTATGATCTCGGGGCATAGTGGTACAGGGAAATCTACGCTTATCAATGCAATAGAGCCGGGGCTCGAATTAAAGACCCGCGAAATTTCCGATCTCTACAAGCAGGGGCAGCATACCACGACTTTTGCCGAGATGTATGACCTTAGCTTTGGAGCAAGGATCATTGATACCCCGGGTATTAAAGGCTTTGGGGTGGTAGACATTGAAAAAGAAGAACTGGGAGATTATTTTCCCGAGTTCTTCGCCCGCAAGCAGGACTGCAAGTTCTATAACTGTCTCCATCTTGAGGAACCTAAATGTGCCGTCAAGGAGGCATTGGAAGCGGGAGAAATTCCCTGGTCCCGGTACAAAAGTTATGTGCAGATCCTTAAAGGAGAGGACGATCAACAATACAGAATGGACAATTTCGAACAGGAATGAGAGCAGTATTACAAAGGGTTTCTCAAGCTTCGGTGACTATAGAAGGTGTTAAAAAGGTAGAAATTGGTTGGGGATTATTGATCTTACTGGGAATAGAGGATGCAGATCTTGAGGAAGATATTTCCTGGCTGTCAAAAAAGATCGTGAACATGCGAATTTTTAATGACAGTAAGGGGGTTATGAATGAATCACTCCTTGATGTAGACGGTGACGCAATTGTAGTGAGTCAATTTACCCTGCATGCCAGTACTAAGAAAGGCAATCGGCCGAGTTATATCAAAGCAGCAAAACCCGATGTGGCGATCCCACTTTATGAGAAGTTTGTAAAACAGTTGGAAGCAGAGCTTGGCAAACCTGTGGGTACGGGCGAGTTTG
>CAYLZB010000209.1:1599-3353 GCA_964388165.1 uncultured Flavobacteriaceae bacterium | reverse complement strand
CGCTCAGGGTTTGAACGCCTGGATGGGCCCCTGGGGGACACGGGTCATTACAATTGTAGTGTTTGGATGATCAGAGACCTCTAGTGTCAAATTCCAAAAGTTCGGAAACTTCAACTTAAATTGACATTCGGCCACATTGCCCTCACTATTACAGCATGAATATAACAGCTTTTAAAAATCACTTTTTTGACAGCTTAGCCGGGGAATACTCCCGGGAAGAGATAGGTTCTTTTTTTAATATTCTTTCACTGGAATATTTGAATATGAGCAGGCTCGAAATAGCTTTGGATCCTCAACGGGAATTGTCAGGAGAAGAGCAGGCAAAGCTGAAAACCGCTCTTCAACGCCTGGAGGAACACGAGCCAATTCAATACATTACCGGGAATACAGAATTCTTTGGACTCACCTTTCAGGTGAATAAAAATGTACTTATTCCGCGGCCGGAGACTGAGGAGCTGCTCGAATGGATGATAAAAGATCTTAATGGGAAGAACCTGAACATCCTGGACATCGGGACAGGGAGTGGATGCATTGCAATTTCCCTGGCAAAAAATCTGCCGGAGGCGAAGGTCACGGCAGTAGATATATCTCCTCCGGCTCTTGAAGTTGCAAGGTCAAATGCTCAAAGGAATGAGGTGCAGGTTGAATTTTTGGAGCTGGATATACTTGCTGCCGATAGTTTTTCTGAAAAGTTTGACATTATAGTTTCAAATCCGCCTTATGTAAGGGAACTGGAAAAGGAACAGATGCAGCGTAATGTTCTGGAGCACGAACCGGAAACTGCGCTTTATGTCAAGGATGAGGATCCTCTTTTGTTTTACAGGAAGATCACAGCGCTGGCTGCAGAAAGTCTGCCTTCCGGAGGAATAGTTTATTTCGAGATCAACCAGTATCTCGGAAAAGAGACCGAGGCGCTTTTAAAGCAAAAAAATTTCCAAACCACCTTAAAAAAGGATATTTTCGGGGCAGAACGCATGCTCAAAGGGGTAAAACCATGAAAATAGAATATCTAAAGATCTTCAGTCAGAATATTGAAGAACAAAAGAAATTTTACCGGGATGTACTGGAGTTGCCTGTAAAGGAAACCGGTACCAATAGTTTCCGGGTGCATATAGGATTTTCAGAATTAGAAATTGAAAAGAAAAAAGATGCAACTCCTTATCATCTGGCTTTTCATATTCCGCCGCAGCGTGAACAGGTGGCACTCGAATGGCTTGAACCAAGGACCGGGATCTTAAAGAATGAAAGTGAGAAAATAGTTGATTTCCCTGCCTGGAAAGCGAAATCCCTGTATTTCTATGATGCCGACAAAAATATTCTGGAATTCATTTCCCGAAGAGGCCTGTATCCACCTAAAACCGGTGAATTTTCAGAAAAAGACATTCTGGGAATTGCAGAGGTAGGCCTTGCAACGAATGATGTGGAAGAAAAATTCTCTTTTCTGAACCAAAACTTTGGCCTTGAAAAATATTCGGGAGACTATGAGCGCTTTTGTGCGGTGGGAGATGATGAAGGGCTTTTCATTATCATCAACAAAGATCAAAAAGATTGGATCCCTACCGGAGATAAAGCTTATGCTTCGCCCTTTGAAATAAAATTATCTGTTGAAAAAGCCCTTTTTGGAGGGGTATTCAAAAACGAAAGACTGGAACTTCTATGAAACCGGAAGAAAAGATAAAGGCTCTGAGGCAGGAGCTGCATCATCACAATCATCTCTACTACGTACTTGATAAGCCGGAGATCTCCGACTATGA
>CAYLZB010000209.1:0-1499 GCA_964388165.1 uncultured Flavobacteriaceae bacterium | reverse complement strand
GATGATGTCACCAATAATGTGCGCACAATACGCTCAGTACCTTTAAAACTGGAAGGAGATTATCCGGAAAAATTTGAGATAAGGGGAGAGATCGTTCTTCCATATGAAGGTTTTGCCCACCTCAATGCAGCCCGTGTAGAAGCCGGGGAGGAGCCATATGCTAATCCGCGGAATACAGCTTCGGGTAGTCTAAAGCTGCAGGATAGTGCCGAAGTCGCAAAGAGACCTTTAGATTGTCTGTTGTATAATCTCGCCGGGAATAATCTGGGAATCCAAACTCAGTTTGAGAGCCTTCAGAAGGCAAGAGAGTGGGGCTTTAAAGTTCCGGAAGAGGCTAAACTTGCCAAAAACCTGAAGGAGGTGATGGATTTTGTCAACTTTTGGGATGTGCACCGGCATGACCTGCCTTATGAGACCGATGGAGTAGTGGTGAAGGTGAACAGCCTGCATCAACAAGAGGAGCTGGGTTATACGGCTAAAGCTCCGCGTTGGGCCATGGCATATAAGTTCAAAGCAGAACAGGTTTCGACAAAGCTGAATAAGATCACATACCAGGTAGGCCGTACAGGGGCAATTACTCCGGTAGCCAATCTGGAGCCCGTACAGCTTGGAGGTACCACAGTAAAAAGGGCTTCCCTTCATAATGCCGATCAAATTGAAAAACTGGATGTTCGGGAAGGTGACGAAGTGTACGTGGAAAAAGGAGGGGAGATCATCCCGAAGATCGTGGGAGTCGATTTTACCAAACGCGATCCTGGATCTGAACCTACGCATTACATTACCAACTGCCCCGAATGTGATACAGAGCTCATAAGGAATGAAGGAGAGGCACAGCATTATTGTCCGAATTTTAATGGGTGTCCGCCACAGATCATAGGGAGGATCCAGCACTTTATATCCAGAAAAGCTATGGATATTGAAGGGCTTGGAGGAGAAACAGTTGCTTTACTGGTCAATGAAGGCTTGATTGGCAACTACGCCGATCTTTATGAGCTGAAAAAGGAACAGATCCTTCCACTCGAACGCATGGCCGAAAAATCTGCAGAAAACCTGATCACCGGAATAGAAAATTCAAAGCAGATCCCATTTGAGCGGGTGTTGTTTGCTCTCGGAATTAGATACGTAGGGGAAACAGTAGCCAAAAAACTGGCCAAAGAATTCAAAACTATTGATGCTTTAAAAAGGGCAAAAAAGGAGGAGCTCGAAAACGTAGATGAAATAGGGGAGAGAATAGCCGAAAGTGTGGTGGATTTTTTCAGGGACGACGAGAATGTTAGAAACGTAGAACGCTTGAAAGAATATGGTTTGCAGTTGGAGATATCTGCAGAAAAACTGGCAAATCAAACCAACAAACTGGAGGGGCAGACCTTTGTTGTCTCGGGAGTTTTCGAAATGTCGCGCAATGATCTTAAAAAGCTCATCGAAGACAACGGCGGAAAAGTTTCAGGTTCTATTTCTTCTAAAACCAGCTATGTAGTAGCGGGAGAAAACATGGGCCC
>CAYLZB010000208.1:0-3379 GCA_964388165.1 uncultured Flavobacteriaceae bacterium | reverse complement strand
ACAGCACGCGGAGTTCTTACAGATTTAATTAAATTAGCCGAAAAATTACCCTCATGAAGATCCATCTTAAAAGGCTCAACGACAATTATCATTTTGAAACAGTTAATGAACGCGGCAACGTAATTCAACTCGATAACAAAAGCGAACCAAATCCACAGGGGGCAAGCCCCATGGAATTGCTGCTTATGGGAATCGCCGGCTGTAGCGGTATCGACATTGTCATGATCCTGAAAAAACAACAACTTGAGATGACAAATCTGGAGATGGATGTAGAAGGCTTTAGAGTGGATGGCGCGGTGCCAAATGTCTTTACGGGAATTCACCTGAAGATCTATATCGACGGCGATATTCCGGAAAATAAGGCCATAAGGGCAGTGGATCTTTCCCTGGAAAAATACTGTTCGGTTGCGAAAATGCTGGAGAAAACTGCCGAGATCACTACAGAGGTGATCCTGAACGGTTCGCCGGTAAAGAAATAATTCCGGCGCTCATCCCCCATGCGAAAAATACTGCTCTTCGTTTTTGTTTGCCTTATCCAAACTGCTTTTTCACAGGAGAAGCACTATTCTATAGAGGCGAATTATTTCTACGGCAGCATCTGGGAGCACAACCCGAATATTTCGCATTTGATCACAGAGCATCCCTATGGATTGCTGCTGCATTTCAACCGGAAGACCTATGGCGACCAGGCCTGGGAGCGGCGGTATAATTATCCCAATGTGGGTTTTTCCCTTTCTTACCAGGATCTGAAAAATGAACATTTAGGAAAGAATTTCGGAGCCTATGCACACCTCGGATTCTATTTTCTCAAGCGACACCTTTTACTAAAAGTCGGCCAGGGCCTGGCAGTGACTACCAATCCTTATCATCCCGATGATAATTACCGGAACAACGCCTATGGCTCCCGGCTTTTAAGCTCCACGATCTTCACCGGGAACCTGCAGTTCGAAAATATCATTGGCGGTTTGGGATTCCAAACCGGCCTCTCCCTTATTCATTATTCCAATGCCGATTTTAAATCCCCCAACAGTTCCACCAACACCCTGGCCTGGAGCGCGGGATTGAATTATGATCTGAACCACGAAATCCAAAGAGAGTTCATACCTAAGGATCCAAAAATGCCTTTTTCAGCACCCTTTAGATACAATTTTGTGTTGCGTGGCGGAGTGAATACTCCCGGCGTCATAGGATCTGAATCTTATCCTTTCCTTACATTTTCGGCTTATGCCGATAAGTCCTTGAACCATAAAAGTACCTTGCAGGCCGGAGCAGAATTGTTCCTTTCACGGGCCATGGAGGAGTATATTTACTATTACTCGGTCGCTTTTCCGCTGGTGGGCACTACGGGTGAAGAAGACGCGAAGCGGGTAGGGATCTTTGCGGGGCATCAGCTCACTTTCAGGAAGCTTAGCCTTATTACGCACCTGGGATACTATGTTTATTATCCTTACGACAGATATGTGGACAGGATCTATAACAGGATCGGTTTACAAAGAGAGATCTGGAATGACCTTTTTGGATCTGTAACTGTACGTTCTCATGGAGCCAATGCCGAGGCAGTGGAATTCTCAATAGGGTATCGCTTATGAAACAGCTGCTGAAAAAATATCTGCCGATTTTGCCTTTTTTGGCACTCCTGTTTCTGGTGAGCTGCAATACCGAAGATGCCCCCGACTGTTTCCAAACCGCTGGAAGCATGATCGAAAAAGAATTTCAGGTAGAGGAATTTGATGAGCTCATCGTGTATGAAGGGATCAACCTCTTTATCGAACAGGGAACTGAACACCGGGTGATGGTAAAGACTGGAGAAAACCTGATGAATGAGATCTCTGCTGAGGTTGTTGAAGGCCGACTAATTCTACGGAATGACAACAGCTGTAACTTTGTGCGCGACTACAACATTACCGATATCCACGTTACTGTTCCGAATCTTGAATGGCTTCAAAATGCCGGAAACCGGGTAATAAGAAGTGTAGGGGAATTACATTTTCCAAACATCTGGCTTCGCAGTCTTAATCAGGAAAGAGCTAAAGGAGTCTACACGGTTGGAGATTTCGACCTGCACCTGGTATCAGATCATGTGCGGGTGACGGGAGATGATTTTTCTAATTTCTTTTTGCGCGGCAGCACAGACTACCTTAACCTCTACATCGCCAATGGCGACGGTAGGGTAGAGGCGCAGGATCTTAAGGCAGGAACCGTGGAAATTCAGCATCGGGGAACCAATAAGTTATTTGTGAATCCGCAGCAGGTGTTGAAAGGCGAGATCAGGAGTACCGGAGATGTAATTTCTGTAAACCGGCCGCCGGTGGTGGAGGTGGAGGTGTTTTATTCGGGGAAGTTGATCTTTGAATGATATCGGGTAGTAAACCTAACACGTTTCCGAAACCTGTTAGGTCTGGAAACTCAATCCAATGTTGCAGCCTTACAGGCTGCTAAAATATTTTATCGCAATTATCCCGGGGCGTTGCCCCAGGCTTTTTTTGTTTGAGCCTTTCAGGCTCGCCTTCCACTACATCATTTTTTAAGGCTGAAGGCCTTACATGATTTAGCCCGGAGCAACGCTCCGGGAATTGAATTTCATATTCCATAACAGCCTGAATGGCTGAGACAATTGGAGTAACCTAAAAAAGACCTGCCAGGTTTTGAAAACCTTGCAGGTCGGGTCACAGATCGGCGCCAACATTAAGAAGATGGCGCGGATTTGTAATCCGCGACGAGATATTATCAACAAAATATTACTTCTTCAGCGTCAATTCAGAAAATAAACTTTCGAGATTTTTGTTCTTGCGGTTGAGCTGCAGAGTCTTTAGTCCGTTGTCGTGGGCAAAGTCGAAGACGGTGGGACGCATATCCTTGTCAGTTTCAAAATAGAGTTCATAAACAAATCCGCCGGTATTTTTTACGTCCATTAAATGGGGTAGTCTTTTTAATGCAACTTCTTCAATACGGTAATCGAATTCCACCTCGATGATCTGTACCTGCTCATCCCGTAGTTCTTCAAGATGTTTGTCGGCTACAATTTTTCCTTTGTCTATGATGATCACTCTTTCACATAAAGCCTCGACTTCCCGCATGATGTGTGTAGAGAATAAAATTGTCTTCTCTTTTCCAATACCTTTGATAAGCTCCCTTATCTCCACCAGTTGATTAGGATCGAGTCCGGTGGTTGGCTCATCAAGGATAAGCACTTCAGGATCGTGTAAAAGGGCATTGGCGAGGCCAACTCTTTGGCGGTAACCTTTTGAAAGCTGGTCGATCTTTTTATTTGCTTCAGGCAAGAGTCCGGTTTGAAGAATCACCTCTTCAATTCGCTTTTTTGGGACCTTATAAATGAGCGCGTTGAACTCCAGGTATTCTCTTACATACATGTCTGTGT
>CAYLZB010000207.1:0-3387 GCA_964388165.1 uncultured Flavobacteriaceae bacterium | reverse complement strand
AGGGTTTTCATCGCAAACTTGAATCCAAAACCGTCTTCTCCGATCCTGTTCTCTTTTGGAACTTTTACATCATTAAAGTTCAGGGAATGTGTGTCACTTCCGCGGATCCCAAGCTTCTGCTCTTTTGGGCCTATCTCGAAACCTTCCATTCCTTTTTCTACAATAAAGGCGTTGATTCCTTTATGCTTTTTCTCTTTATCTGTCTGTGCGATCACAATATAAAAGTCGGCAGTACTACCGTTGGTGATCCAGTTCTTTGTTCCGTTTAAGAGGTAATGGTCATCCTTCTCAATAGCCGTAGTTCTTTGTGAAGTAGCATCACTTCCGGCTTCAGGCTCAGAAAGACAAAAAGCACCAATAGATTCTCCTGTAGCCAGCTTGGTCAGGTATTTTTGTTTTTGCTCCTCATTTCCGAATTTTTCAAGACCCCAGCAAACCAAAGAGTTGTTAACCGACATCACCACAGAAGCCGAAGCATCTATTTTGGAGATCTCTTCCATTGCCAGCACGTAAGCCACAGTATCCATTCCGCCGCCACCATACTCCGGAGAAACCATCATGCCCAAAAAGCCCAGTTCCCCCATCTTCTTTATTTGCTCCTTTGGGAACTCCTGTTTTTCGTCCCTTTCAATAACTCCCGGCAGCAGTTCATTCTTTGCAAAATCGCGTGCCGCATCGCGGATCATGATATGTTCTTCGGTCAAATTAAAATCCATTCGGTAATTTTTTAGAAATGTTGAATTTTGGTTGCCAAAGATACCGTTTTACAGGCATTTATTCAATGGAGAGTGCTATTTTTACTGCCGTGGATCAAAATAACTATAACGTTGTAGGAGTTATGTCGGGTACATCGCTTGATGGTATCGACCTGGCACATGTGAAATTGAATTTTTCTGAAGGCTGGAACTATGAGATTCTCACTGCGGAAACTATTCCCTATCCCGAAAACTGGCAAAAGATCCTTGCTGAAGCTGTTCACTACAATGATCAAAGGCTTAAGGAGCTGGATCAAAATTATACTCACTTTCTTGCTGAAGTTATTTCAGAATTCCTCTCCAAAAATGACATTTTTGACACCCATGCTATTTGCAGTCATGGCCACACAGTCAAACATGAACCCGAAAAAGGATACACACTTCAAATTGGTAACCTTCCTCTACTGGCCGGGATCCTGAAGCAGAAGGTTATCTGCAATTTCAGGGTACAGGATGTGCAGCTGGGAGGGCAGGGTGCACCCTTAGTTCCTATTGGCGATGAATTGCTCTTTGCAGAATATGACTATTGCCTAAACCTGGGAGGATTTGCAAATATTTCAACCAAACCCAACGGGGAGCGTCTTGCCTATGACATTTGTGCTGTCAATACTGTGCTCAATGCTCTCGCTAAGAAGCTGGGTAAACCTTATGACAGGAACGGGGAGATCGCAGCTTCGGGAGAACTGAATAAGGAGCTTTTTGAGGAGCTTCAGAAAATACCATTTTACGGACTACGTCCTCCTAAGTCTCTAGGTATTGAATGGGTAAACAAGTATATTTTTCCCCTTTTTGAAAGGTATAATGATATTCCTTCTTTGCTACGGACCTACACTGAACATGCTGCGGAAATGATCGCCAACGAATTCAGGAATACTCCCGGGGAAAAAGTGCTGGTGACAGGTGGAGGGGCATTCAATAAGTTCCTCCTGGAAGAAATAATGAGAAGAACTCCAACTGAGGTCGTGATTCCCCCGGCTGAAGTTGTTAATTATAAAGAAGCTCTAATATTTGCCTTTTTGGGAGTGCTCAAAATGAGGGGAGAGAACAATGTTTTAAGTTCGGTTACGGGGGCTTCAAAAGATCATTCTTCGGGGGTAATTTTTGATCCCGAAGTATGATAAAAATCAAGATTCACGAAAATTAGTTTTTTATATTTGTCTCAATTTTTAATACGATTATGAAAGAATTATTGAATTTATATCAGAATAAGGCACCTGAAATTGTATTTAACTGGAAAGATCCGGAAACCGAAGCCGAAGGTTGGGTAGTGATCAACTCCCTGCGTGGTGGAGCTGCAGGTGGTGGTACCCGTATGAGAAAAGGACTCGATATGAACGAGGTACTTTCCCTTGCCAAGACCATGGAAGTAAAATTTACGGTTTCAGGTCCTGCAATTGGGGGAGCCAAGTCGGGTATTAATTTCGACCCTAATGATCCCCGCAAAAAAGGTGTTCTGGAACGCTGGTATAAAGCGGTTTCTCCCCTCTTGAAAAGCTATTACGGAACAGGTGGTGACCTTAATGTGGATGAGATCCATGAGGTGATCCCAATTACAGAAGATTCCGGAGTATGGCATCCGCAGGAAGGAGTGTTTAACGGGCACTTTAAACCCACAGAGGCCGATAAGATCAACCGTATAGGTCAGCTAAGACAGGGTGTTATTAAGGTGCTTGAAAATAGCAAATTTTCACCCGATGTTTCCCGAAAATATACTGTTGCCGATATGATCACCGGTTACGGTGTGGCCGAAGCTGTGCGTCACTATTACGACATCTACGGCGGAAATGTACAGGGGAAAAGAGCCATTGTGCAGGGATTCGGAAATGTTGGATCGGCTGCAGCTTATTACCTGGCCCAGATGGGTGCAAAGGTGGTGGGCATCATTGACCGTGTGGGGGGATTAATTAATGAAGACGGATTTTCCTTTGAAGAAATTCGGGACCTGTTCCTGAAGAAGGAAGGCAATACCTTGAAAGCTGAGAATCTCATTCCTTTTGACGAGATCAACGACCGCATTTGGTCTCTTGAGGCTGAAGTGTTTGCGCCATGCGCGGCTTCCCGATTGATCACCAGGGAGCAGGTAGATAAAATGGTAGCTTCAGGCCTGGAAGTGATCTCAAGTGGAGCTAATGTTCCATTCGCCGATAAAGAGATCTTCTTCGGACCAATTATGGAATACACCGATGAACGCATCAGCGTAATTCCCGATTTTATTGCTAACTGCGGAATGGCGAGGGTATTTGCTTATTTTATGGAGCGCAGGGTACAAATGACCGATGAGGCCATTTTTAATGACACCTCGATCACTATTAGGAATGCCATTCAGAATACCTTCAAACATAATAGCAATAAGACCAATATTAGTAAGACTGCGTTTGAAGTAGCGCTGAAGAAGTTGGTCTAATTCTTACTATAAATTTAGAATTAAAGGGTGCTTTTATGGTGCCCTTTTTCATGAAATTCATTGTGAATTACTTTTTCATTTATTGTGAAGGAGGAGTTGCGAGAAATCAAAGGCTGTTTATCTTTACAATTAAAATTAGATTCTCACGTTACATAAAAAACCCGATACACAAATGCTATACTTTTTTCAGGAAGATGGTCTTGCCCAGGCAGCACAAGAGGCAGAACC
>CAYLZB010000206.1:0-3435 GCA_964388165.1 uncultured Flavobacteriaceae bacterium | reverse complement strand
TACGAGGGCGTCCTCGGCAACATCGACGACGTCTGGAGCGAGGCCGGCTTCGAGGACTCCCACATCCAGGAAGCCGTCGACCTCCACAAGCAGAACGGCCACTACCGCGCCGTTCCGCTCGGCTCCCACCGGCTGAACTGCCTGTTCTACAACAGCGCAGTCGTCGAGGAGGCCGGCGTCGACGTCGACTCCCTCACCAGCATGTCGGCCCTCATCGACGCGCTCGAGAAGGTCGCATCCAACACCGACAAGGTGCCGATGACCCACGCGATGGGTGGCACCTGGACGACGACCCAGCTCTGGGCCGCCGTCATGCTCGGCGAGAACGGCTACCAGTCCTACATGGACTTCATCGAGGGCAACGGCTCCGAGAGCGACGTCCGCGCGGCGTTCGAGCGGACGGCCACGATCCTCGAGAACTACATCAGCGACGACGCCGCATCCCTCGACCTCACGGCGTCCAACCAGAACATCATCAACGGGAACGCGGCGTTCATCCACCAGGGTAACTGGGCGGCCGGTGCGTACCGGAACGCCGAGGACTTCGCGTACGACGAGGACTGGGGCTTCAAGACCTTCCCCGGCACGGAGGGCATGTACACGCTCCACTTCGACTCCTTCCTCTACCCGTCGAGCAACCCGTCGCCCGAGGCCTCCAAGAAGTGGCTCTCGTTCGTGGGCTCCGAGAAGGCACAGATCGCCTTCAACCAGTACAAGGGCTCCATCCCGACCCGGACGGACGTCGACATGAGCCAGTTCGGCCCGTACCTCCAGGAGACCGCACAGGACTTCGCCGAGGCGGAATACCGCCCGCCGACGCTCCAGCACGGTCTCGCCGTGACCTCCCAGAAGATGACCCAGCTCAACGAGGTCATCTCCGGCGAGTTCACCGGACCGTACAACGTCGACGCAGCGACCCAGGGCTTCCTCGACGCCGTCTCCAACTAGACGGGCGGCCCCATGCAAGCTATTTATCGGTGGCTCCGGAACACGCGGCTAGCGATGCCGAACGACGACGAACAGCGGGATGACGTCCGTACCGACGGTGGGACGCAGACCCCTGGTGCCGTCGACCGCATCCGGTCCGCGATAGCCGACGGGGGTGCGAGGGTCGACCAGCGGTTCGGGAGTGACTTCCTCGAATCGTCGCCCTTCTGGCTCCCGCCGTTCCTGCTCATGGCGCTGTTCGTCTACGGCGCCATCATCTGGAACCTCCTCATCTCGCTCACGGACTACCGCGGGTTCGCGAACGCGCCCGACTACTCGAATCTCGACTTCGAGATGTACTCGAAGGCGCTCGCCGACCCGGGATTCATCGACGCCGCAGTCAACACGCTCGTGTTGCTGCTCGCGTTCACGGGCGTCACGCTGCTCGTCGGACTCCTGCTCGCGATCCTCGTGGACCGCGGCATCCGTTTCGAGAACACCTTCCGGACCATCTACCTGCTGCCGATGAGCCTCTCGTTCGTGGTCACGGCGCAGTTCTGGCTCTGGATGTACAACTACAACAACGGCGCCGTGAACCTCCTGCTCGACCTGGTGAATCTCGGGCCGTACAGCTTCCTCGGGAACCAGGACCTCGTGCTCTGGGCGGTGATCTTCGCGCTCATGTGGCAGTTCTCGGGGTACGCCATGGTGGTGTACCTCGCGGGCCTCAGGGCGATCCCGAACGAGCACTACGAGGCGGCGAAGGTCGACGGCGCGTCGACCGCCCGGATGTACTGGCGGGTCATCATCCCCCAGCTGAAGGGCGCCACGATCAGCGCGGCGGTCGTGCTGATGGTGTTCGCGCTGAAGGCCTTCGACTTCCTGTACTCGCTCGTCGGCGGGTACCGACCCCCGAACGGCGCGGACATCCTCGCGACCAAGATGGTGCGGGAGGCCTACCAGAACCTCAACTGGGCGTATGGCTCGGCCATCGCCATCGT
Organism: uncultured Flavobacteriaceae bacterium; assembly: GCA_964388165.1. Lineage (GTDB taxonomy): Bacteria > Bacteroidota > Bacteroidia > Flavobacteriales > Flavobacteriaceae > Salinimicrobium. The sequence continues at coordinate 1,507 of CAYLZB010000206.1, read as the reverse complement.
GCTGTTCCTGATGGCGCTCTCCGTCATCGGCCCGTACCTCTACCACCAGTACAAGAGGGATAACCTATGACCGACACCGACACGACGACCCAGGTCGCTACCGGGAAGAACCGGAGCACGCTCGAGCGGTTGAACGGCTCGACCGTCGCGCTCTACGCGGTGCTCCTCGCGATGGCGGCCTTCTACCTGACGCCCATCGAGACCGGGCTGGTGACGTCCATCAAGACGAACGCGGCGGTCATCGAGACCGGCCCGTTCACGCCACCCGGCCCCGCAGAGTTCACGCTCGCGAAGTGGCAGCAGGCCATCGACGCCCTGCTCCGCGGCATGGGGAACAGCCTCCTGTACGCGGTCCCGGCGACCATCATCTCGGCGTTCATCGGGAGCATCACGGCCTATGGGTTGACGATTCCCAACTGGGCCGACCGGTACAAGGCCCCGATCCTCACGCTGTTCATCGCGGGCATCTTCATCCCGTACCAGGCCGTGCTCGTCCCACTGACCCAGTTCTGGTCCAGCTACGTCCAGCTCTCGCAGAACCTCGGGTTCCTGTGGGCGCTCGGCATCAACAACGACTACGCGGGCATCATCGAGCTCGTCATCACGCACGTCGCGTACGGGCTCCCGATCTGTACGCTCCTCTTCCGGACGTACTACAAGAACATGAGCGAGGAGATGGTGGAGTCGGCGCGCCTCGACGGCGCGTCGCTCCGCCGCGTCTACCAGCGCATCATCTTCCCGCTCTCGACGCCGATGTTCGCGGTCGTCCTCATCTACCAGTTCACCCAGATCTGGAACGACCTCCTGTTCACGCTCGTCCTCGTGTCGACGGAGTCGAGCGCCGCCGCACCCGTCGTCCTCATCCTCGCGGGCCTCGGGACGTCGATGGAGGGGCAGGACTTCGCACTCCGGATGGCCGGCGCGTTCTTCGCCGCACTCCCGACCCTCGCGGTCTACATCGTGTTCGGCGACGAGTTCGCCGAGGGGGTGGCGACGTGACCGACACGCCCACACGCCTCCACGACCATCGAGGACGTAAGGAGCGGTCCGCGGTGACCGCCACGACGACCGTCACGGCGACCGGCAGCATCGACGCTCGACCAGCAACGACAGACATGGTGATACAATGGCAGACCTCGAACTAGCAGACGTAACGAAGGTGTTCCAGGATGGTGGCGACGAGATCGTCGCCGTCGACTCGGTCTCCCTGGACATCGAAGACGGCGAGTTCGTCGTGGTCGTCGGCCCCTCGGGCTGCGGGAAGTCCACGACGCTCAGAATGATCGCCGGCCTGGAGTCCGTCACCGACGGCACGATCAGTCTCGGTGGCCGCGTCATCAACGACGTGAAATCACAGGACCGGGACATCGCGATGGTGTTCCAGTCCTACGCGCTCTACCCGCACATGACCGTGCGCGGGAACATGTCCTTCGGGCTGGAGGAGTCGACGGACCTCTCCGACGAGGAGATCCGGCGCCGCGTCGAGGACACCGCAGACCTCCTCGAC
>CAYLZB010000205.1:0-3500 GCA_964388165.1 uncultured Flavobacteriaceae bacterium | reverse complement strand
TCACTCTCCAAAAATGTCGTAATTTTATCTAAGTGACCAACAAATTATGACAGAGCAAGTATCTCCTTTCACTAAGGAACAGTTGATTCCGCAGGAAGAAACCCTGGAAGTTTACAAACACAAAGGCCAGTTATTCATTGGTATTCCCAAAGAAAATGCGTACCAGGAAAAAAGGGTATGCCTCAGCCCCGATGCTGTTGCGGCAATGACAGCCCATGGTCACCGGGTACTTATGGAATCTGGTGCAGGGGAGGGAGCGAAATTCAGTGATAGGGATTATTCGGAGGCCGGAGCAGAGATCACCAAAGACACCAAAAAGGTTTTTTCCTGCCCCATGATCCTTAAGGTGGAGCCGCCTACAGTAGAAGAGCTCGACCTGGTGAATCCTCAAACCACCATCATATCTGCCCTACAGCTAAAGACTCAGAAAAAAAGCTATTTTCAGAAACTTGCTTCAAAAAGGATAACCGCATTAGCATTTGAATTCATTCGTGATGATGACGGTACTTACCCTGCCGTAAGAGCACTTAGTGAAATCGCAGGAACAGCTTCCATACTTATTGCATCAGAGATCATGAGTAACAATCCTGCAGGGAACGGACTCATGTTTGGGAATATCAGTGGAGTTCCTCCAATTGAAGTGACTATTCTCGGAGCGGGCACTGTAGGTGAATTTGCAGCCCGATCGGCTCTTGGTCTCGGTGCCAATATCAAGATCTTTGATAATTCCCTTACAAGGCTTAGAGAAGTCCAGGCAAATTTAGGAAGACCCCTTCATACTTCTACTATTCAACCGAAGAACCTGATCAAAGCCTTGAAGCGGAGTGATGTGGTCATAGGTGCAGTAAGAGGAAAGAACAGATCTCCCATCCTGGTAACAGAAACCATGGTTGAGCACATGAAAAAGGGAGCTGTGGTCATTGATGTGAGTATTGACATGGGAGGCTGCTTTGAGAGCAGTGAGATCACAACCCATGATAAGCCGACTTTCGTTAAACATGGTGTAGTACATTACTGTGTCCCCAACATCCCTTCACGTTATGCCCGTACCTCTTCTCTATCCATTAGTAATATTTTCACTCCTTACCTACTTCATATTGCAGAACAGGGAGGACTTGAAAATACTTTGAGATTTGACAGAGGATTGCGAAATGGTTTGTACTTTTACCACGGAATCTTAACGAACAAATCTATAGCAGACTGGTTCGATCTCTCCTACAGGGACATCAACCTCCTCATTTTTTAAATCTTCATGAAATTTATTCACAGACTTGGCTATTACCTGGGAGGGTTTGCCATTGGTTTAGTTATCCTTGCATTTTTCCTAAGCGGAAAAAGAACATCCTGTGCCTATGGTCCCGATGCCCGGGTCCTCAAGAACATCAGATTAAAAGAAAGGATTTATTCCGAAGAAGCCCTGGCAGAAATGCAGAGATCCCAGATCGATTCAGGCGCTATTAACTCAGTGCTTCTAAAAGGAGATGTCGATTTCAGCCGTAGCAATACAGATCTCGATTCCTGTAAAGTTTATATGATCACGGGAAAATCAGAAGTCGGCGAGTTGGACATGCTCTTCGAAAATTGCGACTCCATCGCAACTCTCCAGAAGATCTGGAAAAAATAAAAAGATCGCTCTGCTGCAAGACTCAAGACTCAGGACGAGGACTCCGCTTTTTAATTTTTTATCTATTGTAATCCTTTAACTCACCTTCTCCCTATTCCTTTAAAGAATTTGTCCGGCGTGTTCTTTGGTCTTCACTTTTGAGATCACATCTGAGATCACTCCGTTTTCATCAATGACAAAGGTTGTGCGGTGGATACCGTCATACTCCTTTCCCATAAACTTCTTTGGACCCCAAACCTGGAATGCATTGATGACTTCCTTATCCTCATCTGCAAGGAGTGGAAACGGCAGGTCATATTTATCTTTAAAGTTCTGCTGGCGTTTAGGAGAATCGGCACTTACTCCCAGAATTTCATATCCTTTAGCTTGAAAAGCTTCATAGTTGTCCCTAAGGTTACAAGCCTCGGCAGTACATCCGGGCGTGCTGGCCTTGGGATAAAAGAATACTACCAGTTTCTTTCCTTTATAATCTTTCAGGCTGTGTTCATTACCATCCTGATCTTTGGCAGAAAAATTCGGCGCTTTGTCGCCGGGTTGAAGTGTTGTCATAATTAGTACTTTTGTCTCAAAGTTACATATTAATGACCAAGCAGGAAAAAGTCAAGTTCGTTATAGACACTTTAGCCGAGTTATACCCGAATGTTCCCATTCCCTTAGATCATAAAGATCCCTATACCCTTCTCATTGCAGTACTAATGTCTGCCCAAAGCACAGACGTACGTGTGAATCAAATCACTCCCCTGCTCTTCGCAAGGGCCGACAATCCATATTCCATGGTAAAACTCTCTGAAGAAGAGATTCGGGAGATCATTAAACCTGTCGGACTTTCTCCTATGAAAGCCAAAGGTATTTTTGGGCTTTCAAAGATCCTGATCGAAAAATATAATGGGGAAGTCCCGGCAGATATAGATGCACTGGAAGAACTTCCTGCAGTAGGTCACAAAACCGCGAGTGTGGTAATGTCCCAGGCTTTTAATGTTCCTGCTTTTCCCGTAGACACTCATATTCACCGCCTTATGTACAGGTGGAATTTATCAAACGGTAAGAATGTGATACAAACCGAAAAGGACGCAAAAAGGTTATTTCCAAAAGAACTTTGGAACGAACTGCACCTGCAGATCATCTGGTATGGTCGCGAATATTCCCCGGCAAGAGGTTGGGATCTGGAAAAAGATATAATCACCAGGACTATAGGCAGAAAAAAAGTACTGGAAGAATATTACAAAAAGAAAGCCCGCTAGTAGCGGGCCTCATGTCTAATTCAAAATACTTTCAAACTGCAATTTTTTATAAGTGCTTATTCGCAAAGCCTTAGAATAGTTCAAAAGGAAATTGATTGTTTCCTTTTTTGGGGTCATCTTCTGCAATTTTTTTTCGGAGTAAAGTTTTGCCATTATTGGTTCTTTAATGTTGTTACTAAATAACGGCACAACTTCTATTTTATTGTTTAATTAGTTAAAACTAAATTGTGTTTTTCTATAACCTTCCGAAGATTAATAAGTGCATATCTCATACGACCCAAAGCAGTATTAATGCTCACCCCGGTTCTTTCAGAGATCTCTTTGAAGCTCATGTCCTTATAGATCCTCATCACCAGTACTTCCAGTTGATCTTCGGGCAGCTCCTTTATTAGTTCCTGTACATCAGCTTCGATCTGGTCCTTAATGAGCTGTTTTTCAGCATTAAGATCGGAATCACTCAGTACAGAAAAGATATTGAAGTCGCCACTATTCTCGAACTTCGGCATCCTTTTGTTCTTTCTAAAGTGATCGATAACCAGGTTATGAGCTATTCTCATCACCCAGGGCAGGAATTTACCTTCCTCATTATACTTCCCTCTCTTGAGGGTTCTTATCACTTTAATAAAGGTGTCCTG
>CAYLZB010000204.1:1191-3511 GCA_964388165.1 uncultured Flavobacteriaceae bacterium | reverse complement strand
GCGGGCGCGGTCAGCCACTTCCTCGTCGGCGACCTCCGGGCGGCCGGTATCGAGGCGAACCAGGTCGAGCGCCTCCAGAACGCCGACCGCCCCATCCTCGCGGTGCGGGTGCTCGACCTCGACGCGAACTACTGGCCGCTGTCACCCACCGCGAACGCCGAGTGGCGGTTCGTGTACGCCACGTCGGGCAACGCGACGTTCGTTCGAGAACAGCTCTCGACCGAAGCGGGTCCTGTGGTCACCTCGAAGGACCAGCGATTCGTCGCCGAGGGCCAGTACATGCTCCGCGACGACGTCCGGGGCGTCATCTCGATTCCAGCGTACCGGTCGGGTATCGCGGACCGAATCGCCACAACGACGGCGGAGAAGCTGCGCGCGGCGAGTGGGTAGCGTGTCGCGGCCGTGGTTCTGCGGAGCATTCGGACCGGCGGGCATTTGACCCCTCCGTGAGACGCCTGATGCATGAACCGCGAGGAACTCGCCGCCGCCATCGACCACACCGTCCTCGGCCCGGAGACGACGCCCACTGATGTCGCCCGCCTCGTCGAGGAGGCCGAGGAGTACGGGATGAACGTCTGCGTTCCGCCATGCTACGTCGCCGACGCCCGACTCGTCGCATCCGACGACCTCACTATCGCGACCGTCGTCGGGTTCCCGCACGGCCAGCACGCACCCGCCGCGAAGCGCGAGGAGGGCATCATCGCCGTCGAGGACGGCGCGGACGAACTCGACTTCGTCATCAACATCGGGCGCCTGCAGGCGGAGGAGTTCGGGATGGTGCAGGACGACATCGTCGAGACCGTCGACGCCGTCGACGTCCCGGTGAAGGTCATCATCGAGACGGCGCTCCTGACGGACGCCCAGAAGCACGCCGCCTGCGAGGCCGCCGAAGCCGCGGGAGCGGACATGGTGAAGACGAGCACCGGCTTCGCGGACGGCGGCGCGACCGTCCCCGACGTCGAACTGATGAGCGAGTACCTCCCGGTCAAGGCGAGCGGTGGGGTCGGGAACTACGAGGACGCGAAGGCGATGCTGGACGCTGGTGCGGTCCGCATCGGCGCGAGTAGCGGCGTCGACATCGTCCAGGACTTCATCGAGAACTACGAGTAGTCGGAGGGTCGAAGGGGCTGGAGCCGCCACGTCCGATGATGGCGGAACTGTCGGTCCCATCGCGCGACCGGGCGCTCTGGTGGCTGTACGTCACGGCCCTGGCTGCAGCGCTCGCGTTCGTCGGCTACAGACTCGTCGGGACGTTCCTCGTCGGCATCTTCCTCTATTATGGCACCCGGCCCGTACACCGTCGGGTCGAGGACGTCGTCCCGTGGGGTGGTGTCGCGGCGGTGTCGACCCTCCTCCTCACCGCCCTGCCAGGGCTCCTCGTCCTGGGCTACCTGCTCGCGGTCGGTCTCACCGAACTCACCCCGAACCTGTCCACCTATCAGTCGCTCCTGGAACCCATCGTGGACGTGGAATCACTCACCAGTCACCCGGTGAAGGTCCTCGTCGGCGTGATCCGGAATCCGTCGGCGTCCGGACTCGAGTCCGTCCTCGCGATGTGGGACCAGTACGTGGCGTTCGCCACCGGGGTCGTCCAGACGTTCTTCGTCGCGGTCCTCGTCGCGTTCTATCTCCTCCGAGACGACCACCGGATCGCGGCGTGGTTCCGCGACACGGTCGGCACGGATTCGACCGCGTATGGCTACGCGACCGCGGTCGACCGGGACCTCGAGACGATCTACTCGAGTAACCTGCTCCTCGTGCTGGTCGTCGCGATCCTCGCGACCGTCTGCTACAACGGCTACAACCTCGTCGCACCCGCCCCGATCACGATTCCACACCCGACGGCGTTCGCGATCCTGACCGGTATCGCGAGCCTCGTCCCACTGGTCGTCGGGAAACTCGTGTACCTCCCGCTCACGCTCTTCCTCTCCGTTCGAGCGCTCCGGATCGACCCGGGACTGCTCGTCTGGCCGGTGGGACTGTTCGTCGTCGCCTTCCTGTTCCTCGATCTCATCCCGATGACGTTCGTCCTCCCGGAACTCGCGGGCCGACAGGGCCACGTCGGGATGATCATGTTCGGGTACGTGGTCGGCGCCATCATCTTCGGCTGGTACGGCCTCTTCCTCGGCCCACTCCTCGTCGTGCTCGCGATCCAGGCGGTCCGCATCGTCGTCACCGAACTCGTCCAGGGCCGCCCGATCACCCGCCGGGTTCAGGCAGCCGAGGACCTCGGGAGCGAACCAGACCGCTAGCGGTACGCGACGATCTTCGAGGACTCGTCTTCGCCGCCTTCTCCCATCGTCACGAGCGTGCCGTTCGC
>CAYLZB010000204.1:0-1091 GCA_964388165.1 uncultured Flavobacteriaceae bacterium | reverse complement strand
CGTTGATCGGGCCCGGGAGCTTCTGGCGCCAGCGTCCTCGACCGTCCTCCGGGTCGATGCAGTAGACGTCGCCGCCCGTCGTCGCGGCGTAGAGACCGTAGGGCGTAGGGGAGACGGCGACGCGGAACTGGCCGAAGAGGTCCTTCGACCAGACGGCTTCGCCGAGTTCGAGCGGGAACGCGTAGATGGTGCCCTGGTCGGTCGCGACGAAGAGACGGCGGTTGCGGCGGTCCGGCGTCGGCGGCGCGGAGACGTAGCCCGGCAGTGGAATCTGGAGGAGTCGGTCGCCGCTCTCGAGGTCGACGACGTGGAGGCCGCCATGGCCGGAGGCGACGAAGACGCGACCGTCGACCACCGTGGGTGTCGTCCACGCGTCGTCCTCGGGGGTGTAGGACCAGCGCTCCTCGCCGTCCTGGAGCGCGTAGGCAGTGAGTCCGTCGCCGACCGGGGCGACCACGGTGTCGCCGGCGATGATCGGATGGCCGCGTGGGATGCCGGTATCGTGTTGCCAGACGATCTCGGGGTCGGTCGTCGGACCAGACTCCTCGGGCGCGTAGCTCGTGTGCGCGTAGCCGTGGCCTACGGTCGGCCAGTCGGCCGTTCGCGAGGCGATGCCGGCGGCGCGGTCGTAGTCGGACCCGCCGTTACAGCCGGCGAGGCCACTGACGGTTGCGGTGCCGGCTGCGGCGAGGAACTGTCTGCGGGTGGAGGGCTGCATACGTCCCGGGACTCGACGGTCCGTGAAGGCTTTTCGGGTGTCAGACTGGCGCTGCTACGGCTGGCGTCGATGCGGATACGGATGCGGGGGCTGATGCAGGGGCTGATGCAGGGGCTGATGTAGGGGTCGGACGATCCTCGGCCGTGGTCGCGGTCTCGTTGTCGGTCCCATTGGTCTTGACGATGACGTACTTCTCCCCGACCTGTTCGGCGAGGAGGCTGTCCACGGGCGCGTGGGCGTCCCGGAGGATGGGGACGTCGTCGGTGCGGATGTCCTCGCTCGACTGGTAGCGGGAGATGGCGTCACTGAGCGGGACGCCGACCTCCGTCTGGGCGTTGCGCTGGCGGAGTTCGTCCTGCGTGAAGCCGTCCTG
>CAYLZB010000203.1:0-3516 GCA_964388165.1 uncultured Flavobacteriaceae bacterium | reverse complement strand
TGAGATCCTATCTCGATTTTCAGCATCGGATAGTTCTTCATTATCTCAGCAACCCGGTTAAGAGTTGGTTCAGATTCTGGTTTAATTGTGGCCTTGTCGAAGTCAAAGTAGATATTTCCAACTCCGGCAATTTGCCTTCTTCCGGTTTCCGGATTGATCTCCATTTCTTCTTTTGGAAGAACCGGAGGAGTATAATCCTCTCTTGTGAAGGCATAAAGGTTGTCAGATCCTCTTCTATTAGAAGCAAGGTAGCCTTTCTCTTCTCCTTCTTTAAGTACGAAAGCGAAATCATCAAACTCACTATTAAGTGAATTCCCTAAATTTTGAGCTTCGCCAAAAGATCCGTTTGATTGTTCACTTTTATAAACATCAAGATTTCCGTAGCCCATGTGTCCGTCTGAAGTAAAGTACAGTGTACCATCATTAGCAATGTAAGGGAACTGCTCACGGTGAGCAGTGTTTACATTGGGTCCCAGATTGACAGGTTGTCCAAAGGTTCCATCGGTATTAACAGCTACACTATAGATATCGAATGACCCCAAAGATCCGGGCATATCACTGGCAAAATATAGGGTTGATCCATCCTGACTAAGAGTTGGATGCTCTACAGAATACTGATCACTGCTAAAAGGCAAGGCTTCAATGTTAGTCCACTGCCCGTCAACAAGCTCAGCCCGATAGATGCTTATGGTTGCTACAGGCACTTCAGCCCAGTCTACTTTAACTCTTCTTGAGTTCGTGCGGTCAAAATACATAGTCTTTCCGTCGCTTGAAAAAGCAGCCGAACTTTCGTGAGTATCTGTATTGATCTTGTCATTGAACAATTCAATGTTACTCAATTTTCCTTCGTCATCAATATTAGCTACGTAAAGGTCCAGATAAGGTTTCTGGTTCCATGCATAGATTGGACGATCCTGGTTGCGTGTGGAAGCAAAAACTATTTTGTCTCCCATAAAAGTGATCCCAAAATCTGAAGACGCTGCATTTTGCATCACCTGATTGGTTGTGTAGGTGTGAGATACTGCAGTGTCCAATTTGGAAGTCCACTCCTCGAAATCTACAGTACTATTCCAGTACTGGCTAAAATACTCATCTGCTTCCTCATCTTTGCCTGTTGCTCTTAAAGCATGGGCGAACCTAAAGGAATATTCAGCTGGAATTGTGCCATCGTTATATTTAAGGAAAAGGTCCCTGTAAGCTTCAGCGGCATTTCCCATTCTGTTCGTAAAGAAGTAGGAATCGCCTAATTTTTGAAGGACTTCCTGATCCTTATCCTGAACCAACCTGAAGGCCTCCGAAGCTTCCATGTAAGCTCTTTGGTTGTAAAGGCGGTTAGCTTTCTTTAACTGGGAACTCTGGGCCATGGCCGAGAATCCTATAAGGATCGCTAAAAGTGTCGTATAAAGTTTTTTCATGTTTCTTAGGTTTTAGAAGAATCTTGGGGATACGTTGTAACCTTTTGAAAGGCCAAGGAGGTCTAGATCAAAGAGAACCATGATCTCGTGTGTACCATCATTGAAATCTCCAAGGTTTCCAGTAGTGTAATCATAGGCGTAACCTATTCTCAGTTCAGGCGTAACTCTAAAGTTTACAAGACCGCTAATTGTTTCATCAAAACGGTAAGCTACACCCGCTTCAAAACGGTTGTATAGCAAAAAGTTAGCAGTGATGTCAACAGATAGGGGTGCTCCTTCTACAGCGCGTGCCATAAAAGCAGGTTTTAGCTTTAAATTGGGATTAAGGTCGAATACATAACCCCCGGTTAGGAAGTAATGGATATTCTCCTCTCCTAAACGCGCTAAACCTGTTTCGTTCTCAAGGTGCTTCGAAGTAAAGATGTTTGGGGCAGACAAACCAACATAGTAGTTATCTCCAAACCAATAGGCACCGACTCCAAAATTTGGAAAGGCTTCACTGATGTTCTGCATCGCCGGATCTCCCCCTTGATTTGTTGTGAGACGAGTAAGATCTGCGTCAAAGAAGGTAACCCCCGCTTTTACACCAAAAGATAGTTTCGAAGTTTCAGATACCGGAAGGATGTAGTTAACATCGGCGTAAAGATTATTTTCTTTAACGATATTACCAATCTCGTCATGAACTATGGATAAGCCTGCCTCAAGTCTTTCAGTGAGACCTGTTTTTGCAAAGAAGTTGGCTGTTTCTGGCGCCCCGTCAATGCCGGCCCATTGGTTCCTGTAGATACCTCCTACATTTAGCATTCCCAAGTCATCTATTGCATAAGCGGGGTTTATTACGCTCATGTTATACATGTATTGGGTATACATGGGATCTTGTTGTGCATTACCCTTTAGTGAAAAAAGGGCAATGCAAGCAACTGTAAAAATTTTTATAAAAGAATTTCTCATTTGTTTCGAATATTTCAAAATTATCTGCTTAAGTACACTCTACCTTGGGTAGGTGGGGTTTGTCCGTCGTTGAAATACAGGATGTAGAAGTAAACTCCTGCCGGGAGTACTCCGCTTCCGAAGGAACCTTCAGATGAAGTTCCATCCCATCCTTGATTCTCTCCTGCCTGTCCTTTATATACCGGCTCACCCCATCTATTGTAGATCTCCATATTGTGATTAGGGTATTCCGAAGAAAGATTCAATATTTCGAATCTGTCGTTCATCTGGTCTCCGTTTGGAGAGAAAGCATCAGGAATAACAATTTCACAAACCTCAAGAGTTACGGTTACAGCAAGTCGTTGTGAACTTTCACATCCGGTTGTGGCATCTGTTGCAGCGGCATAATAGGTTGCTCCATTTTGTAGAACAGTAGACTGAGGTACAGTCTGTGTGCCTGTAGCTGTCATGTACCAGGTGATGGTTCCGGTTCCGGAAACATTTTCCTGAAGATCTGCAATCGTCGCACCATCAAATTCACAGAACACGCCACCTTCCTGAGAAAGAGTTGGTGTGGCTGCATCATTAAGAGTTACAGTGATAGTAGCAGCGTCAGATACACAACCTGCAGTATTTTCCTGGGTCACATAGTAAGTTCCTTCTTCAAGAACTGTTGTTCCGGTTACAGGGGTTTCTAATGCTTCATCAGTGTAAACTGTGAAGATTGCACCATCTTCTCCAGTAATATCCAGGTCGGCTACGGTAGCACCCTCAACAACACATCCTGTGAAGTCGGCCACTGTTGGAGCAGCTGGATTGTCAGAAAGAGTCACTGTAACAGAAGGTCTGTCATCACAAGTTCCTTCAACAGGACCTGCGAAATAAACAGTTCCATCTGCAAGAGCAGTAGTTTCAGCAAGCGGAGTTGTACCGTCTGCCGAAGTATACCATAGTACACCTGCTGGAGCAAGGTCGGCTACCGTTGGGGTACCACCACAGAAAGTCTGCTCTGTTTCGGTTACTTCTGGACAGTTAGGTTCTTCTGTTCCAACAACTACAGTTACCGTAGCTGAGGCTGAACATCCATTATCGCTGGTTACAGTATAGGTGTAAACACCTTCGGTATCTGTTGCGGGATCAAAAGTTGCATCAACTTCCGCTCCTCCAAAAG
>CAYLZB010000202.1:0-3549 GCA_964388165.1 uncultured Flavobacteriaceae bacterium | reverse complement strand
TGTTCTGTTTTTTGATTGATTGATGATCTCTTTCTTTAAAGACGAGAGGCAATTTCAAGTGTTGCAAAAAATTTTTCTGAGCCTGTTTCCGGCTTCCTTTTCATTGTACCGGGTTGCGCGTTGAAAGAAGCAGGTTTTCGTTTGCCAGTTCCTTCTGATCACTGATTATTGATCACTGAACACTGAACACTGAATAAAGCCGTACTTTTGCACTGCTATGAAAAGATCCCTGAGTTATCTGTGGCCACTTACCAAAAATTATGAATCTCAATTCAGCGGAAAGCTGGAGGTGACCTGGATCAACGGTCGCAAAGTTTTGGATAGTGCCAACGCCAATTACTCCTATGGAGCATTACAGGAGGTGCTGGATCGGGGACTGGCAGTAACAAATGCAGATCGTGCTGCCGCGGTTCTGGTCCTGGGCCTGGGCGGCGGAAGCGTGATTCCCCTGCTACGGAAAAAATACAGCTATTACGGAAAGATCACTGCCGTAGAATTAGATTCTGCAATTATAGAAATTGCGATCAATGAATTCGGGATCGAGGCACATCAGCCCATCGAACTAATCTGTGCAGATGCTGAAGAGTATGTGCAGGCAACCACAGATAAATTCGGACTCATCATCATCGACCTGTTCATTGATCTGCAGGTGCCCGAACAATTCTTTTCTGAAGAATTCTGGAAAGATCTGGCAGGTTTACTATTACCCGAAGGGAAAATACTTTTCAACGCCGGTGTGAATTCCGCTCATGAAGAGCAGATAGAATACCTGCTCAAAAATGATAAATTGGGAATAGATTTCAGAAAAAAGGAAGAGGTGTATGGTAGTAATACGCTGTTACTGGGCCTTAAGCAGTAGCAGGAAAAATCACCTGTCGTAAGAAGAAGGTTTATTTCTGCTTCTTAACAGCCCAAAAATGTCACCTATTCCTATACCCACATAAGTTCTGTCTTTATTGATCTGAAGCATCGGGGAAAGGGACAGGCCGAAGAATCGGGTAAACGGAAATTCTATTTTAGGGCTTATAATGAGACTTACGGTGTGATATTTTTCATAGTCCCAGGTGTAGTTCTCAACCAGGAAATAATTTTCACTTCTTTGCCAGTTGCCCGGTTCCCGAATTGTAGTGTAGCCTAATCCTACAGACAGATTTATTCGAATTGTTCCCTTCTCATTGAGTTTATAAATTTTTCCTGCTGTTAGGTATATGTTTTCCAACTGGTCAAGGGGTTGAGCTAAACCAAAGAACATTGAGTTCACCAGCCCGGAAGAGTAGTCAGCAGGTAAGGATCTTGATTTTCGAATGTGTCCGCTATATCCTATTCGCAAAGAATATTTTTCAGAATAGATATAATTTACATCGAGATCTAAACCAAGATAATTTCCCAGGCTTAAATCACTTCCGAAGTAATAAGCATGTTTTAACTCAGTTTGTGCATTCACTGAATTAATAGCTGCAAGTAAAAGTAACAGGCTTAAGATTCGATTCATAAAGTGATCCCTTTGTAGTCAGTGGCCAGGCATTGCTTCCTAAGGTTAATAGAATAGCTTTCCCTCGTTCTTCTGAAATTTTTTGTATGCTAAAAGTGCAAGGCTATCTGTTTTGTTACTAAAGGCATAATTCACACACTGGTCAAAAATGGGTTTCCTGCCTTCATGGTCCATGTAACTACTGCTTTTAATATTTTTTGACATCTCGGCCCCCAGCTCACGTGCTTGCCGTGTTTCACTGTGTTGCATCACTGCGACCACAACCGCCAGCCCCAGGTCGTTGTTTTCCTTTGTGAACTCGGAAAATTTTCCCTCGGTGGCCTTATCTATACAGCCGTATAAGACAGCTTTTTTGAATGCCAGAACATACTGCGCTTCCGAAGTCCCCGAAGTTACCGGTCTTTTTGTGCTACAAGAGGTTAAACAGACGAGCAGGGCCAGGAATATATGTTTGTGATGCATTTTTTAAACCTTAAAGAGTTTGCTTCTGTACTGCTGATCTTTTCATTGATGCCAGGTTTCCTGTGAAGCTATTAACGGCGGACCGGGATGCGGGCATAACCGAAATTAGGACTGTAGACCTCGTGCCTTAGCAGTAGATCTGAACTTAAAAACTCTACGGCTTTGATCGCTTTATCTTCAGATGTAAGACGCATTAAAAGATCCCTTTTGATGTGACGTTCGTTTAAAACGTAGATCTCAAAGGCATTAAAGCTAGAGGCGAGATCGGGTTTTGCTGCAGAAAAGAAAGCATATTTTCTACTTCGTTTGAACTTCAGGATCGAAACCACCGGCCTGTCAACAAGATCTATGGTTTTCCTGCTTAGAACCTTCCCTTGAAAAAACTTTGCTTTGAAAAGCTTGCCATCTCTTTTTTGGAATCCCTTTTTAGAAAATGCAAAACCCATAACAACAATGAAAATGAAAATGAAAAATAGAAGGAATAAAATCCCGATCCAGTTTAGTCGTACTTCAGATAATTCTATGACCAAAGCAAGGATAGGACTAGCCAGTGCAAATAGGTGAATCTTTTGATGAGTTGAGAAACTGTCTTCGAGGATGAGATTTTCTTTTCCCATATCACTTAGTTATGGCAAACCTATGATGATTTTTTTGAGGTTAAATATACCAGTGGTCCAATTACCGGTGCGAATAGGACTATTACCAGGTGCACCAGTTTTTCCATAGGCTCATACCTTTCTCTTATGATCCTTTTTAAGCTGAACCACAGGAGAACAACCTGTAGAATGATCAATAGTAAAATGAGGATTTGAAAGAGCTGGTAGAAGATTAGGAACCACGAATAACTGCCGGTACTGTGGATATATTCAACAGAGGCATTTTCATTCCAGTCCCTTATATGGCTAATAAAATTTTCTTTCCCTTCTACCTGGTCAAGGTCTACCTGATAAGGTTTGCCGTTGGCTACGTGTAATCTTACGATTTCTCCCTCTACCACTTCGATCCGGTTTATTTTAAGCTCCGGAAGCATTTCTGTGATCTCTAAAGGCGATATCTTCCTGTAATCTTTTGAACATGAAAACATTAGGAGTAGCAGAATTACTAATCCCGGCCGGAAAATGGTTCTGTACATTAAAAGTTGATCTTTAGGATGAATTAAAAGACCTTCCGGTTGTAGGGAATCCGGAAAGTACATAGTTGTTAACTAACTCAATTAAATGTAAGAAAAATCCCGGAAGCAGCTCCTCAGAGAGGAAATAATTTATCAATTGGTTCAAAAAGGTAGAATTACAGAAGCTTTTCAGGAATTACTTTATAAGAGTAAAACAACCCCAAAGAATTTGTGAAGTGCGTTTCGGTGAGTTCATTGCTGTAAAGCGTGACTAAAAAAATCTTCCAAAAATGACATTTTTGAAGGATAATACAGCTGGATCAAATCTGTGAGGCTACTATGGTGTGGCTGTCGACATTATAATCAATATCTACAACTTCCAGTTTCAGCCAGGTCCAGTCCTTATTTTCCAGTTTCCATGTGGCCGTCATTTTTGAAGGGACTCTTATTCCCTCAAAGCTGTTATGCTCCTCCACCTGCAGCA
>CAYLZB010000201.1:0-3556 GCA_964388165.1 uncultured Flavobacteriaceae bacterium | reverse complement strand
ACGAAGCAATCTCGCTCTTAAGGACCACTACTTCTCCTTCTCTCACATTTTAAAATTCTACTCCTCTATAGGCAGATTGCTGCGGTCCGTGACCCCTCCCTCGCAAGGACGTTCTCAAGAAAAAAAGCTGCAGTCAAGGTTTCTGTCTATTAAAACAAGAATAAAATCCTCAAATCTTCAAATCCTTTTTGGAATTTGGTGCTTGTATATTGGAATTTAATTGATCCACGATTACTAGAGAATGTAACAAAGTAACTTACCTTGCGTCTAACTTTATGAATTCAGATTTTTTATGAGCAGCGTAATCAAGATCAGGCAAATTACCCGGGATTTCTACCTGGGACAGGAAGTAGTAAAGGTTTTAAAAGGCATAGATCTCGAGATCGAGAAAGGAGAATATGTGGCCTTTATGGGACCTTCGGGTTCAGGGAAATCCACGCTCATGAACATCCTGGGCTGCTTAGACACCCCTACCTCCGGACAATACATCCTGAACGGAAAGGATGTGAGCCAAATGAGCGACAATGAACTTGCAGAGATCAGGAATAAGGAAATAGGTTTTGTTTTCCAAACCTTCAACCTTCTCCCCCGTACCACTGCTCTTGAAAATGTGGCTTTGCCCATGATCTATGCAGGCGCTTCCAAAGCCCAGCGAAAAGAACGTGCCGAAAAAGTACTCACTGATGTTGGCCTGGCAGACAGGATGGACCATAAACCGAATCAGCTGTCGGGAGGACAACGTCAAAGAGTTGCTGTGGGTAGGGCACTGGTGAACCATCCCTCCATTATTCTTGCCGATGAACCTACCGGAAACCTTGATTCCAAAACCTCGGTTGAGATCATGAATTTGTTTGATGACATCCATGCTTCGGGAAATACCGTGATCCTTGTAACTCACGAAGAAGAGATCGCCCGACATGCACACCGCATCATCCGCCTGCGTGACGGCATGGTGGAAAGTGACGAAAGGAAAGAAGTGGCCAGTGTTCGGTGATCAGTTTTCAGTGATCAGTGATCAGTTATTGGTATTTGGTGATCACTCAATTAAAATATTGATTACATTTAGGTGACTAATATATTCTTGGTCCTTGGCTTTTGGCACTGAAATCCAAACTTCAAACTTCTAAAATTACCTTCAGAAATGTCTTTTTTTGACAGCGATACCATCCTTTACATCATCCTTATCATAGTCTTCCTGGTATTCTTTCTTTGGAATAGGAATCAGTCAAAAAAGAACAGGGGAAATAAGAGAAACAGGAGCTTCAGGAATCGTTACAATGAGAGAAAAAGAAAGAACAGGTAGTTAATTATCCTGTTTTTAACACCACCCAACTTTCAGATTTTCAGGATTTTTTGGTATCTTAACTACATCTAATCCCTGCGCCATGTCAGACTTTTTGACCAATGAGATCTTTTTGTACCTGGCCCTACTTTGTGTCGCCGTCTCTTTTTTCTTTTGGCTTAGAAGTATAAAAAGGAGGAAGAAGGAACTGGAATGGCGTCGCTCGCTTAGTAATAAGATCAGGAACAAATTCAAAAGAAAGGAAAAGGATAAAACTCCCCAGGTCAATTTGGAGTAGTTTTATGTTAAGAACCCATGCTCTATCTTCATATCCTTTTATGAGCATTCTCTAAATACCTCCCAAAAATGTCATTTTTGACACCTCTCTCTTACAACTCAAGGCATCTTAAAACTAAAAAAACCTGAAATAGAAACTAGCAACTAGCAGAATTACATAGGTCATTTCAATCTCGAGTTGGGGAAAGAACATATTTTCCGAGAAGATCTGAAAACTTTGGCAGATCCTGCCACCTCATACCTCCTACTCAAAACGCAAAATTTTTGCTACTTTAGGCAGCCTTCCGAAGAGGAAGTTTAAAAAATAAATTCATGAAGATCTATACCAAGACAGGAGATAAAGGCACGACCGCCCTTTTTGGTGGAACCCGTGTTCCTAAACATCATATTCGCATAGAAAGCTACGGCACTGTAGATGAACTTAATTCAAATCTGGGGCTGTTGCGGGACCAGGAGGTTGACGAGCACAGCAGAGACGTCATCATAAGGATACAGGACCGATTATTTACCATTGGTTCCACACTGGCAACCGACCCCGAGAAAGCGGTACTCAAAAGTGGAAAAAAACGTCTCGAGATTCCCCAGATCTCCCGGGAGGACATTGAACTTCTGGAGCAGGAAATGGACAGGATGAATGACAACTTACCGCCCATGACCCATTTTGTGCTTCCGGGGGGACATCAGGCTGTGTCAGTTTGTCACGTTGCCCGCTGTGTATGCCGCCGGGCAGAGCGTCTGGCCACTGCCTTGCACGAGATAGAACCCTTTGAGGAGGAGGTTTTGCAGTACCTCAACCGCCTAAGTGACTACCTTTTTGTGCTGGCACGAAAGTTGTCTCATGATCTACAGGCAAAAGAAATCCAGTGGATCCCTCAAAAAGGGTCCTGAAGGAATTTTGACCCTATTTCTACTGAAAGTCTCTATTTTAAAAGGATTTACAGTGTAAGAAAAACGTTCTTAAAATTAATGATAAAAAGATGATTTTTTTCTTGACTATCTCGTCAAAAAAATTATTTTTGCAAAAATTTAAACCGATTAACCGATGTATTGGACATTAGAATTAGCATCCTATTTAAGTGATGCGCCATGGCCCGCCACAAAAGATGAGTTAATTGATTACGCCATCAGGACGGGTGCTCCCCTGGAGGTTGTTGAAAACCTGCAGGCAATTGAGGATGAAGGAGATTCCTATGATTCAATAGAGGAGATCTGGCCAGATTACCCTACAGATGAGGACTACCTCTGGAATGAAGATGAATATTAAACGCACACTACAATAACAGCAGAAAAAAGTCTCAGATTTGAGGCTTTTTTTTTGCTTAACTTTGACATATTAAAATCCACAAAAACATATGAGTTTTTTAGATACCGTATTGAAAGTTTTTGTCGGCGACAAGTCTAAGAAGGACATTAAGGAAATTCAACCTATAGTCAATAAGATCCTCGCTCTCGAAAAAGAATTTGAAGCTCTTTCCCTTGATGAGCTGCGCGCCAAGACCCTTTCTTTCAAGACCAGACTACAGGAGGCAATAAAGGAAGTGAATGAGCAGATCACCAGTCTGAATGCTGAAGCCGATGCCTCTGAAGACATTACCCGAAAAGAAGATATTTACGCCGAAATAGATGCTTTAAAAGAGAGATCTTACGAGATCTCTGAAGGTGTTCTCAACGAGATCCTGCCCGAAGCATTTGCTACCGTGAAGGAAACAGCCAAACGCTTTAAAGAAAATACTGAACTTAAGGTGACTGCTTCGGCCTATGACCGCGAACTTTCAGCCGAAAAAGATTATGTGACCCTCGATGGTGACCATGCTATCTGGAAGAACTCCTGGGATGCTGCAGGAAAGCCTGTAACCTGGGATATGGTGCATTATGACGTGCAGCTTATTGGTGGTGTTGCCATGCACCAGGGAAAAATTGCTGAGATGCAAACTGGTGAAGGTAAAACCCTCGTTGCCACCCTTCCCATGTACCTCA
>CAYLZB010000200.1:0-3575 GCA_964388165.1 uncultured Flavobacteriaceae bacterium | reverse complement strand
AGGTAAAAGTGGGAGATGTGCTTGGGATCCTTCCTGTTCATGCCTGTGCTACTGCTGTCATGATGGGTGAAATCTTTACTACGGAAGGAGAAAGGCTGGAAATGATGCCAAGGGAATAGAAAAGTCGAAAAAATTGCCCGGTATATTGAATTTGAAGAATAAGAATTAATTAAGATGATATCTTATCATTTTAGACAGGTTCTTTCTTTATAGATTATCTACAATATTTCCAGTCCACAATTTTTGTTCTTGATCCATCCGGACTGATGAGGCAAGGCACAGATCACAAAAATTAAAAAATAAAAAAGCCCCCAAATTTTCATTTGAGGGCTTCTGCTTTGCTTGTGGTGCCTCCAGGAATCGAACCAGGGACACAAGGATTTTCAGTCCTTTGCTCTACCAACTGAGCTAAGGCACCAGTGCTTAAAGCGGCTTACCTTGTAGTAAGCGGGTGCAAATATAGATTCAAATTTATTATCTCCCAAAGGAAAATGAAAAAAAATGCTTTTGTATTTTAGCCTTTCCAACCACCCGCTCATGAACCTCATTGTTGATATTGGTAACAGCATTGCAAAACTGGCTGTTTTCCAGCAGGATGAACTTAGGTATAGAACAATTGTAGAAAAAGCCGAAGTTTCTAAAATAGCATCAGATTTTTTTAAACAGTATCCCGAAATCTCCAAAGTTGTGGTATCAAATGTTTCTTCGGCCCGATTTGAATTGCCTGAAGAGCATTTAAAAAAGGTGAAATTTCTCGAACTTTCTTCTTCGACACCTTTACCGTATAAGAATTTATATGCTACCCCTCAATCTTTGGGGAATGATCGAAAGGCGCTGGTGGCCGCTGCCGTGAAGCAATACCCGGGGAAGAATGTACTGGTGATCGACGCCGGTACTTGTATTACTTATGACTTCAAAAGTGCTTCAGAAGAATATTTGGGTGGCGGAATTTCTCCCGGCTTAAAAATGCGATTTTTAGCTCTTAATACTTTTACTGCAAACCTGCCGTTAATGGAGGTGGGAGAAGAACATCCGCTTATCGGAGATTCTACGGCTACTTCTATAACTTCGGGGGTAGTAAATGGCATGTTAATGGAAATTGAAGGGATAATTAATAGCTATAAAGAAAAATATGCAAATTTACACTGTATTATTACAGGTGGAGACGCAACTTTCTTGTCTGGAAACTTAAAAAATGGCATATTTGCGAACTCTAATTTCTTGTTGGAGGGCTTAAATTTTATTCTCGAATCTAATATCGATCAATGACAAAACGATTTTTTATAATCGTATTCATTTTATTTTCAGTGATTACGACCGCTCAGGAGCGAACCTCTTCACCTTATTCTTACTACGGGATTGGGTTGAATACCTTTAGAGGGACCGTGGAAAATAAATCAATGGGTGGTCTTGGAATTTTTTCAGACAGTATTCATGTAAATCTGCAGAATCCTGCTGCTCTAGGGCGATTAAGGCTTACTACTTATACAGTGGGGGTTAGTAATTCGACCGTCAACATGAAGTCTGATGCAGAAAGTTCTACTATAAGTACCTCTTCCCTTGATTATCTCGCGGTGGGTATTCCTACCGGAAAGTTGGGATTTGCTTTTGGACTTGTTCCGTATTCCTCTGTAGGCTATAACATCACCGATTTTGATCAAGATGGTGGGGTAGTCAATCGCTTTTCAGGGAAAGGCGGCCTAAACCGGGTATTCCTTTCGGCCGGATATGCCGTTACACCAAATTTAAGTCTTGGAGCTGAAGCTAGCTATAACTTCGGGAATATTCAGAATAAAAGTATTTTCCTTCAGGATGATGTGCAGTTTGGATCCAGGGAGATCAATCGCAGCGACCTTAGTGGATTCACCTATAAAATAGGTCTTGACTATGAAAGGATGCTGGGAGAGGAATTGCAGTTCAAGTTCGGAACTCATTACACTCCTGCAACTACACTTACAGCCGAAAATAAAAAGGAGTTGGCCACCTTGCTTCTGGGAGCCGAAGGGCAGGAGATCACTGTAGACACCCGGGATATTTCAGTTCGGGATTCAGATTTTTCTCTTCCTTCGAGCCTTAGTGTCGGAGCCGGAATCGGTAAGCCTAAGAAGTGGTTCTTAGGAGCCGAATTTGAAACTTCAGAAGCCGCAGACTACAGCAACAGAGCTTTTGCAATTGACGGAGCATCTTTCGAGCAAGCTTCAAAATACAGAATTGGAGGCTATTACATCCCCAACTATAATTCACTCACGAGTTACTTTAACCGTATTGTTTACCGTGGTGGCTTACGTATGGAAGAGACCGGTCTTCACCTCAATGGAGAATCGATCAACGAGTTTGGCATAGCTTTTGGATTAGGACTACCAGCAGGAAGAATGTTGACGAATATTAACCTCGGGTTTGAGTATGGACAGCGCGGTACAACAAGTTCAGGCCTAATTCAGGAAAACTTTTTTAATGCTATGATAAGCCTTTCTTTAAATGACAGATGGTTTATTAAAAGAAGATTTGAATAATCACAAACTATTAATCAGGAATAAAACTTATACTATGAAAACCAAGGTAATACTTTTTCTTTCGGGGGTTCTCCTGGGTACAGGAGCCTTGCAAGCACAGGCAAACCAAGAGTGTGCCACCACTGCAGCCCTGGCTTACAGTGATGCTAAAGCCAAGAACTATGATGCGGCCTGGACAAGGATTCAAACCCTAAGAAAAGATTGTCCCTCATATCATATAGCTACATATCAATATGGAGAAAGGATCTTAAAAGATCGTCTCGAAAAAGCACCGGAAGGTGAAAAGGCTACTATAGCAAAAGAATTGATCTCTTTATATAAAGAGCGTCTACAGCATTTTCCTTCCAAGACTGATGCAGGAGATGTGAATGCTGATATTGCTCAGCTTATGTATGATACCAAAATGGGAAGTACAGAGGAACAGTATGAGGCTTTTGATAAAGCTTTTAAACAAGATCCAAACAGTCTTAATGCTAAATCTCTTTATACATATTTCTATTTGTTAGTTGAACTGCAGGATGCAGGTAAAAAAGATCTTCAGGAAGTATTTGACATGTATGATGTTGTAATAGCAAAACTTGAAGAGCAGGAAAATGAAACTGCAGAATCGTTGGCAAAACTTATTGAGAAACAAGAAGCCGGAGAAGAGCTTACAAGTAAAGAGAAGGCAAGACTTAACGCATATGAAAAGAACCTTGTGGCATACAGTGCCGTTAAAGGGAGTATCAATGCTAAGTTAGGTCAGCGTGCAGATTGTGATAACCTTATCCCGCTTTACAGCAAGGATTTTGAAGCTAACAAGGGTAATACCGAGTGGTTGAAGCGTGTGAACAGCAGGTTGTCTGCAAAAGATTGTACAGAAGATCCTCTTTTCGTAAAAGTATCTGAAGCATTGCATAAGTTGGAGCCGTCTGCAAGTTCAGCATATTCCTTAGGTCAATTGGCCGAAGCGAACGGGAATATGTCTAAGGCTATGGAATATTACAACCAGGCTGCCGAGTTGCAGAAAGATCCTTCAGTGAGAGCGAATATCTACTATAGAATCGCTAATAACATGAAAGA
>CAYLZB010000199.1:0-3661 GCA_964388165.1 uncultured Flavobacteriaceae bacterium | reverse complement strand
AACTATGTGCCCCAGCTATCGCGCGACACGAAATGAAAAAGATACCACCCGCGCCCGTGCCAATGCGCTACGGGAATTTTTGACGCATTCAGAAAAACCTAACCGCTTTGATCATGAAGAATTAAAGGAAGTTCTCGACCTGTGTATTAGCTGTAAAGGCTGTAAAAGCGAATGTCCTTCTAATGTGGATATGGCTGCGTATAAAGCAGAATTTCAGTATCAGTACAATCAGGCTAATGGAAGTTCACTGCGGTCAAAGGCTTTTGCTTTTAATGCCGGGATGAATAAAAAGGCATCGAAAATTTCCCCTTTTTCGAACCTCATGTTTTCCAACTCTTTCACTTCCCGTTTGATCAAAAAATCTATGGGTATAGCTCCGCAGCGAAGTCTGCCGCCGCTTTCCAAAGCAACTTTATCTACTTATTTCAAAAAACACTACCAGGAAGTTGGTAGCCCGATCAAGACTGTTTATCTCTTCAATGATGAGTTCACCAATTACCTGGATGCCGAAGTTGGTGTAGCGGCCTTAAAACTCCTCTGGGGCCTTAATTATGATGTGAAGATCATAGAACATCCCGAAAGTGGTCGTGGGTTTATTTCAAAAGGTTTTTTAAAGGAAGCTAAAGAAGTAGCTAATAAGAATATTTCTATTTTCAAGGATCTTATTTCTGATGAAAGTCCGTTACTGGGGCTGGAACCTTCAGCCATTCTTAGCTTCAGAGATGAATATCTTCGACTGGCAGACGACAAAGTTGCTGCAGAGAAGGTATCCAAAAATGCCTTTTTACTCGAGGAATTTTTCAAGAAGGAGGTATTGGCCGGAAATATTACTGCCGATTCCTTTACTTCAGAAAAAAGGAAAATCAAGTTGCACGGGCATTGCCACCAAAAAGCACTGTCGGGCGTTGAAAGTACTTTTATCATGCTCAACCTTCCGCAGAACTTTGAAGTCACAGTGATACCTTCGGGTTGCTGTGGCATGGCGGGTTCTTTTGGTTATGAAAAAGAGCATTATGAGGTAAGCATGCAAATTGGAGAACAGACACTTTTCCCTGCAGTAAGAAAAGCTTCCGAAGAGATCATCATTGCAGCCCCCGGAACAAGTTGCCGACACCAGATCTACGACGGAACAGGTAAAAAGGCACTTCACCCTGCAGTCATCATGGCTGAAGCGCTTAAATAACATTTTTTAATGTTATCTTAAAAAATTACATTTGCTCAAAATCACCTTCAATGGCCGGAAATTCCTTCGGAAAACTTTTTAGACTTACCACATTTGGCGAATCTCATGGAGAAGCTATTGGAGGAATAATTGATGGCTGTCCGGCCGGGCTCCACATTGACCCGGAGAAAATTCAGCAGGAAATGGAACGGCGTAAACCGGGACAATCTGCTATTGTGACCCAGCGTAAGGAGCCTGATACT
The DNA here is from genome assembly GCA_964388165.1 of uncultured Flavobacteriaceae bacterium. GTDB lineage: Bacteria > Bacteroidota > Bacteroidia > Flavobacteriales > Flavobacteriaceae > Salinimicrobium. Next base: position 2,236 of record CAYLZB010000199.1, on the reverse strand, counting down.
GTAAAATTCCTTTCAGGCATTTTTGAAGGGAAAACCACGGGGACACCAATTGGTTTCATTATTGAAAATGCCAACCAGAAGTCTAAAGATTATTCACATATTAAGGACGTTTACCGCCCTTCCCATGCCGATTACACCTATGATCAAAAGTACGGGAACAGGGATTACAGGGGTGGAGGAAGATCTTCGGCAAGAGAAACTGCGTGTAGAGTAGCTGCCGGCGCGATTGCCAAACAATTACTTTCTGAAATTAAGATCACCGCCTATACTTCTTCAGTTGGAGATATTCAGCTGCAGAAGAGATTTGAGGAACTGGATCTTTCAGAAATAGAGAAAAATCCGGTTCGTTGCCCCGATCCTGAAACTGCAGAAAAAATGGAGGCCTACATTCGCGAGATCCGTTCACAGGGAGATACTGTGGGTGGAGTAGTGGAGTGCGTGATCTCCAATGTTCCTATAGGGCTTGGAGAGCCTGTTTTTGATAAACTTCACGCTGCCCTTGGCTCGGCTATGCTTTCAATTAACGCAGTTAAGGGCTTTGAATACGGAAGCGGATTTGCAGGTGCAGCCATGAAAGGCAGCGATCATAATGACCTTTTTGACACCGATGGAAAGACCAGGACAAACTTTAGCGGGGGGATCCAGGGTGGAATTTCCAACGGAATGGATATTACCTTTAGAGTAGCATTTAAACCTGTTGCCACCCTAATGCAAAAGCAAAAAACTATAAATGCTGAAGGGCAGGAGGTGGAAATGCAGGGAAAGGGAAGACACGACCCCTGTGTGGTGCCACGGGCAATTCCTATTGTGGAAGCTATGGCAGCTTTGGTCTTAGCCGATTATTACTTATTGAACAGAACATCAAAATTATAACAATAGATACTTCAACATGAAAAAATTAGCACTGCACTGGCAGATCTTACTTGGAATGGTTGCCGGGGTAATTTTTGCGCTTCTCATGACCAATTTTTCCTGGGGAGCTGAATTTATTAGTGATTGGATCAAACCTTTCGGAAATATTTTCATCAATGCCCTCAAGTTAATTGCAGTGCCTCTTATTTTAGCTTCGCTTATAAAAGGGATCTCAGACCTTAAGGATATCTCCAAGCTGTCTAAAATGGGAACCCGTACCATTCTTATTTATATTGCAACCACCGTAATTGCGGTCACTATCGGCTTGGTGATGGTAAATCTTATTCAGCCCGGTGAGGCTATTTCTGAAAGTACCCGAAATGACCTTATCACGAGCTATGAAGGAGATGCAAATGTGCGTATCGCCGATGCCCAGCGTCAAAAGGAAGCAGGTCCTCTTCAGGCTCTTGAAGATCTGGTGCCGGGGAACATTTTTGCTGCAGCCAGCGACAATGGGAACATGCTACAGGTGATCTTCTTCGCCATTTTCTTCGGAATTGGTCTCATCCTGATTCCTGAAGAGACAGCTAGACCTGTAAAAGCCTTTTTTGACGGGTTCAATGAGGTCATATTAAAGCTCATTGATCTCATCATGCTTGCGGCTCCCTACGGAGTCTTTGCATTGCTTGCTGCCCTGGTGGTAGAATCGCCCAGCGCCGATCTCTTTGCGGCCCTGGCATACTATGCCTTAACAGTACTTATAGGTCTGGCCCTCATGATAGGAGTATATATGTTGATCGTGTGGATGGTGACCGGAAGAACACCTGCTTTCTTTGAGAACGGAATAGCACCTGCCCAGCTGCTGGCCTTCTCGACCAGTTCCAGTGCAGCTACCCTTCCTGTTACCATGGAAAGGACCGAAGAACATCTGGGAGTACATGAGGAAGTAACCAGTTTTGTGCTTCCCATTGGAGCCACAATAAACATGGATGGAACTAGTCTGTACCAGGCAGTTGCCGCGGTCTTTATTGCCCAGGCTTTTGGGATGGACCTTTCCATAGGAGCACAATTAGGAATTATCGCCACCGCTACTTTAGCCTCTATTGGTTCCGCGGCAGTGCCGGGGGCCGGAATGGTGATGCTGGTTATCGTACTTGCACAAGCAGGAATTCCTGAAGCCGGTCTTGCCCTGATATTTGCTGTTGACCGTCCGCTGGATATGTGCCGAACTATGGTGAATGTTACAGGAGATGCAGCAGTTTCGATGATGGTAGCAAAATCTGTAGGCAAATTAGGTGAGCCCCATGAGAGAAAATGGGATGAAAACCTTCCAAAAAAGGAAACGGAAAAAGTGCATTAAAATATCTCAGCCTTACAGGCTGAT
>CAYLZB010000198.1:0-3665 GCA_964388165.1 uncultured Flavobacteriaceae bacterium | reverse complement strand
CACCCCATCAACGAGGTAGTTAAAAGGGCTCCTAAAGACAAGAAACCCATTGTCATATCTGTGCCCGACTCCAGCAACACGGCAGCGCTTGGTTATGTGCATGAAAACCAGAAGCTGGGCTACGAGTGTAAGTTTGAGATCGGATTGATCCGGAACCACTACGTGGGGCGAACCTTTATATCACCGGGACAAAAATCGCGGGAGCAGAAAGTACGAACGAAGTTCAACACCGTGAAAGGCGTGATTGAGGGGCGTTCGGTGATTATTGTTGACGATTCTATTGTACGCGGAACTACCTCCCGTTACCTCGTGGAGATGATTCGAAAGGCCAATCCGCGCGAGGTGCATTTCCTGGTAAGTTCACCACCCATTATCAGTCCCTGTTACTACGGTATGGATTTCCCAAATCCTGAAGAGTTGATTGCCAACCGATTTAACAGGAGTATCGAAAGCATGGCGGAAGAGATTGGTGTGGACAGCCTTCGCTACCTTTCACCCGATGGACTTGTAAACGCCGTGAAGGAGGCCAACCCGCAGAAGAATGGTTACTGTACGGCGTGCTTCACTGAAAAATACCCGGTGCCGGTAAACTTCGGTATTGCCAAAGAAGAGAACGAGATTGTTTGATGCAGTTCAATAAGGCCGAATTTGTTACAGGTGCTACCAAATTGAGTGAGTGTCCGCCACCCGAGTATCCGGAAATTTGTTTTGCAGGGCGCTCCAATGTGGGAAAATCCTCGTTGATCAACGCGCTGATGAATCATGGAGGATTGGCAAGAACCAGTAACACACCCGGCAAGACCCAGCAGATGAATTACTATAAGATCGACGATGAAGCCTATTTTGTGGACCTGCCCGGTTTTGGCTACGCCAAAGTCTCAAAAAAAGAACGGGACCGGTGGGGACGCGATATTCGTGACTATCTGCTTGAGCGGAAAACGCTTCGGCTTATTCTACACCTGGTAGATATCCGCCACAAGCCATCGCCGCTGGATGAAGATTTCTTTTACTGGATGGGATCGAACCGCATGCCTTTTGCCGTGATTTTAACGAAAGCTGATAAACTGACACGCAACAAACAGAACCAGTCGAAATTCAGGCTCCAGGGCATTTTGAATGAAATGAATATTGAAGTGCCTATTGTTGTTGCCTCTTCGGAAAAGCGAAACGGCATTGAAGATATTCAGGATTTGACCAACGAATTTATTAACTCATAAACACTACCACACTACACCATAACATCATGTCTTTCAAAGTTCTATTATTAGATAATGTTGACCCGGTTTGCGAAAAAGTATTCAAAGAACGGGGAATAGAAGTTACTCGAAATACCTCGCTGAGCGGCGATGAACTGCACAATGAGATCAAAAAGTACGACGGCATTGTGGTGCGCAGCGCCACTACGGTTTCTGCCGACCTGCTTAAATCTGCTGAAAATCTGAAGGTGGTCGGCCGTGCCGGCGTTGGTGTGGACAATATCGACATCCCGGCGGCTACCACACAGGGTGTGCTGGTTATGAACACGCCCGATGGTAACACCATATCTACGGCCGAGCATACCTGCGGTATGATACTGGCACTCTCACGAAACATTCCGCAGTCGGTAGAAAAGGTGAAGAGCGGCGGATGGGATCGCAAAAAGTATATGGGCACGGAGGTCCACAGCAAAACGCTGGGGATCATCGGCCTGGGAAAGATCGGAGCCGAAGTGACAAAACGCATGCAGCAGTTTGGAATGAATGTGAAAGCCTACGATCCCTTTGCTTCCATAGAGAAAGCCGACAGCCTGGGCGTTGACCTGGTAGAGCTGGATGAGCTGCTTGGAAGCTGTGATTACCTGTCGGTTCATACTCCGCTTACCGAAAAAACAAAAGGCATGATCTCTTTGGAGGTGGCCGATAAACTTAAGAAAGGTATTCGCCTGGTGAACTGTGCCAGGGGCGGCATTTATAAAGAAGAAGACCTGCCGGAGCTTTTAGACCAGGGTTATGTAGACGGTATCGCGCTGGATGTGTATTCGCAAGAGCCTCCGAGCGAAGAAGTCTATGAGATATTGAAACATCCCAAGATCATCTGCACGCCACACCTGGGAGCTTCTACCGAGGAGGCTCAGGAGAAGGTTGCCGAACAGATAGCGCACCAGATGGCCGATGCCCTCGAAAAAAAGAGCTTCAAGGGAAGCCTCAACGGCAAGTCTATTTCGCTAATTACCAACAAGGAAGTGCAACCCTATCTGCAGCTGGCCGAACGACTCGGCAGCCTGGCGATCCAGCTGGCTCCGGAGCATACCAGTGAGTTTGCTTTTGAATACTCGGGAGCCTGTGCCAAATATGCCGACGTGCTTACGGACTCTATGCTGAAAGGCATGCTGTCACATCACGTGAGTGAGGCGATCAACCTGATCAATGCCAGGGTGTATGCCGAAGACCGCGGCTTTAAAATCAAGGAGACCGTAGCCAGCGAGACCAAGACCTTCAACGATTTGATTACGGTCAATCTTGACGGTGATGCGGTTTACAAATCGATTTCTGCCACGGTATTCGGCGAGAACGATTTCCGCATTGTGGAGATTGACGGCTACGGCATCGAGCTGCGGCTGGAAGGCGATATACTTATGTACCAGAATATGGACAAGCCCGGTATGCTTGCCGCGGTAAGTGGTGCGCTGGCCCAGCAGGGAATCAACATCGCCTCGCTGAGCCTGGGACGTACCCAGAAAGGTTCCAACGCCATCACGGCTGTTTCTGTGGATAAAAAGCTAAACGATGGCGAACTGGAACCCATTGTGAAGCTTGATGGCGTTAATGCGCTGCGGTATATCAGTTTATCTGAAAATTGAAACCCAAAGAGGGAAATCAGAACTCAGGAGTCAGAATTCAGAATTAGATATTCTGGCTTCTGAATTCTGACTACCGAATACTCAAGACTAGAAAAATGCATCTCGACCATATAGGAATTGCCGTTGCGGATTTAGAAGAAGCCATTTCAACCTATGAAAAGCTTCTGAATACTGCCTGCTACAAACAGGAGGAAGTGGAAGAGCAGAAAGTGAACACGGCTTTTTTTCGTACCGGCGAATCGAAGGTAGAACTGCTGGGTGCCACATCCGAAGATTCCGTGATTGCCAAATACATAGGTAAAAACGGTGAGGGAATGCACCATGTCGCCTTTGAGGTGGATGATATTCGTGCCGAGATGAAACGGTTGTCGGAGGAAGGTTTTACCGTTTTAAACGAGGAGCCGAGCAAAGGTGCCGACAACAAGCTGGTGGCTTTCGTGCATCCCAAAGACAACAACGGCGTGCTGGTTGAAATCTGCCAGAGTATTGGATAAAAAGTTGAGTTTTGGGGCAGGTACTCCTATCTTCTGAGTCTACACATGGCATCGCTTAAAGCGATGCCATGTGTGTTAAAATCGGGACGTGGTTCATCTACGCTAAAGCTTCGATGAACAGGCGCAGTCGGGCCTGCCGGACGAAGCATCGATGTGGATAGCTTATTTCCGGTATTTTTTGAGAATGTTGAACTAGTGAAGTTAAAATCGGGACGTGGCGCAGTCCGGTAGCGCACACGACTGGGGGTCGTGGGGTCGCAGGTTCAAATCCTGTCGTCCCGACAAACAATAGAAAGGACACCATTTTCGGTGTCCTTTTTTATTTCACTATT
>CAYLZB010000197.1:0-3722 GCA_964388165.1 uncultured Flavobacteriaceae bacterium | reverse complement strand
GAATTTGAAATTCCAATTTACAAGCACCAAATCCCAATAGACTTAAAATTTAAAGGGGTATCAAAAATTAGATTTTTGATACCCCTTATTTTCTGAACTAAGATCTCACGTCTCATATCTCACGTCTCATATCTATTTAAACATCATCATAATCCACCTTCAGCGTCCCGGAAGTTGGATGCGCCTGGCAGGTCAAGATGAGGCCTTCTTCGATCTCGCTGTCCACCAGAATAGAGTTTTTTTCCATTTCGGCAGTTCCTTCGGTAATTCGCGCCACGCAGCTGCTACAAATTCCTCCCTGGCAGGAGTATGGAACGTCTATATCATTATCAAGAGCCATTTGTAGCACGGTCTTGTTCTTTGGCATTGTCAAGGTCACCTCCTCTTCATCTACTTTAATGGTAAGTTCGGTGTCTCCCTCAAGGTCTGATTTTACCGCTCCTTCAACTTCGGTATTAAAAAGTTCAAAAAGGATCTGTTCTTTTTTAATATTGTTATTCAGCAGGATCTCAGTGACATTATTGATCATATCCTCTGGTCCGCAAAGGTAGAATTTTGTGAAGCTGATGTCCTTGAACCTGTTCTTCAGCACATAATTCACGGTACTTTGGTCTATCCTTCCGTAGTGGGATTCTTCTTCTTTGGTGCGACTGTAGACAAATTCAATGAACAACCTGTCCGGATGCTCCATTTGTAGTTTCAGTAACTCCTTAAAGAAGATTGTATCATCGGGAGTTTTGTTTCCGTAGACCAGCACGAAGCGGCTGTGCTTTTCGACCTGCAGCACCGTCTTGATGATGGACATGACAGGGGTTATCCCACTACCGGCAGCAAATGCAGCATAAGTATGTTGGCGGCCATCCTGTTCCGGTTCAAAGACAAACTTTCCTTCGGGAGGATGAACTTCAAGAACATCCCCGGCCACCAATTTATTATTTGCCAGGACAGAGAAAGTTCCATCTTTGACTTCCTTGACGGTCACTCTAAAGGTCTCTTCTGTTGGAGGAGTACAAAGGGAATAAGCCCGACGAACTTCCTTTCCTTCTATAGTTGTTCTTAGCGTTACGTACTGTCCCGCCTTAAAAGAAAATTCTTTTTTTAACTCCTGTGGTATTTCAAATTCAAGGCTTACGGCCTCTTCTGTTTCCCTGATGATATTTTTGATCTTTAGCGGAAAGAATTTGCTCATTTTTATTGGGTATTTGCGGCAAAAGTACAAAGTATGTGAATTTATTCTTGTAACAAAATCGTAAATTTCCCTACTTGTAGTATAAAGCAAAAGGATGTATAAAAACTTTATTTCTCTTCAGTGGAAAGCTTTTTACCGCTCGGCCAGTTTTGGCAGGAGCCTTGGTCTTAAGATCTTCATGGCATTCATTGCCATTTATTTTTCCCTGGTGTTCTTACTTCTGGGAATAGGTTTACATCCATTGCTTAAGGAAGCCTATCCTTCAGAGGAACCACTACAGATAGTAAACCGCTTTTTGCTGGTCTACCTGGCCCTGGAAATGGTAATGCGGTTTATGTTGCAGACCCTGCCGGTCATGACGGTCAAGCCATTGCTGTCACTTCCTGTTCCCAAAGGGAAAGTGGTGAATTATGTGCTTTTGAGATCTCTGTTTTCTTTCTTCAACTTTTTGCCCCTGTTGCTGTTCATTCCGTTTGCAGCTTTTACCTGGTATGAGACAGAATTGCCTGTCTTTTCAATCTTAGCCTGGACAGTAGCGGTCATAGCCCTGGTGCTGAGTGTGAATTATTTCAATTTCCTTCTTAAAAAGAGATTTGTTGATGACCTTAAAGCCTTGCTTCCATATATCCTGGTCGCACTTATCTTCTTTGGTCTCGAGAATTACGGGATTTTCAGCATCACTAAAGTTTTTGGTGCCGGCCTGAATTATGTTCTGGAAATGCCATTTTTGGCGCTCCTGCCTTTGATCCTTCTGTTCTCTCTTTTTAAGTGGAATCAAAAGGTTCTGAAAAGCAGGTTTTACCTAGACGAGTCTCTTAAAGGAAAAGTTATTGAAGCAAAATCACAGGATTTTCAGTGGTTAAGGAGATTTGGCGATATTTCGACTTTTCTTCAGCTGGACCTAAAAATGATATGGCGCAATAAACGGCCAAAGACCCTCATTTTTATTTCATTGCTCATCATGGGCTACGGAATGATCTTTTATCCGCAGGAAACCTACCAGAATATGCCCTCTATTTTTGTTTTCGTGGGAATCTTTATGACGGGGATATTTATGATCAATTTCGGACAATTTATCCCTGCCTGGGATTCATCCTATTATTCCATGATGATGGCACAAAATATTCCGCTTAAGCAATACCTTAATTCCAAGGCAGCTTTGATCACCTTTAGCATTGTTATCCTTACCATCCTTACTACCCCTTATGTGTTCTTTGGATATAATATTCTTCTTATCAATATTGTCTGTGCCATTTATAACATAGGGATCAATGTACCGGTACTTTTGTTTGCAGGATCTTACAACCGCAAAAGGATCGATCTTGAAAAAAGCCCTTTCATGAACTACCAGGGAACAGGAGCTGCACAATGGCTTGTTGGACTTCCGTTAGTTATCCTTCCAATCCTTCTTTTTTGGGTCCTTAACAAGTTCCACTCCTTTGAAGCCGGTATATTGGTGCTGGCGGTATTGGGGCTTTTAGGGATCATATTCAGAAAAGGTATTATGGAACAGGTGACAGAAGCTTACAGAAAAAATAAATATGCCATGATCAATGGCTTTAAACAAACAGGTGAATAAGATGATAACAGTTACAAATCTTTCGAAAGTATATGGCGGCACAAAGGTGCTGGAGATCGATCATCTTGAAATTCCTCGCGGGCAGAGTTTCGGATTAGTCGGAAATAATGGAGCGGGAAAAACAACGTTTTTCAGCCTGCTACTGGATCTTATCCAGCCTACCACCGGGAATGTTTTTAACAATGAGATTACGGTAAGCCAAAGCGAATCCTGGAAACCTTTCACCTCTTCCTTCATCGATGAAAGCTTTCTTATTGGCTATCTTACTCCCGAAGAGTATTTTAATTTTGTGGGCGAACTTCGCAACCGAAACAAAGCCGATATAGCCTCTTTTCTTCAGAATTTTGAAGAATTTTTCAATGGAGAGGTCCTGGGAAGAAATAAGTATTTGCGCGACCTTTCCAAAGGAAACCAGAAGAAGGTAGGTATAGTAGCTGCTCTAATTGGTGATCCTGAAGTTGTGATCCTTGATGAACCTTTTGCCAATCTCGATCCCAGTACTCAGATCCGTCTAAAAGCTCTAATTAAGGAACTTACTACAACTACAGAGATGACGGTGTTGATCTCCAGCCATGATCTCATTCACGTTACAGAAGTTTGTGAACGAATAGTGGTGTTGGACAAAGGTCTTGTGGTGAATGATATCAAAACCTCTGAAGCTACTCTTAAAGAGCTGGAACAATACTTTGCAGGGGGATACGCTAAAGAGGTAGGCTAAATGGTAATAAGGATCTGGCACGGCTATACAACACCTGAAAATGCAGAGGCATACGAGCAGTTGCTGAAATCCAAAATATTTAAAGATATTGAGGCAAAAACGGGTGAGGGGTTCGAAGGCGTGGAGCTCCTAAAAAGGCACCTTAATGAAGGCGAGGTTGAATTTACTACTATGATGAGGTTCAAAGATCTCGATACCATAAGGAAACTTACTGGAGAGGATCATGAAACAGCATA
>CAYLZB010000196.1:0-3768 GCA_964388165.1 uncultured Flavobacteriaceae bacterium | reverse complement strand
CTATTTTTACCTTCCACAATAATATTTGCGGCGCTTATAAGTTATTGCTAATAAGAAGAATCTGTTGATTTGGAAAAAATTCTAAAGGCCACTGCCATTTTACTCCTGTTGGTTGCCTTGACAGGCTGCTCGAGAAAGAAGAATACCTTTCTCAACCGTAACTGGCATGCCGTTACTGCGGAATATAACACGTTATACAATGGCAACCTCGCTCTTGATCTGGGAATTGAAGCCCTCAATGAAAGCTACTTAGACAATTACTGGCAGATCCTTCCGGTAGAGCGAATGGAAATAAGAGATGAGGTCATGGCACCAGGGGAAACTCTTAACCCTAATTTTGTCGTAGCTGAAGAAAAAGCGGTGAAGGCCATCCAAAGGCACTCTATGCTCATAGAAGGATCAGAGAAGAATCCGCAGATAGATGAAGCCTACCTGTTGCTTGGAAAATCAAGATATTATGATCAGCGATTTGTGCCGGCATTGGAAGCTTTTAACTACATCCTTCATAAGTATCCGCTAAGCAATACCATTAACGAGGCCAGGATATGGAGGGAAAAGACCAATATGCGCCTGGAGTTTGACGAATTGGCAATAAAGAACCTTAAGAAGATCCTTGAAAGTGAGCGCCTGGAGGATGAAAACAGGGCAGAGGCTTCGGCCACCCTGGCTCAGGCTTACCTGAACATCAACTCGCCCGACAGCGCTTTGACTCACATTCGTCGTGCTGCCGAGATCACCGATATAGATAATAAAGAAGGACGCTACTGGTACATTACCGGGCAGGTCTATGATGTTCTGGGAAAACCGGATAGTGCTTCCTATGCTTTCGAACAGGTTATCGATTTGAACCGAAAGATCCCGCGGATATATCTTGTCAATGCGATGATACGGCAAATCGAATATATGAACCTTACTGCCGGAGAAAAGGCTTCGGTGCTGGAACAACTAACCGAATTAGCCGAAGATCGCGAAAACAGACCTTACCTTGACAAGATCTATTTTCAGTTGGCTGAATTTCACTATCAGCAGGATTCCTCCCGACTTGCCATTGAATATTACAACCGTTCGCTGCGTACGCCGTCCAATAACACATACCTGCAGTCCCTGGATTATCAAACGCTCGGAAATATCAATTTTGATGCAGCAAATTATGAGGTCGCCGGGGCTTACTACGACAGTACCCTTACCAAACTCCCTGAGGATAGCAGGGAATTTAGACTCATCAAGAGAAAGAGGGATAATCTGGATGATGTGATCTACTATGAAAAGATGGCCCAGAAGACCGACAGCATTTTACAAATAGCCTCACTCACAGAAGAAGAACAGTTGGAGTTCTTTACTAGCTACACTACAAAATTACGGGAGCAGGCTACCAGCGAAGTTGAACGACCCGCACAGGAACAGGCTGCACAAAACTTTTTTGAGAAAAAACGCCCCTCAATGCCGGGAGTACCAAATCCCGGATCTTCCTTTTACTTCTACAATCCTACAGCAGTGGCTTATGGGAAACAGGAATTCTTCAGGTTATGGGGTGACCGGGAACTGGCAGATAACTGGAGGACCCGCAGACAAAGCGGTGGTGGGGAAGACCTCGCTAGCAGCGGAGTGAATGATCTTATCGATAACGACCCCAGGTTCGATCCTCAAACCTACATCAAGAGAATTCCCACAGATCCCGCCGAATTGGACAGCATTAAGGGAGACCTTAATTTTGCCAGTTATCAGCTCGGGTTGATCTATAGAGAAAAATTCAATGAGAATGAATTGGCTGCGGAAAGGCTGGAATTCCTGCTGCAGAATGATCCTGAAGATCGACTTCTGCTGCCGGCCAAATATAACCTGTTCAAGATCTATACAGATCTGGGAATGACAGCCCGGGCACAATCCCTCAAAAATGATATTTTGGTGGGTTATCCCGATTCCCGATACGCGGCTATACTATCCAATCCTGAAAGCCTTTTGCGGGACGAGAATAATCCCACGACTATTTATGAAGAGCTATACCGAAGGTATGAGGATCAGGAATATGCTGAAGTCATAGCTGAAACATCCGAATTGATCAATGAATTTGCCGGAGATGAGATCGTTCCTAAACTTGAACTTCTAAAAGCCATGGCCGAAGGGCGCCTTCACGGGTTTGAAAAGTACAGGGAAAGCCTTAATTATGTAGCGCTTAATTACCCGCAAAGCATTGAAGGGAAGAAGGCACAGGAAATCCTGGATAAGGCTCTGCCTTCATTGGCATCGAACCAATTTGTTCCTGACTCTACTGTCAATTCTTTCAAGCTTATTTTTCCCTTTGAAAAAGCTCAACGAAAGGAAGCAACAGAGCTAAAGGAGAAAATTTCAATTGCCCTGGAGGATTTGAGCACTACAGGATCAGTTTCCCTGGATGTTTACGATAAGGATGAAGACTTTGTAGTAGTACATGGTTTTACTTCAGTGGCAGGGGCTAAAACTTTTGCGCAACGCCTGGCCGATGAAAAGAAGTACGGCGTTAATAAAAATTATTTCTATATTTCCACTCCAAACTACCGGGTCGCACAGATCCATAAAAACATTGAAACCTACTTAATCTCATTAAACACCCCCTCACAGTAATGTTTAAACAGGAAAAGGCAAAATCGACAGCAGAGAACAGCAAAGAACAGAATAAGATCTCCCAGGGAACCAAGATCACAGGGAACATTGAGTCCAAAGGTTGCTTTAGAATAGACGGTTGTGTTGAAGGAACCGTTAAAAGTGCTGCCAAAGTGGTAATTGGTAAAGATGGATCTGTAAACGGAGAGCTGGAGTGCGAGAATGCAGATATTGAAGGAAAATTTAACGGGACCCTCAAGATCTCGGGAACCCTAAGCCTTAGAAGTACTGCTGTAATAGAAGGTGAAGCTACAGTTTCTAAATTAGCGGTTGAACCCGGAGCTACTTTTAACGCCACCTGCACTATGAGAGGCGGTGTGAAAGCAATTCGCAATGAAAGAGGAGAAAGACAAAAACAAGAACAGTCAGCTTAAGAACTGGGCCATCTTTACCGGCATAGCATTTCAAATGGGTGCCACCATTTTCATCTGTGCCTGGATCGGCAAAAAGCTGGATGAGAGATATCCAATGGAGAAGAATTGGTTCACTATTGGTTTCGTTCTTTTTGGTTTGGTGGCTTCGGTGTATGTTGTTCTAAAACAGCTCAAACGCTACAATAATTGAATCCTTTAATTTTAAAAGATCTTTTCAGGTTTTCTATCCTGCTATTTCTGGTTGCAGGAGTAAGCTATGGATTGCATTACGGGATCTTCACCTATATGTATCCTGACAGGTCACTCGATCTCATCAACTTTGCCTATAAGTTCAATGTAGGCATTACTCTTTTATTCACTTCCACAATCATTCTGGCCAGCGAACATTTGAAGGAGCAGTTGGGATTCATCTTTCTTATAAGCGGAATGGTTAAACTGGGGATCTTCTTTTACCTCATAAAAACTTCAGAATTTGTTCTGGACAAATCTGTCTTTTTGCATTTTTTTGTACCCTATGCCCTCTGCATTGTGGTTGAAATCATCTACATCTCAAAGATCCTTAATCGCACTAACTTCTCAAAAGACAACTAATTACGGGGGATTTACCGGTCAAAAACAATTAAGTTACATAGGCTGCTTTTTTTTATATAATTATGTACATTTGCAGCCAAATTAAAGGACTGTAATTTACCCGGAAAATGCAAAAGGAAAACGTTGCGAAGTTTTTATTAGCCTGTCTTTTAATGTTTGTGAG
>CAYLZB010000195.1:2051-3780 GCA_964388165.1 uncultured Flavobacteriaceae bacterium | reverse complement strand
CTCTCCTAATTCTGTATATGAACTTGCAAATATTTTGCGGTTGCAAATGTATGTTATCAGATAGTATTCTGCAAACCTTTTTGGGCTTTTTTGAACCTTTTAAAGGAGGATATTCTTAATTGATTTTCTTTCAGCGGTTTGTAAATTATAATAATCCTGAAGGCGAAAATTCAGATTAATTGCAACTTTACCCATTTAGGGGAGCTAACTTCAGTTAAAATATTTTAAAACCCTCCTTGAGCCACTGAGAATGTCCTATTTTTAAAATAAAGTTATACGACCTAATATGTCAATTCTCCCCGAAAATCTTGAAAGATACCAGAAGTTCCTGAGTTTTATGCTAAAGTATTGGAACAGCGATCTACTCAACGAGACTGCATCAAATGCCTTAGAGGAAGAAACAGCCCGGACCTTTAGTGACTATGAACAATCTCCCGATGAGCTGGTGGAGGACCTTAAGCAAATGGGGCCTACCTATGTTAAATTAGGACAGTTGCTTTCCACCAGACCCGACCTACTTCCCGATCGATATCTGGAAGCCTTAGCTTCACTTCAGGATGATCTTCCAACTATTCCATATGAAGAAGTAAGGGAAATTGTAGAAACCGAAATAGGAACTAAAATTTCCAAAGCTTTCAACTACTTTGAAGAAAAACCTATAGCAAGCGCCTCTATTGGTCAGGTACACCTGGCCGAACTGAGATCGGGTAAAACTGTTGCTGTGAAGGTTCAGAGACCGGGGATAAGAAAGAAGTTCATGGAGGACCTCGATACTCTGGAGGAAATGGCTGGTCTGGCTGTTAAACATACAGAGGTCGGTAAAAAATATGCGTTCAGTGATGTGTTGGTAGAGCTTAGGCGGATTATGCTTCACGAGCTCGATTATCTCAGGGAAGCAAATAACCTTGTGACCCTGGGAATAAATTTGAGAGATTATAGAAGGCTTATCGTGCCTCAACCTTTTCCGGATTATACTACTTCCAGAGTGCTCACCATGGAATATGTCAAAGGGAAAAAAATTACCAGCATCTCCCCTCTCAAGAAGACGGAAAACGATTACACGGCCCTTGTGGATGAATTTATTGAGGCCTACCTTAAACAGATAGTTTCTGACGGATTCGTACATGCCGATCCCCATCCCGGAAATGTGCATCTTCTGGAGAATGAAAAAATTGCACTCATTGATCTGGGAATGGTAGCCCAATTCTCTCCAAAAATGAAAGATTTTCTTTTAAGGCTGCTTTTAGCCTTAAGTAAGAACAATGGGGAAGAAATAGCGGATATTCTTTTAAGAATGAGCGATAAAAGGGAGAAAAGTTCAGAAGAAGAATTCCGAAGGCAGATCAATATAATGGTTCAGGAAGGGCAAAATAGTACGGCAAAAGATATGCAAACAGGAAAATTGCTGATCCAAATGAACCGCAGTGCAGCAATGAATGGGATCCACCTTCCGGTAGAAGTAAATATTCTTGGTAAGATCCTCCTGAATATGGACCAAATAATCGCATTTTTGGCACCTGAGTACAACCTGCGGGAGGCGGTTAAAAGGTACATGAATAAACTTCTGCAGGACAAAATGCTAAATGAACTGAAGCCTGAAGAAATTCTTTCACTCCTGCTTGATTCGAAAAAACTGGTCGAAAATCTGCCTGATCGAATCGACAAGATAACCGAGAATCTGGCGAGGAATGAGTTCCGCTTTGCCATTGATGCTATAGATGAAAAAAGG
>CAYLZB010000195.1:0-1951 GCA_964388165.1 uncultured Flavobacteriaceae bacterium | reverse complement strand
GAAGAATCCTCCTCAAAATAAATGTCAGCTCCAAATTGAAGGTTCACATTGATAAAGTCCTGCCAAACATTTACATCAAGATAAGTTGATATAATTTGTTCTAAAGGTTTTGAGGAACCAGATTTGGCCCCGTAGTTAGCTCTGTAACTAGCTAAAAATTTGTAAGGGTAAGAATAATATGCTTTGCCGGTTAAACCAATATGATGAGCAACAATATTGTTGTGTGCCACCCTGAATCTGTCTTCATCCAGCATGATGAATGGAAGGCCTATGATCCTTTTCTCATAGGTCCATCCGGAGCGATATAAATGGTTGTTGAAGTAATTATCCTTTCCGTCTGTAGTAGGGTAATTTTTGCTTTGATTTCGGGTAAAATAATACTCATAGATAAAAGCCTGCACCCACTTTTCCGGTTGTTGGTCCCGAATATAGATCCCATAACGACCATCGGGAGTATTTCTAAGCTTTATCCCTGAAAAATCTTCAAAAATAGTGTTGTAGATAAGAGAGACATCGAAATGTGAAAAGGAAGTGTTTAGCTGCACCTCATAGCCCCCCAAATGGTTACCGAGTCCGTTGATCTCCTGTTCTCCCACTAACCCATCACCTCCTATTATACTACCTCCTGTGATCACCCTTAGGTAATCTTCAAAACCCGCAGGTAATTCTCCATATTCTTCAGACTTTCCTCCCCATTGGACATAGTGATGCCCACCGGCAATGAGTTCTATATTCCGGATTCCGTTAAAAATAAAATGAAAGCTTTTGTGATGAATCCTGATGTTCTGAATGTACCTGTCCTGCTCGTCTGAAAAGAATTCTTCCCAGGAAGCTTTAAAACCTATTCCTGCACGTTCAAATACCATGAGCGGTTTAAGATCAATTCCAATACCTGGGATTGGTCTGGAATTATTTGACCAAAGGACATTTTCATTAGTAGCACTTATTCCACTGAAAAATTCCGGGTTTTGTTTTCTTCCGGCAAAGACATCTATTCTGTTATTTTCATAACTCACAAAATATTCATCCAATTGTGCTTCACTGGAGTATCCATCGTGATAAAGAACTCCCAAGCCAGCCTGTAGAATTCCACCATACCGGAATTCATACGTACCTGTACCAGTGACCCAGGAACTAATGTTTGTCTTTTCATCTATTCTCCCGCGTCTGTTCGAATGTATCCAAAAGGGACTCTCTTCTCCCGAGTACAAAATACCCTCCCCGGTAGCTGAAATATTGTACTCTACCTCCTGTGCGTAGGTTGCTGATAAGAATAGCAAAATAAAAAGGGGGAGCTTTTTAAACACGTTTCAATTTTGAGTCGTAAAAGTAGTATTCTTCCGATAAAGCTCAATACTCTTAGAACTAAAATCAGTAATTTTATCTCATAATTTAAAGACATGTTCAGTTTTTTTCAGAAGAAGTATTTTCTAAAGGATCATCTTAAGGATTTTGTTGATATTCACAATCATATTTTACCCGGAATTGATGATGGAGCTGCAGATATTGAAGCATCTGTCGAGCTTATTAAAGGCTTTCAGGAAATAGGCATCCGCCATTTTATAGCTACCCCACATGTCATGAATGATTATTATCCCAATACTCCCGAAAGAATCGGAGAGGCGCGGGAAGCTCTTATTACGGAATTAGAGCTTAGAGGGATGAAAGAAATAAAAATCAAAGCGGCTGCAGAATACATGATGGATCAGGCTTTTCTTGACCTAATAGAACAAAAAAAGCTTCTTACACTTAAAGAAAATATGGTGTTGGTGGAAATGTCCTATTTCCAACCTCCTATTAATTTGAATGAAATTCTTTTTAAGCTTCAGACAGCGCAATATAAACCCGTATTGGCACACCCGGAGCGCTATGCTTTCTTCCATTCAAAATCTTTGAACAAGTACTCTGAACTAAAGGGCAGAGGCTGCCTATTTCAGGTAAATGTATTGAG
>CAYLZB010000194.1:0-3788 GCA_964388165.1 uncultured Flavobacteriaceae bacterium | reverse complement strand
AGAACAATAAGAATGGATAAACTGAGTATTAATTGAAGTGCTTTTATAAAAAAAGGATCCATATAAATCTGGCTAAATTAAAATCGCACAAAAGTAACCTTTTAAAGGTTCACACAAAAGTTTAAAGTTCAGCTGGTTCAGGATCAGTCAATTTTAAAAGAACGGGGTGTCAAAAATGCCATTTTAGAATCGTAATTTTGTGCACAAATTAATCCCATGCTCAGCTTTTTCGCGAAATATAAATTCTTCGGAATTTTTCTTTTTGTGCTTTCGGCGATCATCATTACGATCATCTACAATATTTTAAAGCCAGAAGAGAGACTTCCTGTTTACCAGCCAAATATGGTCAACAATGAGCTGGTAGATTCTACGATGCAGGAAGTGCGGAAATATCACACTATCCAGGATTTTGAGCTTTACAACCAGAATGGTGATACTATTACCCCCGAATTTTATGATAACAAGATCTATGTAGCCGACTTCTTCTTCACGACCTGCCAGACCATCTGCCCCATAATGACAGATCATATGCTGGAGATCCAGGAAAAACTGAAGGACGATGAGGAAGTATTATTGCTGTCTCACACTGTAATTCCGGCCTATGACACTGTTCCCGTCCTTAGAAAATACGCCAATGAAAAAGGAGTTATAGATGAAAAGTGGAACCTGGTCACAGGAGATAAAAAGGAGATTTATGACCTGGCCAGGAAATCATATCTCGCTGCAAAATCTGATGGAGACGGCGGCCCATTTGACATGATCCACACCGAAAACTTTGTTCTGGTTGATAAGGAAAAAAGAATTCGTGGTTTCTACGACGGCACAGATCCTACCGCTATTGAAGAGCTCATGCAGGACATTGAGATCCTCAAGCAGGAGTACCGCTAAGCTGATCTTGATCAGGAAAGCAGTAATAAAAAGTTCTTTTGTGGGTGCAAGTTTTTCTAAGTGTAGATTTTCCCTTATTTTTGCCTTGTTTAAAATCAATCTAAATAAAAGTTGGTCACAACAATTGCCGATCTTAGAAGGGGCCAGAGGGGCATCATTAAAGAAATTTCAGCCGAAAAAATTCCGCTAAAGCTTCTGGAAATGGGTTGCCTGCCCGGCAATGAAGTTGAGCTGGTACAAACAGCTCCCTTTAGGGATCCCCTTTATCTTAACATTAACGGCAGCCACCTGGCTATAAGAAAGGAGACCGCCCTGCATATAGAAATAGAAATTCTTCCCTAGTCATGGCCAAACAGATAAATGTTGCGTTAATTGGCAATCCTAATACGGGTAAGACTTCTGTTTTTAATCAGCTTACAGGGTTAAATCAACAGGTAGGGAACTATCCCGGTATCACGGTGGAGAAAAAGGAAGGAATTTGTAAACTTCCCCGCAACATCAAAGCTCACATTCTTGATCTCCCGGGAACCTATAGCCTTAATGCCTCCTCTCTCGACGAAAATGTCGTCATTGAACTACTGCTTAACAAGAACGACAAGGATTATCCCGATGTAGCTGTGGTAGTAAGTGACGTGGAGAACTTAAAGCGCAACCTTCTCCTTTTCACCCAGATAAAGGATCTTGAAATTCCGACGATCCTGGTCATCAATATGGCCGACAGGATGAAGCGGAAAGGGATCTCCATTGATGTTCCCGCTCTTGAAAAAGAATTGAAGACGAAAGTTGTTCTGGTAAGTGCCCGCAAACGCACCGGCATTGAGGAACTAAAGGAGCATATCGTGAATTACAGGCATATCTCAACAGAACCCTGTTTGCATGCTTCCTCTATGGATCCCGAATATTTTAACAGGTTGAGAAATGCCTTTCCAAATCAGTCTTTGTACAAGCTTTGGCTGGTGATCACGCAGGATGTGAATTTTGGGAACGTCAACAGGAACAGTGCTTCTCTTAGAGAAGATTTTGTTACCAAGGATGAGAGCACTCTTAAGAGAATGCAGCAAAAAGAAACGATACTGCGGTACCAATTCATCAATAATGTCCTCAAAAAAACGATGACCATTGATGTAAATGCTGCAAAAGGACTTAGGGCTCACCTGGACAGGATCCTCACTCATAAAGTTTGGGGATATGTGGTATTCTTTGCCATTCTCCTGCTCATTTTTCAGGCAATTTATGACTGGTCCAGCTATCCAATGGATTTTATTGATGCCTCCTTTGCAAAACTGAGTGAGATTAGTAGAACGGCTATGCCTCCGGGGCCTTTCACCGACCTAATTGCTGAAGGAATTATTCCGGGACTGGGCGGGATCGTTATCTTCATTCCGCAGATAGCATTTCTATTCTTATTTATTTCTATTCTGGAAGAAAGCGGTTATATGAGCCGGGTAGTGTTCTTAATGGACAGGACCATGCGTCGCTTTGGTCTTAGCGGAAAAAGTGTAGTGCCATTGGTATCGGGTACTGCATGTGCTATTCCTGCAGTTATGGCTTCCCGTAATATTGAGGACTGGAAGGAAAGACTTATAACGATACTCGTAGTGCCTTTTACCACATGTTCTGCAAGGCTTCCGGTTTACCTCATCATTATAGCCCTGGTAATTCCCGATAGATCTTTTATGGGCTTTAACCTACAGGGGTTGACCCTGATGTTATTGTACCTTCTTGGCTTTGTAATGGCAATAGGATCTGCCTGGATACTGCACAAGATCCTCAAGTTAAAGAGCAGATCATATTTTGTGATTGAGATGCCAAACTACAAGGTGCCAATGTTCAAAAATGTGGGCATTAATGTAGTGGAGAAGACAAAAGCATTTGTGTTGGGTGCCGGAAAGATCATTCTCGCTATTTCTATCATTCTTTGGGTCCTGGCCAGCTATGGCCCGGGAGATAACTTCAGCAATGCAAGAGAGATCGTTGAAGCTCAGAACAGCGAAAATTCCCTGCCCCAGGAGGAAGTGGATGAACTGGTGGCTTCATATAAGCTGCAGCATTCCTATATTGGAAATATTGGTAAAGCCATTGAACCCGCCGTTGCACCTTTGGGTTATGACTGGAAGATAGGTATAGCTATTGTGAGTTCATTTGCCGCGAGAGAAGTATTTGTTGGAACACTTGCAACCATTTACAGTGTGGGAAGTGATGAGGAAGAAACTATCAAAGCACGAATGGCATCAGAAACCAATCACATCCTGGGAGGACCGCTCTTTACTTTTGCCAGTGGGATAAGCCTCCTGCTATTTTACGCTTTTGCAATGCAATGTATGAGTACACTTGCTATAGTCAAAAGGGAAACAAACACGTGGAAATGGCCTGTCTTGCAGTTAGTGGTTATGACGATGATAGCTTATATCGCTGCACTGGTTGCATTTCAACTTTTAAAATAAGACTATGGAAATACTTCAGGAAATACTCGTCTTTATCACCTTCGCCCTGGCGGTAGGTTATATGTTCACCAAGTTCATTTACAAGCCAAAGTTCCTTTTTGGAGGTAAAAAGAAAGCAGAAAAAGCCTGCGGCACAAGCTGCGGCAGCTGCCATTAATCTTCTTTTTCTTCTACAGCTGCAATTCTTAAGCAGTATTCTTTGGGAGCAATAGGCTTGGCTGTTTGAGGATAAGGTCTAAGGTGAGAAACCAGTACCTGTAGATCCTCTGCAATTGCAAATTCTCCTCCCGTACCTGAAACAACCATCTCTTTTTCAAAATATTTCCCCATTACTGTTATTCCCAGCAATACTTTTGCTTCCCCGGGCCAAATACAAGTGACGTTTTTAGGACAACGGGAATCGGAAGTGACTTTTAGAAATTCTACGGAAGCCTGCCCCATAAAAAATGCCTGCCC
>CAYLZB010000193.1:0-3796 GCA_964388165.1 uncultured Flavobacteriaceae bacterium | reverse complement strand
GCGGCTATTTGATATTTAGCCGCGCCAATGCTTCAGGGAAACCGGAGCATGACAGGATGCTACGGATTCCGGTAGTATTTAATTAGTTCTTTTTTACGAGATATCTCCAGCCAAATTTATCTTCAGCTTTATTGTATTGTATTTCCATCAATTTCTTCTTGAAGAAAGCAGCATAGGAGTTCTCCAGCTGTGGTAATTCGAATTTTCTACCATGGTGGCCAAATCCTCTTACCGGATTGATCGTTGCTGCAGTACCTGAACCAAAGATCTCCTTTAGTTCGCCTTTTTCGGCAGCTTCAACAATTTCAGAAACTGTTATTCTTCTCACTTCAGCATCAATTCCGAATTCTTCAGCGAGCGTGAGTACACTTCTTCTGGTTACCCCATCCAGGATACGGTCACTTGTTGGAGCTGTGAGAAGTTTGTCCCCAACTCTAAAGAAAATGTTCATGGTCCCGGCTTCTTCCAGGTATTCATGAGAATTGGCATCTGTCCAGACGATCTGTTGGAAGCCTTCTTCTTTCGCCAGATTGGTGGGATAGAATTGCGCACCGTAATTTCCGGCAGCTTTGGCATATCCTACTCCGCCGTCGGCTGCACGGCTGAATTTCTCTGCAAAGACCACGCGTACCTCCCCACTATAGTATGCCTTGGCGGGAGAACAAATGATCATGAATTTATATGTTTTTGATGGCGAAGCGGAAACCCCTCTTTCTGTAGCGATCACAAAAGGCCTGATGTACAGTGAATTCCCAAAACCTTTTTTGATCCAATCCCGGTCAAGGTCGCAAAGCATTTCAAGGCCTTCCATAAAAAGATCTTCAGGAAATTCGGGTATTGCAAGCCTTTTTGAAGATTTATTGAAACGATCAATGTTCGCCATAGGGCGGAAAAGCCACACCTGGTCCTCATCGTCTTTAAAAGCTTTCATCCCTTCAAAAATTGCCTGCCCGTAATGGAAGACTTTTGCTGAAGGATCCAACTGAATGGGACCGTAAGGTTTAATAACCGGATTTTGCCATTGACCATCGATATAATCACATTCCATCATGTGGTCCGCGAATTCATTTCCGAAGATCAGATTATCAAAATCAACCGAACCGATCCTTGAAGTTTTAGCTTCAACTACATCGATTGCGAGAGGGATATTTTTCATGGTTGTTTATTTGCTGCAAATTTACCGAAATTAATACAGGTTCTAAAGGTGTGAATTAACTAATTTTATCTTAATTTGAATTTTCTAAACCTTTAACAGGAAGATAATGAGAAATTTCAATTTTTTACTGCTATTATCCTTCATTATGATAAGTTTTGCCGGCTTTTCTCAGGAAAAAAATACAGGTAAAAATGACCTTTATTTTTCTGTGGGAGAGGAAGTTGACGTGAAGAATATTCTTTCTGTTTACCAGATGCAGGAACGCTATGAAGACCTTCGAGTTGGGGATACTTTAAGCCTCACTTTTCGAGGCGATGTTACATCGGTATGTAAAGAAAAAGGCTGTTGGATGAAAGTTGGATTAGAAGACGGTCGTGAAGTGATGGTGAAGTTTAAAGATTATGCCTTTTTTGTTCCGAAAGATATTGAGGACAAGGAAGTTATCATGGAAGGCAAAGCCTATGTGACTGAAATGTCTGTGGAAGATCAAAGGCATTATGCCGAAGACGCCGGTAAGACGGCTGCAGAAGTAGAAGCGATTAAAGAACCTGCGGTAACATTATCCTTTCTTGCCGAAGGGGTAAAGATCAAAAAATAGGATTTTGAAAAGGGAGATCATTAAGACCGGTGATGGTTCGGCTACTATATATCTGCCCGAATGGAATGAGCACTACCACTCGAAGCACGGAGCTTTGCAGGAGGCAATTCACGTCTTCATAAAGACCGGATTTCAACATTATTTGACCAAGGAAGCGCCAAAAGAGATCTGCATTTTGGAAATTGGTTTTGGTACAGGATTGAATGCTTTACTCACCTTTTTTGAAGCTGAAAAGAATAAGGTGAAAGTTACTTATACCGGCGTTGAAGCCTATCCTGTTTCTGAAGAAGAGCTAAAAGCGCTTGATTATGCTGAAGTAGTTTCGGGAGAGAAGACTTCCGGGGTATTTCAAAAGCTTCACAAAGCTACATGGGAAAAAAGAAGTGAAATTTCGCCATTTTTCAGCCTTCAGAAGGAGAAGAAATTTTTCAGCGAAATTTCAGCAGAAAGAGAATTTGATCTCATCTATTTTGACGCTTTTGGACCCCGCGTACAACCGGAATTATGGAGTGAAGAAGTTTTCAGGAACATGTACAGGGCCTTAAGGCAGAATGGGGTACTGGTGACTTACTCGGCCAAAGGAGATGTGAGACGCGCCATGCAGGCTGCAGGCTTTACCGTGGAACGTTTACCCGGGCCACCCGGAAAGCGGGAAATGCTGCGGGCAACGAGGATCTAAGCCTGTTAAACCTTTAATAAACCCCCTCTCATTTCAATAGTTTTCCTGTAAATTCAAAAGAAAAATGCGAATTTTAATTACCGGAGCCACCGGCCTGGTAGGTTCAGAAATTACCCGATTATGCCATGAAAATGGGAAGAATGTAAATTTTCTTACTACCAGTAAAGGCAAGATCGAAAAAAGTGAATCCTACCGCGGCTATTACTGGAATCCCTCAACCGGAGAAATTGATGTAAAATGCCTGGAAGGTGTTGGAGCGATCATCAACCTGGCAGGTGCCAACGTATTCCAGCCCTGGACCGCATCAAACAAGAAAAAGATCCTCAAAAGCAGGATCGATTCCCTGAACCTTTTGCATCGGACTTTAAAGAGCAATCCGCACCAGGTAGGACAATTGGTGTCTGCAAGTGCCATTGGGATCTATCCCAGCTCCAGGAGTAAAATGTATGAAGAGGATAGCACTCAATTAGCCGATGATTTCCTTGGACAGGTGTCACAAAAGTGGGAGGCAGCTGCAGATAAATTTCAAGATCTTGACCTGCGGGTGGCAAAAGTGCGGATAGGGATCGTTCTTTCTGAAGATGGTGGTGCACTCCCCCAGATCATGAAACCGGTAAAATACAATCTTGGAGCTCCTTTAGGCTCAGGAAAGCAGTGGCAATCCTGGATCCATATCCATGACCTTGCCCGAATGTTTCTCTACATTATCTCTAACGGACTTACGGGAGTTTATAATGGAGTGGCGCCAAATCCTGCAACTAATGAAGAATTAACGAAAGAGGTCGCCCAGGTTCTAGATAAGAAACTCTGGCTGCCAAAAGTTCCAAAAATGGCATTAAAGCTTGCAATGGGAGAGATGTCCAGTGTGGTATTGGGCAGTCAGTTAGTGAGCAGTAGTAAGATCCAGTCAGAAGGATTTGATTTTAATTTCGTAAACCTTAGGCCTGCAATTAATGACCTCCTGGCATAAAAAAACCGGCAACAAGGCCGGCTTTTTGCATTTTTGAAAGGTGTAGTTACTCTACTCTCTTAGCAGTAACATTGATGGTCAATTCCATATCATCGCTGATGAAATTGTCTCCAAGATTATCGAATACAGACTTTGATCCATAATTTACTCCCCAATCGGTTCTGTCAATTACAAAAGCTTCACTTGTAAGAGTGATCGTTTCACCGCTTAGGTTTGTAGTAACAGGGAACTGGATGTTTTTAGTCTCCTCTTTTAACGTGAGATTACCCTGTAACATTTTTTGGCCGTTTTCTTCGGTTACTCCTGTGATCTCAAAAGTGGCAGTTGGATACTTCTTTACATTAAAGAAATCTGTCTCCTTACCTTCAACAGTACCTTTAAGGTGGTTCTCAA
>CAYLZB010000192.1:0-3797 GCA_964388165.1 uncultured Flavobacteriaceae bacterium | reverse complement strand
TGGAGGAAAAGAATTATTCCAAAGATGAACCCAAACTGGAGCCAAAGGATATTGCCAACGCAGTGCTGTATGCCGTGACCCAACCAGATTCGGTGAATGTTAACGAACTCCTTATCAAGCCCACAGGCAAGGCTTAAAGGGTTAAAAAAGTGTTATTTGGAAAGGCTTTAACGCAGGAAAAACACATTCTTCCCGATATTGAATATGAATCTAAAAAACCAAGAAAATGGACTTGAAGAAAAATGCAAAAGATGCAGGTGAAAAAGTAGTAAAATTATGGGCTGCAAAAAAAGGACTCCAATGGACAGGAAGTCTCCTTAAGTGGGGAGCTATCGCAGGAGCCGGATATTATGCCTATACTCTTGTAAGAGACAACAAGGAGACTATTAAAGCCAAATTGTCTTAAACATTATAAAGACTATTGATAGTTGAAGCTGCGGGAAAAGTTTGTTTGTGATATGATTTATCAGAATTGAATTTTTCCCTGCAGCTTTTTTTAGGCCTGCACTATAGTTCATTCCGGCTGGAAGATCATTGATCCGGAACTGGGCTGACTTCTTAAAGTCCCGGAAAATTTTTGTAAATCCCTCATCCCCTATTATTATGACAGAAGTACTGGATTACCTGGACCGGGAAAGATTAAAAATTAGCTTCTCTACACTTATCATTAGGGTAAGCAGCATTAATAAGTACTACGGCCCGCTTGCAGATTTCGTGAAACAGGCTGAACTCTTTGGAGTCACCAACGGAAAGATCTACCTCATGGCCGAAATGATGGAGCCGCCCTATGGCCTCTACAACCTGGTGGACCACCACTTCATCCCGCTGGGCCTTGAAGAAGGCAGAGATTACGTATTCGTTACAGAACAACTTTCTATGGAGGTTGGAGGAAATATAAATCCACTCCTCAACAAACCCATTCCCGAACTGGAGAAGATCAACTGGCTCGACAGCATCATAACCCCCGAGGGAAATTATGTATGGCATACAGAAAAACCAGGATCAAAGCGAGGAAAGAAGACCTCTCTAAAAAGGGTATTTTAGACCCTGTTTTTCTTTGCGCTTTTAAAGAAGTTACCTCTCATTGAATTGCTGCTCTATCCTGTTTAGTAGCTCATCTACATCAAAGGGTTTTGCAATAAAATCATCTGCACCGCCGGTTCCCTTGATATCGGCATGAGCAGACATGAGCACTACAGGGATATCACCTGTTTTCTCACTTTCCTTTAGCTCCTTGCACAAGTCGAGTCCGTTCCCGTCTGGCAACATGATATCCAGCAGGAAAAGATCCGGTACTTCCTGCGGCACCGCTTTATGAAAAGCCCGGGCATTTGGAAAAGCCTTTACAGAATACTGGTGGGTCACCAGTAGGAATTCTACTAATTCTCTGATCCCATCATCATCTTCAACAACAAAAATCTCTTTCATTTTAATACCTGTTACAAGAGAAAAGAATACCTCTTCTGTTCTCTTAGATCAATTCTGTTTTTTTTAATTTCATTTCCTCCAGGGGCAGCGATAAAGCGAATTCAGATCCTTTTCCAAATTCACTGCTCACCTCGATCTTTCCGTTATGTCTGTCAATGATCTGTTTTGTGAGATATAGTCCCAGTCCCAAACCGCTGATCCCTTTAGTGCTCTCTGCCCTGTAGAACCTTGTAAATAGCTGCTGCCGCTGTTCTGCAGTCAATCCAATTCCGTTATCCCGCACCTTAAGAACGGTGTGTGCTTCTGTTACCTGCAGGTCAAGATAGATCTCTTCGGCTTTCGGGGAATATTTTACGGCATTGGTCATAAGGTTGAGAATCGCCTGTTCGATCCGCTGCCGATCTCCTTTAATGACAGCTTTATTTTTCCCAAGATCAGCAACAATTCTATGCGAACCGGACAGATAGGAAAAGGTTTCCACGATCTCCTCCAGCATTTCTTTCAGATCGAATACTTCCAGATTAAAATCAAGCTGACCCGATTCGATCCTGGACATATTCAAAAGATCTTCCACCAGGGTATTCAGCTTCTCAACCTGGTAAAGAGATTTCCCCAAAAACAGCTGAGACATCTTATCGCTCTCTTTCTTGGTCAAGAC
Organism: uncultured Flavobacteriaceae bacterium; assembly: GCA_964388165.1. Classification (GTDB taxonomy): domain Bacteria; phylum Bacteroidota; class Bacteroidia; order Flavobacteriales; family Flavobacteriaceae; genus Salinimicrobium. Next base: position 1,711 of record CAYLZB010000192.1, on the reverse strand, counting down.
CTGCAGGTAGCCCTTGATTGTGGTGAGCGGTGTCTTTAATTCGTGGCTTGCAAGTGCAATGAATTCATCTTTTTTGTCACTCAGCGACTTCACTTGCTCAAAAAGCCGTGAATTATCCAGGGAAACAGCTGCCTGTGCGGCAATGTTCACCACCAGCAATTCATGTTCTGCAGTAAAAACCCCTGCTTCAGGATGACCATATAGCAGTCCGCCAATTACACTTCCCGATTTTGAGACCACGGGAACAGCAAGGTAACTTACCACGGAAAAATGTCCTCTGGGCATTCCATTGAAAGGAGCATTCTTTCCGAAATCAAGGTGTTTGGTCACATCATCGATCCGCACCACCTTTTTTTCAATAAAGGTTGGCTGAAAAAGGTCTGTATGCCTGGGCATGGGCATTCCCTCAAATGCTTTTCTGGGAGCACCCGAAAGTGTGAACAGCCTGAAGGTATCTCCATCCAGCCCGGTATTGTTATAAAAGAAAGCACCAAAGGCGGCTCCCGTCAATTTGGTGGTAGCATCTGTTACCCTCTGAAGGATCTCCTGCACATCGAGATTTTCTGAAATACTTTTACCTACAGAATTCAGGGTCTCAAGGTTCTGAATGTATTTCTCCATGGCAGCTTTCGATTCCCTTTGAAGCGTTATATCACGGGCAACCTTTGAGGCACCAATGATCTTCCCACGGGCGTCCTTAACAGGAGAAACAGTGATGGAAACCGGAATTTCCCTGCCTGTTTTGTGTTTTCTTATAGTCTCAAAATGCTGAATTTTGAACCCTTTGCTTATCTTTTCAAGGATCACTTCTTCTTCATGAAGACGCTCTTCAGGAATGAGTAAAGTGATGGACCTACCCAGCACTTCGGCTTCAGAATATCCAAAGATCTCTTCGGCTCCCCTGTTCCAGCTCATGATGACCCCCTGCAGATCCTTGCTTACAATGGCATCGTCAGATGACTCTACAATGGCCGAAAGCGTCTCTTTTTTAATGTGATCTTCCTTAACATCTGTGATATCAACTAAAGTATTGTGCGCCCCGGTAAGGTTTCCATTTTCGTCAAATAAAGGCTTTGGAAATACCAACAGGAACCTGAAGGTACCATCAGGACACTGAATACTAATTTCAGATTTCCCTACTTCTTTTCCTGTTCTTAAGACGCGGGCCATGGGACATTCTTCCAATGCCATGGGAGCACCATTGGGGTAGAAGATCTTCCACGATCCACACCAGGATTCCTCGAGTGGAATGGGCTTTCGCCCCCACAGTTGTACCGCAGCTTTATTGAACCAGATCAATTTACCTCTGGCATCACAGGTATAACTGGCAACGGGAGAATTTTCCAGCAGCCGGTGGCTGTCAATGGTCATTCCTTCCGGGAAAGACTTTCCAGACTCAGGTTTGCTTCGCATTTTTGTTCAGTTAATATAGGGCGCCGAAAATGGCGTTTTGACAGCGGATTTTTCATAGAAAAATCCGGTTGCAGGAGCTAATATAAGTTTTATAGGTAGAAAAAAATTTTAGGAAAGGGAATCTTATATTTCATTTAACACCCTTTAAGAAATTGTAGTAAAAGGCCTGACCTACAAACGTCTCAACCCGGTTTTTTATCAAAACCTTTTCTGGTCATTTCTCCCCAACCCTTGTTACCTGTCAATTTTTCCCAGTTCCCCTTAATGGCAGCAAAAACTGTAAAAGGATGAAAGATTA
>CAYLZB010000191.1:0-3846 GCA_964388165.1 uncultured Flavobacteriaceae bacterium | reverse complement strand
GGGTTTTAGAAATATGGTTTATACACATATCAATCTCACCTCGCAAGAGCGAATGCATGAGAATGATGATGATGTAGTTGTTGTCTTTTCATTTTACTACTGCGAAAATACAGATAAATTTTAAAAACAAAAGCAAATTGTAAAATTTTACTTTTAATTATTTCCCAGGATCAATGGCATACCATCATCTCCCGATCCAATTACAACAACTTTCGCATTTGGAGACTTGGCAAGTTCTACCGTGGCCTGTATCCCTTTTTCACGCAATACAAGCGGAGTTAAAGATGCATCAAGGATCCTGTTGGCACGTGCTTTACCTTCTGCGTCAATACGCTGTCTTTCGGCTTCCTGCTCGGCTTTTGTCAAACGGAATTCATACTCCAGTGATTCCTGTTCCTGGCGTAGTTTACGTTCAATTGCATCCTTAATAGTCTCGGGCAGGGAAACGTCACGAACAAGTACTTCATTTATTTGCACGTACTGATCTTTAAGCAGTAGCTGGGTTTCTTCAAAAATTTCCCTTTGTATAGCTTCCCTTTTTGAAGCATAAAGTTGTTCAGGGTTATACCTTCCCACTACAGCACGGGCTGCAGATCTTACAGCAGGCTGTAGAACCCTTTGTATATAAGCTTCCCCTCTTTCCTTATGAAGGGATCCTAATTCTTCATAAACTGGTTGAAACCATATTGAAGCATCAATCTCTATCTCCAATCCATTAGAAGACAAAACCTGCATTCTTTCATCAAGGGACTGTTGACGTACTTCATAAACATACACTTTATTCCAGGGAGCTACAAAATGAAATCCCTCCCCTAAAGGCGGCTCATCTACAACTACCCCACCCCCAAAGGTTTGATACAAAACTCCGGCTTCCCCGGAATCAATAGTAATTGTGGACTTGGCAATAAGAATAATTAAAATAATTCCTGCAAATAGAATTGGCAGGCCAATCTTTGGCAATCTTTCCATGATAATAATAAAATATTAATTAGATAAGACCGTAATATTTTCTCAGGAACCACTCGGCACTTAAGGCCAATGCAATTATTCCTAACAAAATTTCAAGGTCGATCAAAGATACGTCCTTTTCACGGCTTTTTTGGATCGTCGCGTAAGAATTGTCTGCTAAAAGCTCCCTTTTGAGCGCCTCAAAATCTTCAAGAAAGAAGATCTCCTGTCCTTTTTGAGTGGCAACTTGTTGCAGCCCTTCCAGGTTTGCCCTTGCAAACTGCTGTTCAACATCAAAGTCCAGGATCCTTAAACTACCGGATCGGGATAAATTTTGACCTTCAGCCCGTACGGAAAAATCATAATCTCCTGCAGGCAGGCTACTTAGATCTACTTCAAAGGAATTTTCTTTAAGCGAAAATGGAATTTGCCGTTGCTCGCCTGTATTTTTATTTTCTATCCGCAGTTCCAAAGACGCGCGGGGATCGAAATTATAACTTTGATCAAAATATTCGGCCTTTAGGATCACTCCATCACTCCCATTATATAAAGGTTCATAATCCACTACCAATCTCTCCTGCCTGTTTTTTGACGCGAGAAACTGCACAAACTTCCCAATGAGATCATCAAATTTTTGGAAAGATCCTGTCTCCTGAAAAACGGTACTTCGCCACCGCCACAAATTGGCCCCGAATAAAAATCCGGACCTGAATCCATCTCCTGAATATATTCCCAGCAAAGGAATCGTGGTTTCTATCCCTTGCAGCTCCCTGTAAAGGAGAACATCCAGGGATTGCGGTGCCTCAAGATTTCCGAATGTTCCTTCAAGAGGTGGAAAGCCGGAGTATCCTATATCCTCAGTTTGAAAAGCTTTGAAATTCTCATTCCACAGGGGGAAATATTCTTCGGACTGATTTGTGATCTCCTGCCGAAAGATCTCCTGCTGTCGATTTAAAAAATTCCAGTTCGTATTGGGGCCCGTAATAAGAAAGTAATTGCTGTTTTGAACATCCAGCTGGATCATAAGATCCTGAAACCTCTCATCCGGCTGATAAAGGATCACCAGCTGATATTCTTTCAGATCACCGACTTCAGATATTGGTTGCAAGTCAACTTCCCTTTGCTGGTTACTCTCAATGGCTTTTTGTAAAGCCCCCAGGTCGGGGTGCAAAACGGAATAAGCTATCAGAACCTTTGTGCGTTCATCGATCACCTGTACAACAAACTGACGGCTGTTGTTGAGGAGATTCTTTTCAGCTTCAAGTGCAGAAAGTCGCACCTCATAATTTTGAACACCAATGCCGGTCGCCGGTAGCTCTGCCCGTACAACTTCAGAATTCTCCTCTGAAGAAAAGGAGAGCTGTTGGGAATATACTACCGAACCTCCCTTCAAGATCTCCAATCGGGACTCGGCTGCACTATCTCCCGAATAGTTAATAATGACCTCAACCGGGAAGCGATTATTCAAAAAAGCGTATTTATTGACATTTACACGGCTGATGCTTAGATCCCGGTAACGTGTGGTATCTCCTACAACCACAGGTAATACCGGCTGCTTAAAACGCCGGGCGGGAAATCGAAATTCTTCCCCCAGCGTTTGGTTACCATCTGTGATAAGTATTACGGGTGCAACCTGTTCTTCATAAAGGGAAGAAAGATCCTGAAAAACAGCAGGTAAATTTGTTTGAGACTCCTCAAAAGTTAAAGAATCGGTCTCATTCAGGGTCTTTCCGAAGGAGAAAGTATTAATTTGAAATCTTTCCTGCAGATCCTCATCATTTTGGATCCTCTTCACCATTTCGGTCACCCGTTCTCCCTCTCCGAATTCTTTAATGGAAGAAGAATTATCTACTGCCAAAACGAGGTCAGGTTTTTCGGTATAGAGTTCAATATTACTTATGGTGGGATTGATAAGTAAAAGCAAAAGGGCAAAAACAGTTACAAAACGAAGAGCCCCAAAAATGACATTTTTGGAACCTCTTTTTTTTGCCTTGTAGAAATATTGAAATAATGCCAGTGCCAGCGACAGGAGAAAAGCCCCGATAAGAAGTAGGATCGTAGTTGCCGGCATTTGTTCTGGTTTAAGAAAAGAAACCCGCTCCTTATTAGAAGCGGGTCATTATTTTTAGGTAAGCATTCCCCCATCAACATTGATCACCTGGCCTGTAATGTAGGCACTAAGATCACTGGCGAGGAAAACACAGGTATTCGCAATATCTTCGGGTGTGCCACCACGTTTTAGTGGAATAGCCTCTCTCCAACCTTCTACCACTTTCTCATCAAGCTTTCCGGTCATTTCAGTTTCAATGAATCCGGGAGCGATCACGTTGGTACGAATGTTTCGGGAACCAAGTTCGAGAGCCATGGATTTAGAGAAGCCTATCATTCCGGCTTTGGAAGCGGCATAGTTTGCCTGCCCGGCGTTCCCTTTCACTCCCACCACGCTGCTCATGTTGATGATACTACCCTGTCGTTGCTTCAACATGGTTCTTTGAACCGCTTTGGTCATGTTGAAAACAGACTTCAGGTTTACTTCGATCACTTTGTCGAAATCTTCTTCGCTCATTCGCATAAGCAGGTTATCTTTTGTGATCCCGGCATTGTTCACCAGCACATCTATACTTCCGAAGTCCTCCAGAACATTCTTTGCAAGTTCTTCTGCCTGTTTAAAATCGGCTGCATCAGATTTATATCCTTTTGCCTTCACTCCAAGTTCCTGAAGTTCTTTCTCCAGCTGGTTGGCAGCTTCGGCAGAAGAGCTATAGGTAAAGGCCACATTGGCACCATGTTTTGCAAAAACTTCGGCTATTCCCTTTCCAATCCCTCTACTGGCACCGGTTATAATAGCATTTTTTCCTTCTAATAATTTCATGATTAAATATCTGTTTTCCTGGTGTG
>CAYLZB010000190.1:0-3860 GCA_964388165.1 uncultured Flavobacteriaceae bacterium | reverse complement strand
GCAGCAACAAGTAATCCTAAAAATAATTTTTTCATGTTAGTATGTTTAATTAGTTGAAACAAATTTAAACTATTTTTTATATATGCAAAGCCGTGTTTGCATAAAGTACTGCAGCTGTCTTTAATAAGCTGCTATTTTTGCCGGTTCTTTACTATATAGTCTGATATCATTTGAGTTGCGCCTCTGTTTTTTGTTATGTAAGTAGCGGATTCTAAGCCGGCACTCTTCCTGTACTCAATATCATTTACCAGCCTGCTTAAAATCTGTTCTGCCTGTAATTTGTTCTCTACAGGCAAAAGCCCGCCTGCCTCTTTCAGCTCTCCCGCTTCCGGAAATTTTGAGAAATTTTTGCCTATTACGACCGGAACACCAAAGGCTGCCGGTTCCAGCACATTGTGAAGCCCGGTGTCCCCTGCGGCACCACCTACGTAAGCAATATCTGCATAACTGTAGATCCTGGTGAGCAGCCCAACGTTGTCAATTATAAAAACCTTAAAATCGTCTAAATGGGTGTTGTCTTTTTCAGAATAAAGAACAACATCCACCTTCAGTTTCTCCTGCAGTTGTTGGATCTTTTCTGCTTTAATAGCGTGAGGAGCAATTATGAACTTTACATCTGCAGGACTATCATTTATAAAATCCAGCAGGAGCTCTTCATCTTCGGGCCAGGTACTTCCGGCAACGATGCAAACTTTATCACCTAAAAAGTCCTCTATGAAGTCCAGCCGGTTATCCAGCCCGGGTTGTGTGCTTACCCTGTCAAACCTGGTATCACCGCTTACAGCAGAATTATCAAAGCCTATTTTGTGAAGTAGTTTTTTCGAATTTTCATTTTGAAGGAAGAAATATTCAAAAGCCTCCAGGTACTTTCTCATCCATTTCCCATAGCTCTTAAAAAAGAGCTGATCTTCTCTAAAGGCACCGGAGATAAGAAGGCTTCGCATCTCTCTCTTCTTTAATTCCGCCAAAAAATTAGGCCAGAATTCATATTTTACGAAGAGCACCCAATCGGGATGAACGATGTCCAGAAATTTTTTGGCATTCGCTTCAGTATCCAGCGGGAGATAGGTAACCACATCGACCAGTGCAGAATTTTTCTTTACCTCGTAACCCGAGGGGGAGAAGAAGCTGAGTATGATCTTATGCGATGGGAAGATCTTCTTTACTTCCATGATCACCGGCACTGCCTGTTCATACTCTCCCAGGGAGGCTGCATGAAACCAGATGGTTCTATCGGTGGGTGCTATTTGAGAAGCAAGTTGCTCAAAAAGGTCTTTTCTTCCTTCGGTAAAGGCTTTCAGCTTTTCGCTATATCTGCCCCCAATGGGGAGTAACTTTTCAGCAGATCTTATGGCAAGGTTATAGAGAAAATGCAAGGCCGGTAATTTGGGTGCTAAATTAAGAAAATACCATTGGCAAAAGTGGCTTTCTTCGTATTTTCGTAGTCCTAACTTTATAAGATGAAAAAAATTCAAATGGTTGACCTTAAGGGTCAATATGAAAAAATAAAAGATTCTGTAAATTCTTCTTTTTCAGAAGTTCTTGATACCACTGCCTTTATTAATGGACCCGAAGTTCATAGCTTTCAAAAAGAGCTGGAAGAGTACCTCGATGTAAAACATGTTATTCCCTGTGCTAACGGTACAGATGCCCTCCAGATCGCAATGATGGGATTGGGATTAAAACCCGGGGATGAGGTGATCACTGCCGACTTTACCTTTGCGGCAACTGTAGAAGTAATTGCTTTACTGCAGCTAACGCCGGTGCTGGTAGATGTAGAACCTGATACTTTTAACATAGACCCTGAGGCCATAAAAAAAGCAATAACTCCAAAGACAAAAGCCATTGTGCCTGTGCACCTGTTCGGGCAAACTGCGAACATGGATGCTATTATGGAGATTTCCCGGGAGCATGACCTGTATGTGATTGAAGACAATGCGCAGGCTATAGGATCGAATTACCACTTTAAAGACGGCACTACAAAGAAGGCCGGGGCAATAGGTCATGTAGCATCGACTTCATTCTTTCCTTCAAAAAACCTCGGCTGCTATGGAGATGGCGGAGCAATTTTCACTAATGATGATGACCTGGCCCACACCATAAGGGGAATTGTGAATCACGGAATGTATGAGCGTTATCACCATGATGTGGTAGGAGTGAACTCACGGCTTGACAGTCTGCAGGCAGCTGTGCTACGCGCGAAGCTTCCGCACCTGGACACTTATAATGAGTCAAGGCAAAATGCTGCAAGGAAATATTCTGAAGCTCTAAAAGATGTTGAGGGAGTTACTGTTCCTTATACCGAAAGTTCAGATGACACCCATGTTTATCACCAGTACACCATCAAGATTGCAGGTGGGAAACGTGATGCCTTAGCCAAGCATCTTACAGAAAAAGGTATTCCATTCGGAGTTTACTATCCCATCCCTCTGCACAGCCAAAAGGCCTATAAGGATGAGCGCTATAACGAAGCAGATTTTCCGGTCACCAATCAATTGGTTAAGGAGGTCATTTCCCTACCTATGCATACAGAGTTGGATGAGGAACAAATTTCATATATTACCGGTTCTATTAAAGAGTTTTTTAATCAATAGTACCTTTATGAAATACTTCTTTTTCGCCTGCAGTTTGCTATTTTCTTTAGTAGTCGCTGCACAGGACACCTACATCCACAGTGGAAAACTACTCGACGTCAAGACCGGAAAAATTCTCAATGAGAAGACCATTATTGTATCCGGGAACAAGATCAAAGAAATAAAGGATGGATTTGTACAACCTGCAAGACCTTCCGACAGTCTTATTGATCTGAAGGATATGTTCCTGCTTCCGGGTTTAACAGATATGCATGTGCACCTGGAAAGTGAAACCAATCCCTCCAAATATCTTGAGCGCTTTACCAATGATCCGGCAGATGATGCTTTTAATTCCGTGGGATTTGCTGAAGCTACATTGCTGGCGGGATTTACTACCGTAAGAGATCTTGGAGGTACAGGAGTGAATATTTCTTTGCGGAATGCGATCAATAAAGGAAAGGTGAACGGACCCAGGATCTTTACCTCAGGAAAATCTCTCGCCACTACGGGAGGCCATGCCGATCCTTCCAATGGAATGAACAGGGCTCTTGCCGGAGATCCGGGGCCAAAAGAAGGAGTCGTGAACAGTGTCGAGGATGCCCGGAAGGCGGTAAGGCAACGCTATAAGAACGGAGCCGATCTTATAAAGATCACTGCTACCGGCGGGGTGTTAAGTGTGGCTAAAAGTAGCTCTAATCCGCAGTTCACCGTTGAAGAGATCAAAGCTATAGTAGATATTGCAAAAGATTATGATTTTCATGTTGCAGCCCATGCCCACGGGGATGAAGGAATGCAGAGAGCAGTTAAAGGAGGTGTGACCACTATTGAACATGGAACCCTTATGAGCGAAGAAACTATGGAGTTGATGAAGCAATACGGCACCTATCTTGTTCCCACTATTACTGCCGGAAAAGAGGTTGCCGAAAAAGCTGAAATTGAAAACTATTATCCCGAACTGGTAGTTCCAAAAGCAAAACAAATAGGTCCACAGATACAGAACACCTTTGGAAGAGCCTATAAAAAAGGAGTGAAGATCGCCTTCGGAACAGATGCCGGAGTCTTTCAACACGGAAAGAACGCCAAGGAATTTGGCTATATGGTAGAAGCGGGAATGCCGGCTCTAGAGGCTATACAATCGGCTACTATCGTCCCTGCCCGGATCTTTAAGATGGAAAGCGAATTGGGACAGGTAGCTCCCGGCTTCTTTGCAGATATCATCGCAGTTAAAGAAGATCCCACAAAAAATGTAAAGACGCTGGAGGATGTTCAGTTTGTAATGAAAGAAGG
>CAYLZB010000189.1:0-3870 GCA_964388165.1 uncultured Flavobacteriaceae bacterium | reverse complement strand
CCCCACGTCGTCATGATCTCGTTGAACGTGCAGCAGGAGAGCCCCTCGTAGAGGTCGGCCTGGAAGCTGAACCCGTGCCTCGTGTTCGTCTGCTCCATGGTCTGCTTCGCCACCTCGGAGAACTTCTTCCAGGAGAGTGGGGACGTCGCCCAGCCGCTGGGGTCGAACCCCGCCTTCTCGACGAGGTCCTTCCGGTACAGCATCAGGCCAAAGTCCGAGAACATCGGCACGCCGAAGACGTCGCCGTCGGGAGACGTGATCGTCTCCACACTCGCGTCGAAGTAGTCTGACTTCACGGTCTCGGCGACGTCGGGGAGTTTCTCGCTCAGGTTCCCGACCTGGTTCCTGGCGATGAACGGGATCGTCCACCCGCTGTCCATCCGGAGGAGGGACGGGCGTTCGATGCCGGCCGAGATCCACTGCGTGAACTGGGAGGACGCGTTCCCCGAGTTCGTGACGATGACGTCCACCTGGATGTCCTCGGGCAGTCCGGCCTCGTGGAGCGCCTTGTTCAGCGTCGACTCCGCCGCGGCCGTGCCGGAGTCGGCGGCGAGCTGGACCACGGTCTTCCCGGCGGGCGCACTCTCGAGGTAGATGCAGCCGGACAGCCCGATCAGGCCGCCCGCGGCCGCGGACGACCCGAGGAGGTCCCGCCGCGAGAGTCCGCCGCCGCCGTCGGGCGGGCCCTTGCCCGAATCGGCAGCTGGACCGTGCGCTCTGTCGCCGTCTCCGTCGCCCCTCTCCCGTTCCCCCTGCCCCCTCGCCCGTGGGTCTCGTCTCCCGCCACCCTCCACACCCTGCGTCTGCGTGGTGGCGATGGAGTCGTCGGTTCCATCGTTGGCCGTTCCTGACTTGCACTCGCCCGACCGTAACGAGGTCGACGGCTCGTCGGTACGTGACCGGTCTGCGTCAGTTCCGGGGGTACTTGGTTGCATTTCCTGACGGTCTGGGACGACGTTCGGCGCATCCACCAATCACAGTTCGGCCTGCTATCGCAACCGGTGGAGCGGATGGGACGCGCGACGCCCGAACCGGGATGGCCACCGGGGCGGCCGGCGTTCCCGGACCCCGGTCGGTACCGGTCGAACGATGATTAACGTTCGAAGAAGTGCCCCCACGGTGATTCTCCGGGGGTAAAGCCGACGAGGTTCGACGGGAACAGGCCCAGCCGGCACCACGTTAACGCGCCCATAGCGACACTCTGTCGCGGGTTCGCGCCGGCCGAAGGTGGTTTCACCACCTTGCACCTTCAGGCTTCCTGCTCACGATGGGGGTGGCCCGACTCCCAGCTGGCGAGTCAGATGACGGCAGACTCGACAGAACAGCTACGGGTGGCTGGGGCGGGAGCGCTACTACGTGGAACAGGAACTGGTCGACGCCCTCTGCGATTTCTTCGAACAGTCCGAGAACCATGATCTCCGAGAGGCGGTCTCGGATCACAGGGAGGCGACCCCGCAGCAGGTCGCGGGTGACTGACGGCCCGCGCCCCCTCAGCCGAGGTCGTCGTACCCGGTTCGTTCTCGCTTCCGATGCCTGCTAGATGGTGCGTCCGCCGCTGACGGTGGGCGTGGTGGTCAGGAAGCGGTAGACGGCGAAGCCCGCCCAGACGAGGAAACCCGCGAGGATGACGTAGGACCGGAGTGCGAGGGGGACGAGTGCCTCGTGTACGATCTGGCCGTCGCTACTGACGGGATGGGGGCTTCCGGCGATCACCTCGAGGAGGCCGATCCCGGCCGTGCCGAGGATCACGAGGCCGGCGCCGACGAGCAGTACGTTCCGTTCGGTGGTTGTGAGTGCAGTCATGGTGTGGTCACCCGATGAAGTACCGGAGGCGTGGATAGGTCTCGACGATGCTCGATTCGTACAGAACCGCGTCGACGCCGAGGATGCGGCCGGCGCCCATAGAGGCGATCATGGCGAAGACCAGGATGCCGAGGAGTTCGCCCGTCACCACCCCGTGCGCCCAGCCGCCGGTCTCCCCGTTGATGAAGTAGAAGAACACCATGAGGAACCCGCCGAAGAACGCGGCGAGCCTGGTCAAGGCGCCGAGGATTAGCCCGAGCCCGATCAGTGTCTGGCCGACGGGGATCATGACGTTGGTCAGCGCGAGGCCGGCGCCGTCGGCGAAGAGACCGACGACGGGACCGAGGCTGGTTGCGGCGGCGCGTCCGCCGACGAACCAGCCCGCGTCGAACGGCCACGCCAGGAACTTGTCGAGGCCGGCGTGCAGGAACCACCAGCCGACGACGACGCGGAAGAGTACGAGCCAGTACGCCAGCCAGAGGCCGTCGAACGTGTACGATACCTCCCGTCCGAACAGCCGGGTCTCGATCGTGGACGACATCGGAAATCTCCATTTAATTCAGTTGCAACAGTCCAGTTTAATGTTTGTGGAGGGGCGCGTGTCAACATATCGGATCTACCGGCTCGTAACCCCGCCTTACTCCACCCGAGAGCGCGATTCAACGAAACGTCACGAGATGGCTCGATAAAACGTCTCGAGCCCGCGTGAAACGTCTTAGCCAGTGCGTTCGGGTTCGTGAAATGGGGTGAAACTACCCCAACAGTCGACCGGTTATATCCTCCCCCCAGTCCTAAGGATAGTTGAACGAGGTGACCCATCATGTCCAGCCCCTCCACCACCGTCCTTGACGTCCTCCCCCAGGACGCCTCCAGCGTCACCGCCCTCCTGAAGCCCATCGAAGCAGTGGGTTTCTGGGCTGCGGTTGCACTTCCCTTCCTCTACGTCCCCCTCCTCGCGACGGGGCTCGAGGAACAGTCGAGCCAGCTCGCCGCCCTGCTCCTCATCGTCCTGCACGTCGCCGCCCTCGTCGTCGGCCGGCGCTACAAGGCCGACGAGTAGGCGACCGGTTTCGACTCGCTTTTCACGACGCTGGTGGTACGCTCACGTATGGGACTCGACGCGGTACCCCTCGGCCGCACCGGGACGAAGGTGAGCGAGATCGCGTTCGGGACGTGGCGCTTCGGCCGCGAGGACGACACCGGCCACGTCGAGGTTGGCCGCGACCGGGCGCACGACCTGCTGGACGCCTACGCGGACGCGGGCGGACGCTTCGTCGACACCGCGGACATGTACGGCGAGGGGCGCGCCGAGGAGTACATCGGGGAGTGGCTCCAGGAGCGCGACCGCGAGGACTACGTCGTCGCCTCCAAGATTTTCTGGCCGACGCGAGACGACCCGAACGGTCGGGGACTCGGTCGCAAGCACCTCCGCTACAGCATCGACGCGATCCTCGACCGCCTCCAGACGGACTACGTCGACCTGCTCTACGTCCACCGCTGGGACGACGACACCCCGGCGGAGGAGTTCATGGCGACCCTGAACGAGTTCGTGCGCGACGGGAAGGTCCACTACCTCGGGACGTCGACCTTCGAGCCGAACGCGTGGAAGGTCGCGAAGGCGAACGAGATCGCGGCGCGCGAGGGCTACGAGCCGTTCACCGTCGCGCAGCCCCGGTACAACGCCGTCAATCGCGAGGTCGAGGGGAACTACCTCGAGATGTGCGCCGACTACGACCTCGGCGTCGTCCCCTGGAGTCCGCTCGCGGGCGGCTTCCTCACGGGGAAGTATCGCAGGGGCGAGGACCCCCCGGAGGGGTCCAGGGGCGCGACCGACGAGATGTTCCGCGACTCCTACCTCACGGCCGAGAACTTCGACGCGCTCGACGCCATCGAGTCCGTCGCCGCGGAGACCGAAGCGACCACCGCGCAGGTCAGTCTCGCGTGGCTCTGCCAGCACGACCAGGTCACCGCCCCCATCGTCGGCGCCCGGACGCCCGACCAGCTCCGGGAGACCCTCGCCGCCGCGGACGTCGACCTCACACCCGAGCAGTTCGACGCCATCGCGCA
>CAYLZB010000188.1:0-3873 GCA_964388165.1 uncultured Flavobacteriaceae bacterium | reverse complement strand
GTGAAGTGGACGCCGAGGAAGGGGAGGTCGGGGTCGGGCGTCGGATAGATCATCGACCGGCAGCGGTCGCGCTTGTCGACGCGCACCTCGTGGTACTCGCCGCGGAACGGCACGACCTGGTACTCCTCGCCGACGCCGAGCTGGTGGGCGAGCCGGTCGGCGTGCAGTCCGGCGGCGTTGACGAGGTAGTCCGCCTCGAGGGTGCCGGAGTCCGTCTCGATAGTGTACTCGTCCCCGCGTCGCGCGACCGTGGTGACCTCGGTGTCGAGATAGATGGCTGCGCCGCCAGCCCTGGCGTCACGCGCGAGCTGGTAGACGTACTGCTGGCTGTCGACCGACGCCGCCTCCGGACAGTAGAGTGCCGCGTGTCCACGGGCATACGGTTCGTAATCGCGTAGTTCGTCCGCGTCGAGAATCTCCGTTTCGACCCCATTCGCGGAGGCGTTCGACTCGAGGGTGTAGAGACGGCTCTCCTCGACGGCGTTCTGTGCGACCACGACGACCCCGCACTCGTCGAGCGGGATGCCGTGGGTCCGGCAGTACTCCTTCATCCGCCGGGTGCCCTCCGTCGCGAATGCGGCCTTCCGGGACTCCGGCGGATAGTTGAACCCCGGATGGAGGACTCCCGAGTTCCGGCCGCTCTGGTGGGCGGCGAGGTGGTGCTCCTTCTCCACGACGGCGACGTCCAGGTCGCTTCGCTCGACGAGGTGCTTCGCGACGGAGAGCCCGATGCACCCCGCCCCGACCACGACGACGTCGTGCTGCATCGTTCGGTGCTTCGAGAGGCCGCGCCAAAGCACCTGCGGAGGACGGCTCCCGGGAAAGTGACCGAATCCGGGTTGCTGGATGGAAAGCCGCGTGTTTTTCCGGCCCCCACCCGTCGTTCCACGTATGCAGGCGACGACGAGCGGCGAGTTCCGGGTGCTCGACCGCCCACACGGCAGGAGTGGTTCGTTCACGCTCCTCGACCTCGCGAACATGGAGCCGACGCTCGTCGAGTCAAGCGGCTACGACGGCGACCTCGGTGAGACCGTTGCCGGCCTCCGGCCAGGGTACACCATCGAGGCGACGCTCTCGTGGGACGACGGCGACGCCAGATTTGCGGACGTGGTGGTCACCGGCTGGACCCTCATCACGTACGCCCAGGCGGTGTCCGGACTCTTCGAGGCGGCGCTGGAGACGATGGAGGAGGCACGCCGGGAGAACGTCGGCGTGACCGGCCGACCGACGCTGAGTACCGACGGCGAACCCAATGGCGCAGTGTACGCGTTCGCCGAACAACGTGGCGAGCGCGACGTCTTCGAGGAGATCCGATCCGGCACCCTCCCGCTCGAACCACTCATCGACCGCCTCGACGCCGCGGAGTCGGTCGACCACGAGATATTCGTCATGCGACCGGTGGAACACGAGTTCGTCATCGTCTACCTCGTCCTCCACCGCGACTCACTGCTCGCCGACACCGTGCGCGACACCTACGACTGCCCGCGTCCGGACGAACCGCTCGTCGACTAGGCGCCGCAGAAGTCCCCTGGCCGCAGTTAGTCCCGATCCTCGGCGAGTCGCACGAGATTCGTGAGCGTCCGGTTCACCGGTGTCGGGACGTCGTGCTCGTCGGCACGGCGTGCGAGTTCCCCATTGATCGAATCGATCTCGGTCCGTGTCCCCGCCTCGAGGTCCTGCAGCATCGACGACCGGTTCGTCGCCGTCTGTCTCGCGACGTCGAGCGCGTGGTCGACGATCGCAGGGTCGATGGACACGCCCTCGGCCTCCGCGACCCGCGCCCCCTCTTCGACCGCGTCCCGGAGGAGTGCAGCGCCTGGACCGTCGGCCATCTCGCCGTTCGGCACGCGGGCGAGCGCGGTCGCGGCGTTGATACCCGCGTTCACGAGCACCTTCTCCCAGATGGCGGTCCGGACGTCCGAGATGACCGTCGTCTCGATGCCTGCGTCCGTGAACGTGGCGGCGAGCTCGTCGACCGAGTCGTCGTTCGACCCGAAGAACCGACCGATCCGGGTCTCTCCACGCCCAGCATGCCGGACTCGACCGGGTTCCTCGAGGACGGCGCCGTTGGTCGTCGTCCCGGCGACGACGCGACCGGCGGGAACGTGTTCGCGGATGGTCTCTGCGTTCCCGAGTCCGTTCTGGAGGGTGACGACGTCCGCAGTCGAGGGGATCGCATCCGCGACCACCGTGAGCGCGTGGTCTGTGTCGTAGCTCTTCACGCAGACGAGGAGGGCGTCGATGCGCGAGAGGTCGGAGGGTTCCGTCGTCGCGTCGACCGTCCCGACGAGTGCTCCGCCGTGCGGCGTGGAGACGACGATCCCGTCGGACTGAATCCGCTGGAGGTGGTCGCCGGCGCGTCCGAGGACCACGACGTCGGTTCCGGCGGCGGCGAGCCGCCCCGCGAACAGGGAGCCGATGGACCCGGCACCGAGTACACCGATTCGCATATCCACCGGTTTTCGTCGCACGGGGGTTAGCACTTCGGGTCGGGGCGGGCGCGAGCGCGGAGGTAGCCGGTATTGCTGGTACGGAAAGCGGTAGGAACGGTGCTAGAGAAGAGGGAGTCGAATGGTCGCCATCCGGGATGCCGCACCCCCGTTCATGGCTGCGTCGATCTGGGGTGGGATGTACGTCGTGAGCAAGTGGGGGTTCGCGTCGATCCCGCCGTTGACCCTCGGGTTCCTCCGGGTCGTCCTCGGGGCGGCCGTCCTCTACGCCATCGTCCGGATCCAGTCCCCGACGCGGTCGTTCTCGCGCCGGGAGTGGGTGTCGTTCACGGTTCTCGGCGTCTGGGTCGCGGTCACGATAGCGACCCAGTTCATCGGGACCGACCTGACGAACGCGAGCCAGGGGTCCCTCCTCACGGTCCTCACGCCCATCTTCACGCTCCTGCTGGGGATCACGGTCCTCGGTGAAACGGTGAACCGTCGAAAGCTCGGCGGGATGGGACTCGCCGCGATCGGCACCGTGGTCGTCCTCACGGGGCGCTACGAGTTCGAGTCACTCCTCGACGCACACCTCCTCGGCGTGCTCTCGCTTCTCGTCGCGGGGTTGGCGTGGGCCGCATTCACGGTCTACGGCACCCCGCTCGTCCGCCGGTATTCGCCCCTCGAGACAGCGACGTACGCCACGATCACCGCGGTCCCGATGCTCGGCGTTCTCGCCGCCGTCGAACTCGTCCTGCTCGAACCGGGGACGGTGATTCCGGTCACGCCGGGGGTCGTCGGGGCAGTGCTCTACCTCGGGGTGCTGTCGACTGCTGCCGCCTGGTTCCTCTGGTATCGTGGCGTCGTGAACGTCCCCGCCGGCACCGTCGCCGTGTTCTTCTTCGCGCAACCTATCGTCGGGGGCGCGCTCGGCGCACTCCTGCTCGGCGAGTCACTCGGCCCCGCGTTCGTCTCCGGCGGTGCCATCATGGGGGTCGGCGTCTACCTCGTCAGTACGGCAGATTGACTGCGTGGGAGCAGTATGAAGCCTGTCAGGCCGGTTTCGGAGGTGATTCCAGGTCGGCGATGCGCCGCCAGATCGGCGGGAAGTATATCCGTGCCGTCGCCCAAGGGACGAGAGAATGTCGGGGCGCCGAGGGCAGTTGTTGTTGATCGCCGGCCTGGGTATCGCGATGACCCTGGTCGTCCTCGCGATCGTCCTGAACACGGTCATCTTCACGCAGAACCTGGCCACCCGGGAGGCGATCGACACCCGGAGTCCCGTCGAGTTCACGAACGCCGTCGACGAGGGAATCGGGGGTGCGATGGTCGAGTCGAACTTCTGGAACGCCTCCGGGTACGGTGCCCTGGACGCCTCGTTCCGCCGGTCGGTGTCGACGTGGGCGGGGAACGCCACCCGGTTCAGTGCGTCGAAAGGCATGGC
>CAYLZB010000187.1:0-3934 GCA_964388165.1 uncultured Flavobacteriaceae bacterium | reverse complement strand
TGATCAAGAACTACAAAGCCGAAGCCGAAGGAATTTCTGAAGAAGAGATCATAAAGAGCTTATTTTAAGATCTTTTACTATATTTAGATCATGATTGATCTTCTGGTGAGGCTCAGACTTCCGGTAGCACTTCTTTTCTTTGGCTGCCAATTTCTCTGGTTTAGATTGGGTGCCAATCTTCTGGACTGGGAGAGTCTTTCTTTTCCCGCTATTATGAGCTTTGCTTTTCTCACAGGTTTATGGCTCTTCATTTTATTAGACATGATCAACACAAAGCTTATCAACAAGACCTTCTGGTTGATGTCTATGCTAATTTTGCCAAATCTTGCACCGGCTGTCTATCTCTTTCAGCGGAAAAAGCTAAAGCAAATCCGCTCCCCGTTCATTAGTAAAGACTAATTTTCACTTCAGTTTTATCATTTTCTTATTTTAAGCTGCATTTTGTGTGATTTAGCTATTTTTATAGACGCAATTTTTAGGATTCATTAAACTTTCTTCAGGTAAAATTCAGCTTTGGTTATAATTTTTTAAATCGGGCTGGAATTCGTAATTTTGCCACACTTCAGAATAAAACAAAATACAAGTTATGGCTTACGATATTGATATGATCAAGAAGGTTTACAGCCAGATGGGCGAGCGGGTGAATGCCGCACGTGAAATCGTTGGGAAACCTTTGACTCTTTCAGAGAAAATTCTTTATTCCCACCTTTGGGATGGAACACCTTCAAAGAAATTTACCCGTGGTAAAGATTATGTGGAATTTGCACCGGACAGGATAGCCTGCCAGGATGCTACTGCACAAATGGCCCTTCTGCAATTTATGCAGGCAGGGAAGAAGAACGTAGCTGTTCCTACTACTGTACATTGTGATCACCTTATCCAGGCAAAACTGGGAGCTCAATTCGACCTGCCAAGTGCAAAGAAATCCAGTGATGAGGTTTTCGACTTTTTGGAATCTGTGTCTAATAAATACGGAATTGGATTCTGGAAACCGGGAGCAGGAATCATTCACCAGGTAGTGCTTGAGAACTATGCTTTCCCGGGAGGAATGATGATAGGAACCGATTCTCATACGGTTAATGCCGGTGGACTTGGAATGGTAGCCATTGGTGTTGGTGGTGCAGATGCTGTAGATGTTATGGCAGGAATGGCCTGGGAGCTTAAATTCCCTAAGCTCATTGGGGTTAAGTTAACCGGAAAACTTTCCGGGTGGACCGCTCCAAAAGATGTTATTTTAAAAGTTGCCGGGATCCTTACTGTAAAAGGAGGAACCGGAGCTATTATTGAATATTTTGGAGAAGGAGCTGAATCAATGTCGGCTACAGGTAAAGGAACTATTTGTAATATGGGTGCAGAAGTGGGAGCGACCACTTCTACCTTTGGTTATGATGAATCCATGGCCAGATACCTTCGCGCTACCAATCGTGCAGATGTTGCAGATGCAGCCAATGCAGTGAAGGAGCATCTAACAGGAGACGCTGAAGTTTATGCAAATCCTGAACAATATTTCGATCAGGTGATCGAGATCGATCTTTCTGAATTGAAACCACACCTTAATGGGCCTTTTACTCCCGATCTTGCTACTCCGATCTCAGAAATGGGAGAAAAAGCTAAAAAGAACGATTGGCCTATCAATGTAGACTGGGGACTCATTGGGTCTTGTACTAACTCTTCTTATGAGGACCTTACCCGTGCGGCTTCTATTGCCAAGCAGGCGGTCGACAAAAAGGTTAAAGCAAAATCAGACTTCGGAATTAATCCGGGTTCTGAACAAATACGCTTTACTGCAGAAAGAGATGGTCTCCTTCAAATTTTTGAAGATCTTGACGCCACGATCTTTACAAATGCCTGCGGACCTTGTATAGGTCAGTGGGACCGAAGTGATCGTAAGGGGGAAGAGAAAAACACCATTGTGCATTCTTTCAACCGTAACTTCTCAAAAAGGGCAGATGGAAACCCAAATACTCATGCTTTTGTAGGGTCTCCCGAGATGGTGGCTGCAATTGCAATTGCGGGTAGACTGGATTTCGATCCAACTACAGATACCCTCCTGAATGAGGATGGAGAGCAGGTGAAATTGGATGAGCCAACAGGATTGGAACTACCTCCAAAAGGCTTTGATGTGGAAGATCCCGGATACCTTGCACCAACCGAGGATGGTTCAAGTGTTGAGGTGAAGGTGAATCCTAAGTCTGAAAGATTACAGTTGCTTGAGCCATTTGAGCCCTGGGATGGGAAGAACCTGATGGGTGCAAAATTGCTAATTAAAGCTCACGGTAAATGTACTACAGACCACATTTCTATGGCCGGACCATGGTTGCGCTTTAGAGGTCACCTTGATAATATTTCCAACAACTGTTTGATCGGTGCTGTGAATGCATTCAATATGAAGACCAACTTCGTAAAGAATCAGATCACCGGCGAGTATGACGGTGTTCCTGCAACTCAGCGTAAATATAAGGCAGCCGGAATCCCTACTGTAGTAGTTGGAGACCACAACTACGGGGAAGGTTCTTCCAGAGAGCACGCTGCTATGGAGCCAAGACATCTTGGGGTAAAAGTTGTGCTGGTAAAATCCTTTGCCAGGATCCACGAAACCAATCTTAAAAAACAGGGAATGCTGGGGATCACTTTTGCAAATGAAAGCGATTACGACCTTATCCAGGAAGATGATACCTTCAACTTTGTAGATCTTGAAGATTTCGCGCCAGATAAGCAGCTTACTGTGGAGATAGTGCATGCCGATGGGTCTAAGGATACTATTAAGGCTAATCATACTTATAACCAGCCTCAGATCGAGTGGTATAAAGAGGGATCTGCTCTTAATCTCATCAAAAAGCAGAATGCAGCATAAGGATAGATTTTAATTGAATATGGAAACTCCCGCCACAGGCGGGAGTTTTTTTGCTCAAATAAAAAAGCAATCCCTAAGGATTGCTTTTCTAATAAAGTAGATGAGAAACTCCGGTATTTTAACTCCGGAGTATTCTATCAAGTAATTTTTGCCCCCCAGTAAAAATTACCGTTTTCTCATCTATTTATTTATGGCAGGGATTCTAACTTTCTCTTGTGTTTTAACAAAACTTCAAGAGTTGAAGTGGGAATATCCTGATTATAAAGAGTTTCGTAGTACAATTTAATATTTTTTTTCTCTTTTTCATAACATGCCTTTAAATTTAAATTATTAAAGGTGTTACGTGCCAGGTAATCCAGCTTGAGAAATACGGGTAAAAAATTTAGGATCGCACTTCCTACTTTAGAAATGTGAATAGAATTTTTAATATTGAAAAGCAGTCTTCTCAATTCAATTTTTGCTTTCTCCCTTATCTCTATCAGCTTTGCAATATTCTCGGCCATCTCTTTCTCCTCCTGCTTTAGGTCGTAGTAAAGCACGTAATACATTTGAAGAAGATCATCATTGGAGAGATCTAGTTTGAGTAGCTGAGAATAGAGTTGGAACTGCATCTTCTTTCTGTCTAAAGGTGAATTATCTTTGATAAAAATAGTTTTTATTTTTACTCAAGAAGATGCTAAGAATATGATTAACAGAAATTTAGCTTTTATGTAAGAAGTAGGGTGAGAAAGGTGAAAATCCTTAACAATAGCAGGAAATTTCGTTCAATAGGAAAATATGTGGAAAAAGAAAAGAGTGCCCAGAGCGGGACTCGAACCCGCACGCCCTAATGGACACATGGCCCTCAACCATGCCTGTCTACCAGTTCCAGCACCTGGGCAATTTTTTAAGATTTTCTTAAGGTAGAAAAAATCTGTTAAGAAGCTCCGGATTAAAGTAAAATTGATCCTAAAGGATCTTGAACTTATTTACCACTTGGACGAGATTGTGTCGCTATGGTTCAGGTTAAAGTGACCTGGCTGGGACTCGAACCCAGGACCCTCTCCTTAAAAGGGAGATGCTCTACCAACTGAGCTACCA
>CAYLZB010000186.1:0-3938 GCA_964388165.1 uncultured Flavobacteriaceae bacterium | reverse complement strand
GATGATGGTTTCCAAAGACTACAAAAAGAATGAGGATAATTTCAGGCAGTGTATCAGGATATTCAGAAGAATCGACAACAAAAAGGAGTTGGCGGAGTGTTTAAACCATTACGGATGGATAAAAATTACAGCGGGGGATTACCGGGAAGGAATCATGCATACACAAGAGGCGCTGAAACTTCATAAGAAGTTGAATGACGTTCGGGGCATTGCGGTATCACACAACAACTTCGGATGGATGGAGTATATTCACGGAAATTTGTCAAAGGCGGAATCCCGTTTTAATAAGAGTATTTCTCTTCGGGAAGAGATCGGAGATCGCAGGGGCAGTGCTTTTGTATCTTCCTACCTGGCGCTCGTTGATCGGTGCCAGGGAAAATATGAAGTGGGATTAGCCAGGCTCAAACAAGCCCGGGAGGTCCTTGAAGAGTTGGAAGATCTGCAACTTGTGAGCATGGTGAACACCTCTCAGGGATATATTTTTTACGATACAGAAGAGTATACAAAAGCAGAACGTACTCTTAAATTAGCTATTGACGGCTGGAAAGAAGTGGGCAACCCGTTTGGTCTGCTTTGGGCGTATGATCTGCTGGGATTATCGTGCTTGTCTCTGGGCAAATCCGGGTTGGCAAAAAAATATTTCGATCGGGCACATGAAGGGTATGAACATCAAAAATATGAGGTACAACATTTAAATAAATGGGCCTCCGCTTTTTCTCTGTATTGCCTGGCGGAATACAATGCATATATTAGTAACATCAGGACAGCAGTGGGCCAGCACCTGGAAGTGTTATCCCGAAGAGTAAAACAGGAGGAGAAGGTGTACATCTGTGAATCGCTGGAAGCGTGTGCAAGACTTTTTGTCGGGCAAGAAAACTGCAAAAAGGCTGTTACCTGCCTGGCCATAGCCTCAGGGTTGCGAAACAGTATTCATGCTCCCCGTCCGCCACGATCAGCAGCCCCCTGCAACAGAACGCTCAATCGATGTAAAAAAATGATGTCTGAACAGACATACAGGGAGCTTTGGAAACAAGGAGAAACCCAATCCCTGGATGGGCTGAGCTCTATTCTGTAGTGTACTCATTCTCCCTGATAATCTTTTATTCTCTCCTCCCTCCTCCCCGATTGAATGAATATTGGCAATAATTGAATGCTGTCTGTTATCCATCCGCATTTCAATTCAATACACTTTAATCAAGGATAATCTGACCATAATTAAAAACAGTATAGCATATTCCATTTCTATGGTCAGGAATAAATAATAAGAGCGAGGTATGGCATGGTGGAACAATCAACATTTGACGAATTCAACAACAATCTGAGAGGTACACTCATCCGACCCGGGGATAAGGAATATGATGAATCACGCAGCGTCTATAACGGGATGATAGACCGCAAGCCCAAATGCATCGCATACTGCCACAATGTTGCCGATGTAATTACCGCTGTCCGGTTTGCACGTAAAGAGAATTTGCGGGCTGCTATCCGTGGTGGCGGACACAATGCGGCGGGGTTGGGTGTTTGTGATGACGGAGTGGTGATCGACCTGTCGAAAATCAACTTTACCCATGTTGATCCCAAAGAAAAAACAGTACAGGTAGGCGGAGGTGCAACCTGGGGTGATGTGGATCACGCCACCCATGTCTTTGGGCTGGCCACTCCCAGCGGCATTATTTCAACCACCGGTGTTGGCGGGCTCACCCTCGGTGGTGGGCTTGGTCACCTGACGCGGACCTATGGCCTGACAATTGACAACCTGCTTGAAGCCGACTTGGTGCTGGCTGACGGCAGTGTTGTAACCGCCAGCAAGGATCAACATTCAGACCTGTTTTGGGGTATTCGGGGCGGAGGGGGAAATTTTGGAGTAATCACTTCATTTAAATTTCGGCTTCACGAAGTGAGTACCGTCTATGCAGGTCCCACGTTCTGGGAAATGGATGAAGCCGAACGAATAATGCATTGGTATCGCGAATTTATCCTGGATGCCCCAAATGAAATCAACGGTTTTTTTGCGATCCAGGTTATTCCACCTGTCCCACCTTTCCCAGAACATCTTCACAACAAAACAATGTGTGGGGTGATGTGGTGCTATCCCGGTTCGTTGGAAAAAGCGGAGGAAATGTTAGAACCGATTCGCAAGGTGGGCAATATTGCCCTCGACATGGTTGGGCCGCTGCCGTACCCGGCCCTGCAGAGTATGTTCGACGAGCTGTATCCACCTGGATTATACTCGTATTGGAAAGCCGATTACCTGACAGAATGGAGCGATGAAGCGATAAAGAAGAACATTGAGTACGGATCCAGAATACCAACGCCGCTATCGGGAATGCATCTGTATCCTGTAAATGGAGCGGCGCATGAAGTCGAGAACGACGAAACCGCTTGGAGTTATCGTGATGCCAACTGGGTAGAGAATATCGTGGGGTTTGATCCCGATCCTGCCAACAAGAAGAAGATTACAAACTGGGCCAGGGAGTACTGGGAAGAGGCTGTGCATCCCTTCACTACCGGTGGAGCCTATGTGAATTTTTTGATGGATGAAGGAGAGGATAGAGTTAAAGCGTCATACAGGGACAATTACGAGCGACTTGCAAAAATTAAAGCCAATTACGATCCGGATAATTTTTTCAACGTTAATCAAAATATTAAGCCCTACTCATCTAGACGGTCAAAAGCTGCAGAATAGAGAATCAAAGACACCTAAAATAATGAGAGGTTTATTATGCAACGGTTACTTTTAGTTTTAACATTATTGACACTAATCATAAGCTTACAGGTAGCCCAAGCACAGACACTTAAAGGCCGGACTGTTATACATATCATACCGGAGAACACCCGGATGGTTAAGGTGCCGGGAGTACCCGGCGATAATTTAATTTTGGCTCACTTCAAAGGACTTGTCTTCTTGGATAACGGTGAAGTGGCCGAAGTGATGGGGACCGAGACCATCTACCGCCCCAAAGGGAGTGGTAGGTACCTTGGTTACGAGGTGATTACCTTCAAAGATGGTTCTACGATAATGAGTCAATTTGAAGGAACCAATAAGCCCAACGAGGATGGTAAGTATGTTCAGTTTGAAGGTACTTTTACCTATACAAACGGCACCGGCCGCTTTGCAGGCATCGAGGGGAGCGGGGAGCTGAAGGGACGCAATTATATAGCCACAGGATCGGGAGGGTACTACGACTTTAAAGGCACCTACTCTGTGCCTTCCGAGTAACTGTTTCGATCATTTCAAAAAAGAGGACCGTTATGAAACTACAATATGCACTATCCCACATGTTACCGGCTATCTTCTTATGTCTGGTTATTCCCAGCTTAGCCTTGGCACAGGCAGATGTTTCGGGAATAGTGACGGATGTAGAGGGTTCTCCACTTCCCACGGCCAACGTACTTTTGCTCGATCCCGCTGATTCATCTTTGGTTAAAGGTGGTATCACCGATGATGATGGAAGATATCATCTGCAAAATATCCCGTCGGGTACCTATTTTCTGTCGATTTCCATGGTGGGTTTTAGGAAACATTATACGGATCAATTTAGAGTAAAAAATGAACCGGCTCGGCAGGAACCGATACAGCTTGAAGAATCCGTAGAGCAGTTGGATGCAGTTTCGGTAACAGCAAGGAAACCAATGTTTGAGCAGAAGATCGACCGGCTGGTCGTCAACGTTCAGCGGAATATAACCTCCTCCGGAAACACTGTGATGGAAGTACTCGAAAAATCGCCGGGAGTGCTGATCAACCGGCAGAGCAACGGCATCTCACTGAATGGGAAAACAGGGGTGCGCATAATGATCAACGATAAAATCGTGCGCCTCCCGATCGATGCGGTGATTCAGATGCTGGATGGTATGAGCGCAGCGAATATTGAGCAGATCGAGCTGATCACCACCCCACCCGCCAAATATGAAGCCGAAGGGGATGCCGGCCTTATAAA
>CAYLZB010000185.1:0-3956 GCA_964388165.1 uncultured Flavobacteriaceae bacterium | reverse complement strand
TTCCCAACACAGGGAAATCTGCCGGACCAACAAATTCCGAAGAAATTATTGTCGCTATCTGCTCTAGAGTATGCTGTTGTGGGAACTTCATTATTTAGATATGAGATGAGATATTAAATATGAGAATTGAGATTTTTCTGATCACTGACCACTGATCACTCTTTTATTCTCTCCTTATAAGTTCCTTTTTCAGTTTCGATCTTGATCTTATCTCCTTCGTTGATGAAAAGCGGAACGTTCACCTCTGCTCCTGTTTCTACAGTTGCAGGTTTTGTTGCGTTAGTGGCAGTATTTCCTTTGACTCCCGGCTCTGTATGAGTTACCTCAAGAATTACACTTGCCGGCATCTCTACAGATAACGGCATTTGATCTTCGGTATTGATGAGAATGGTAACCACTTCTCCCTCTTTTAGAAGACCCGGGGCATCAAGAGCATTCTCTGTTAGCCTTATTTGCGTATAATCTTCTGTGTTCATGAAGTGGTAAAACTCCCCGTCATTGTAAAGGAACTGAAACTTGTGAGTTTCTACCCTTACATCTTCGATCTTATGACCCGCAGAAAATGTGTTCTCGAGCACCTTTCCCGTAGTAACACTTTTCAACTTTGTCCTAACGAAAGCTGGGCCTTTCCCGGGCTTCACGTGAAGAAATTCAATGATCTTGTAAATATCGTGGTTGTATCTTATGCACAATCCATTTCTAATATCGCTTGTACTTGCCATTTTTCTGACTTGATTAGTTTGAACTTATATATCCTTTCATGATCCCACGCTGGGAATTCTTGATAAACTCTAAAATATCATCTCTTTCGGAAGTTGCTTCCATCTCAGCTTCTATGATAGCTACTGCCTGACTGTTATTGTAATTCTTTTGGTACAGGATTCTGTAAATATTCTGGATCTCCCTGATCTTTTCAGTGGAGAATCCGCGTCGTCTTAATCCAATGGAATTAACACCAACATAAGAAAGTGGCTCCCTACCGGCTTTAACGAAAGGAGGAACGTCTTTTCGAACCAGAGATCCGCCGGTTACAAAAGCATGGCTGCCTATACTGCAAAACTGCTGAATAGCTGCCATTCCCGCCAGAACAACATAATCTCCCACGTTGATATGACCGGCCAGAGTACTGTTATTAGAAAAGATACAGTTGTCGCCCACAACGCAATCATGAGCAATGTGGCAGTAAGCCATGATCCAGCAATTACTGCCAATCTTGGTCTTCATCCTGTCTGTGGTCCCGCGATTTATGGTCACACATTCTCTGATGGTAGTATTATCACCTATTTCGGTAATTGTATCTTCATCATTGAATTTCTTATCCTGTGGCACTGCAGAAATAACGGCACCGGGGAAAATATTACAATTCCTGCCGATCCTCGCCCCTTCCATAATAGTAACATTCGAGCCAATCCAGGTTCCCTCTCCTATCACCACGTTATTATGAATAGTGGTGAAAGGTTCTATTACTACATTTTTTGCAATCTTGGCTCCGGGATGTACGTATGCTAAGGGTTGATTCATATATATTATTTTTGTTTTACAATTTGCGCCATTAAAATGGCTTCTGTCACAAGCTTCCCATTTGCATAAGCGTATCCCTGCATTTGGCAGATCCCTCTTCTGATCGGGGCAAGTAATTCCAGCTTGAATATTAAAGTATCTCCCGGAACCACCTGTCTCTTGAACTTTACATTGTCGATCTTCATAAAGAAAGTGAGGTAATTCTCAGGATCTGGAACAGATTTTAATGCGAGTATTCCTCCGGTCTGGGCCATAGCCTCTACCTGAAGTACTCCGGGCATCACAGGTTTTCCCGGGAAGTGACCTACAAAGAATGGCTCATTCATAGTCACATTTTTGACACCTACAACAGTATCACTGGTCAACTCAATGATCTTATCCACGAGTAAGAACGGAGACCTGTGAGGAAGAATATTCATGATCTCATTCACGTCCATAAGAGGCTCCTGGTCAAGGTCATATTTTGGAACGTTGTTCCGTTTTTCTGCCTTGATGATCTTGGAAAGTTTCTTTGCAAACTCGGTGTTCACATGATGACCCGGTTTGTTGGCAATCACTTTTCCACGAATTCGGGTACCTACCAAAGCAAGATCTCCAATAACATCAAGAAGTTTGTGTCTTGCTGCTTCATTAGGGTAATGCAGGGTAAGGTTATCAAGAATTCCATTAGGCTTTACGGCTATATTATCTTTTTTGAATGCCACCCGAAGCTTCTCCATGGTTTCGGGACTTAATTCCTTGTCAACATAAACTATGGCATTATTAAGATCTCCACCTTTAATTAATCCATGCTCTAAAAGAGTTTCCAGCTCATGAAGAAAACTAAAAGTACGTGCATTGGCAATTTCAGATTTGAAATCACTTATTTTCTGAAGGGAGGCATTTTGAGTTCCCAAAACCTTGGTTCCAAAGTCGACCATAGTAGTCACCTGGTACTCATCTGACGGCATCACGAGGATCTCACTTCCGGTTTTTTCATCGACATACCGAATAACATCGGTCACAACAAATTCATCTCTGTCACACTCCTGCTCCTCGATACCTGCTTTTTCCAAAGCTTCCACGAAGAATTTTGAGGATCCATCCATAATGGGTGGCTCTGAAGCATTCAGCTCAATGAGGATATTATCAATATCCAAACCTACACAGGCGGCCAAAACATGTTCAGAAGTTTGGATCATTACGCCGTCCTTCTCAAGATTTGTCCCTCTCTGTGTATTGACCACATAGTTTACATCGGCCTCCAGTACAGGATTTCCTTCAAGGTCTGTTCTAACAAAACAATAGCCGGTATTATTTGGAGCCGGTTTAAAAGTAAGAGTGACCTCATTCCCTGTATGAAGTCCTACTCCCTGTAAAGAAACTTCTTTACCTATGGTGCGCTGTTTAGCCATTATTTTGATTGTTTTTTTCTAGTTTGGTTAAGCGATCTTCTATTTTGGGTAAGTTTTTAAAATGTACATATGATTTATTATAGTCACTATAGCCTATTGCCGGGGATCCCTGGATCATTTCGCCATCCTTAATATTACGTCCAATACCCGATTGCGCCTGAATCTTAACTCCGTTACCGATCTGGATATGACCTGCAATACCTACCTGCCCACCAATGAGGCAATTCCGTCCAATTTTTGAGGAACCGGCAACTCCGGTCTGCGCGGCAATGGCAGTGTTCTCTCCAATTTCAACATTGTGAGCGATCTGGATCTGGTTGTCTAACTTCACTCCTTTCCTTATGATGGTAGAGCCAAGCGTCGCGCGATCAATTGTAGTTCCTGCACCAATGTCAACATTGTCTTCAATGATCACGTTCCCTATCTGCGGCACTTTTGAATAAACTCCTTCCTGGTTGGGAGAAAATCCGAATCCATCTGCTCCAATGATTGCTCCGCCGTGGATAACACAATTGTTTCCTATTATAGTTTCCGAATAGATCTTAGCACCCGGAAAGATCATCACATTATTTCCGATCTTTACATTGTCTCCTATATAGGTATTGGGAAAGATCTTTACATTATCTCCAATTTCCACCTTCTCCCCCAGATACGAAAAAGCCCCTAAGTAGAGGTTCTCTCCATAAGAGGCAGTCTCTGAAATTGAACTGGGTTGCTCAATACCCGTCTTATTCAGTTTTACCTGATTGTAATACTCCAAAAGCTTTGAGAAGGCATTATAAGGGTCATTCACTTTAATTAAAGTAGTAGACAATTCTTCCTCTGCCTTAAATTTATTGCTAACTATAGTAATGCTGGCCTTAGTGGAATATATATACGAGGTATACTTAGGGTTGGCTAAAAAAGTAATAGAACCCTCTGTTCCCTCTTCAATTTTTGCAAGCCGGTCAACTTCTGCCTGGGGATTTCCTTCGACCTCCCCATCTAAGATACCTGCTATTTGAGCTGCTGTAAACTTCATTCTGGCAAAAGTAAAAAAAA
>CAYLZB010000184.1:0-4010 GCA_964388165.1 uncultured Flavobacteriaceae bacterium | reverse complement strand
GTTTGTTACCTGCTTCGTAATCTTAAGTTGTCTCATCTATCGTCTCCTTGGATTTTAATTAGAATAACTCTTGTAATAGTTATACGTAAGAAGGGTTGGAAATGTTACAAGAATTAAAGATAATGAAAAAATTTTTTTCTGTTACGCTTTTTAACTTGTTTTCCCTGTCTCCAAATGAGGAAGCCGGTAATAGAAAGAAATGGGCCTGAAAGACCTGTGAGACAATAGAGGATTTTGGTCCAGATACCACCATACTGACCAAAATGCAGCGGAATCAAAGTACTGGAAAGTTTGGTTTGCAGATCTGCTTCCTGTATACGGGTCACTCCGGAAATTTCTCCGGATTTGTAATCTGCACTTATTTTGTTGTAGAACTCTGAATAGAAAAAAGGATCATCATCAAAAAGTCCATAAACGACAAGACTGCCTTCAGGATTTAAGGGTAATCTAATATAGGTTGGGCTGAAATCCGGATGCTGAATCTCTATCTCCTTCAGTAATTTTTTAACAGGAGCCGAAACTGCCGGAGTTCGGGGTGCAGCAGGAGGATTAAGGCCCGAAGCGGCCACAGTCCAGGCAAGGAAAACTCCCGTCACCACCAGGACAAGGTTGAAAAGCAAAGCCCATGTGCCCACTATGCGGTGCAATGAGGAATAAAATGTTCTTCTGGACTTGTTTAAAACAGGGGTTCTAAAAGTGAGGGTTTTGAGGATGTTTTTCCGGTAGAGGTAAAGACCGGTCAAGAGTGAAAAAAGAAAGATTATTCCAATGATAAAAACCAGGATCCTACCGGCAGGACCTGCCTGAAAGGAGTAGTGAAACTTCAGCAGCCAGCGCGTGAAGGTGGTGAGTTCGTTGATCTCTTTAATAATTTCTCCGGTAGATGGATGAACAAAAACAAAAAGCCGTTCCGTCGGCTTCCGCAGGTTAAAGATAAGAGCCTCGTTCTCCTCGAAATGCATCAGCCTTGTGTCCCAGTCGGGATAATGGGCCTGAATAGTGGAGATGCCGCGGTCGATATTTATACCGCTGTAATTTTCCACTTCAGTATACTCTTTCCACTGATATTCTTCAATGTCGTGTTGAAATACGAGAATAGCTCCCGAAATCCCCATCAAAACCAGGAAGAGGCCTGCTACGAGGCCTGCAAAAGAGTGATATTTTAAGATCTTCCTGTTGTTCATAAAAGAAGGCAGCTATGATCTTAACCATAGCTGCCATGATGTAAAATTATAGATTCACTTTTAGCGAAACGTTCAAACGCGTGCCGTTTCCTTTAATATAGTTATCTGGTCTTGCATCCCACTGAGAAATTGGAAGATAATAATCTTCATTCAGCAGGTTTTGTATACCCACGCTCAATAAGGTGTTGGCTGTCATATTGTATGTAGTGGTAAGGTTCACGAGATTTATAGGTTCCACAGGTCCCTGCCCATATACGTAGGTGCCATTTGCCCTGGGTTCAAATCTATCTCTTTCTCCACTGTAAATGTGAGCGAGGCGCAAACTTAGCTTATTAAATACATTATAGCTTAAATAGGACGCAAATTTTACCGGGGGAATTCTGTCCCCGTTCATCCAAAGATCATATTCCCCATTATCTTCTGAATCAAGCTTTCCTTCTATGTAAGAAACAGAGGTGCCAAAAGTGAGATTTTTGGCTAATCTTGTATCAAGGGCTGCTTCAAAGCCGTATACTTTTTCCGGCTGACGGGCGATTTGGAAGATCCCGTCTACTTCAAGGTAAGTCGCTCCCAGTTCGGATGTGCTTATGAAGTACGCTCCACTCAGGGAGGTATTTCCGAAGGTACTATTAAATCCTACTTCGTAATTATTTGCTATCACAGCTTCAGAAGAGATCTGTCCCACGGTGTTTTCTGTTGCACTTCTTAGAGTGCGGCCAAGATCGGCAATCGAGAAACTCTGGGAGAAACTCACGAATGGCTTGAACAACTCCCACCTGTTGAAGCGGAGTCCGGCGTTAAAGGTAGTAGCGTCGTATTTCAGCTCTCCGCCTTCTACAGAGACATTTCCCTGTGGAGTACCGCCATTAGGCATAATATAGATGGTGGTATAGTCGGGAATATCAATGTTGATATTTTCAAAACGAATACCGGCTTTTAAAACAAAATCGCGGTAAAGAGTTTTTAGTTGGGCATAAGGTGCAAAATTCTTCATGTCTACTTCCGGCACCCAAAGCCTTCCGTCTACAAGGTGTTGCGAGGTGATATCGTTCAGGATGTCTACTCCGTAAAGAATATCTCCGGAAATTCTATCACCAAAGGCATAAGGAGTTCTGAAATTAGCGCGAAGCCCCTTTTTGTCAGATTCTATCATGGACTGCCCACCTTCATATCCTGTTTCACTGTTAAAGAAGAAAGGGGAGTAGCCATATACGGTCTTGAAATCCTGAAAATAAAGATTGGCATTAAAATCTGTGTCACCAATCAAGTCAAAGGAGTTGTAGGTAAACTGGCCATTGTGATTGTAGCGATTTCCCTGGTCAACCCCCAGTTCTTCCCCGATCACACCAATAGCTGGTCGCTCGCCATATACTCCCGGCTGGTTGATATACTCTGTATCCTGATTGCTGCTGAAGTAGTTGTACATGAATTCAACCGAATTATTGACGTCTATTTCATAAAGAAGCTTTCCAAAGAAATTGTACTGATTTGTTTCACCGAGCCCATAGGAAGGAGAAACTACTTCTCCATTGGCATCCCTGAAGATCCCGGTTTGCCCGAAGCTGGCATTAGCCACATAGCCAAGGTCGCCAACCTGTCCGGAAAAGGTTTGCGATAATTTAGAGCTAAGAGTGTGTTCGGTATTAACCAGGGAAATCCCGCTGCTAAGTTCCGTAGTGCTCTCAAGTTCTTTGTAGGCCTTTGGAGTTTTGGTGATGTAGTTGATGATCCCACCGTCTGCTCCGTTACCGTAAATAGCAGTTGCACCTTTAATGATCTCGATCCTCTCTATCACGTTAGGATCAATCGTGTTTACATCCCGGCTCCCGTTACGCAGGGGAGTGGATTGAGGAATGCCGTCGATAAGGATGAGCATTTTTCTGCCTCTAAGGGTTTGGCCGGTACTACTCGTTTGGCTGGTGCTTAAGGCCAGTCCCGGCACCTCGTTCATCACATCGGCTATAGAGTTGCTTGTTAGGCTAAATCTTTCTATTTCACGGGCATTAAGCACCGAAACTGAAGATGGCACCTCATCAAGGGTCTCTACCCTTCTGTTTGTGGTAATAATAATTTCTTCAAGATCCTTAAGCTCTTGTTCTAGAACAATATTTAGAACCTTATTCTCACCGGCTTTTAGCTGCACTCTTTTCACAGTCGAATTGTAGCCGGGGGAGGTGACATTTAGAAAATATTCTCCGGGAGTTAAAGCTTCAAATCTATAGGTGCCGTTCGCACCTGCAGTGACTACTATATCCATTTTTTGGATGCTGATAGAGGCGTAGGGGACTTCTTCATTTTGAGGTCCGGTAATTTTTCCGCTTAAAGTGGCATTTTGAGCATTTGCCATAATACCGGAAACCATCAAACACAGAAGGTAAAAAGTTTTCATTAGACTGTTTATTTGGATTGATTAAAAATAATGGCAAATGTAGATTCATTCTAAATAAAAACAAAGAAAGAATTAAAAATCTTGCTGTGAAGGGGCTAAATCACTGAGGTTGAGCCAAAAAAAATACCCTGCCGGTAGACAGGGTATTTCAAAATTTAGCTTTTTCAGGAACTAATTCCTGTCATTGCGATCTCTGTTTCCTCTTGAGCGATCATCCCGCCCACGGTTATCGCGGTTATCACGCCTTCCGCCGTCACGGTTATTATCCCTGTCTCTTGGAGGTCTGGACTGGAAACCTTCAGGTTTTGGCAAAATAGCCTTTCTTGAAACTTTAGGTTTTCTTGTCTTAGGATCAATACCGAGGTATTTTACTTCAAATTCGTCACCCATGTTTACCACGTCGCTTACATTTTCTGTACGCTCCCAGGCAAGTTCAG
>CAYLZB010000183.1:0-4011 GCA_964388165.1 uncultured Flavobacteriaceae bacterium | reverse complement strand
GCCGGCGGGAGCACGCCATCCACCATGATCACGAACCCGGACTCCTCCTGGTGCCCGACGCCCGCCCCACTCTCGTGCATGTCGGAGATGTCGACGACGACCTCCTGGCCCGGAACCACCGGCGCCGTCTTCAACTCGCTGATCGGCTGGCTGTAATGGTTACACCACTCCATGCCGCCCCGGTCCCCGTAATGCTGGCATCCCATCCCCTGGATGCGCTCCTGGAAACTGGGGCATTCGTCCGCGAGTGGGCAGTCTGCCATACGGAGTGTTTGCGGTGGACCGTTCAAAGCACTTGCGACCGGCACCTGACGGATTGCGTTCTTTTGGTTCTTCCTCGAAAGCCCTCGCACCTGATGCGCACGCTCGTCGGGATATCCACTCGCTCCACTCGTGGATAGGGCCCGACGAGCGCACACAGTTGGCTTCGCCAACCGCATCAGGCGCTCGCCCTTTCAGTCCACCAGGACCGCAACCACCACACCCAACCACCACCGCACCCAACCGCAAACGCGCCGCAACCGCCAACGCGCCGCAACCGCCAACGCGCCGCTACCCCGACCGCATAGCACCGCTACCCCGACCGCACCGCGGTGTCGGCTGGTGGACTGGCGGAACGCCGGTGGCGTGCGTCGTCGTTATGCGCCGACCTGCCACGTGATGAGGCTCTCGAAGGCGTAGTTCACGAGGAAGCCGACGCCGAGGCCGAGGGCGTTGGCGGCGACGTACCAGACGCCGAGGGCGTCGAGGGCGAGGAGGATGCCTGTCCCGGTCGCGAGTCCGGCGAGGCGGACGGTGTTCGAGGTGAGGAGGCGTCGGGGGACGGTCTCGAGGCCGTGTTCGTCCGCGAACGTCCAGTGGTCGTTCACGAAGAACATCAGCACGATCGCTGCTTCGGCGGCGATGATCTTGGCGGGGAGTAGCCCCAGGCCGCCCTGTCCGTGGAGGAGTGCGAGCAGGACGGTGTCGAGGAGGGCACCCGTCGCGCCGACGGCGAGGAACTGCCCTGCTCTGCGTGGCGCGGCGAGTTCGCTTGCGTGCGAGTGGAGGGACATGGGCGGTCGGGTGGGGCGTGGACGCGTGGATTCTGGGTGCTGGACGTGATCCGGGGCCGCACGCGCTGGACGGATGGCACAGCTCCGGGGCGTTATTGAATCGGTTTACGAGCGCGAGATAAATACTTGTTGGTCGGTTGAGGACAGAAGATACTTGTCGGGTCCCCGAGAGCGTCCGGTCGTGTCACTCCTCGCGCTCGTCGCGTGGACGACCGTGGTCCTCGCGCTCTCCCTGCTTGCCCTGCCGGTCACCGCCGCACTCTTCCCGGCGCATCCCGACCGCGGCGCGTCGTTCGCGCCCACGGTGGCCATCGGGGTGCTGACCGTGACCGGCTACTGGGTCGGCCACGTCACGTTCGGCCTACTCGCCCCACTCGGTGGAGTGGTGGCTCTCGCCACCGCGAGCAGCATCGCGTGGCGCCGAGGCCACCGGCTCGACCGCACCGATCTCACGGCGCTCGGACTGCCCGTGCTCGTCTTCGGCGTGGCGTTCGCGGGACTCCTCGCCGTCCGGTATCTCGACCCGGCAGCGGGCCCCGCCGGGGGCGAGAAGTTCCTCGACTTCGGCCTCCTCGCGGTCCTCCAGCGTACGACCGTCCTCCCGCCCGAGGACATGTGGTTCGCCGGGGAGACGCTCCGCTACTACTACGGCGGCCCGCTCGCGGTCACGCTCCTCTCCGACCTCGCGGGCGTCCCGCCGCGCTACGCGTACAACCTGGGGCTCGCCACCTTCTACGCGATGCTCGCCACCGCCGTCTACGGCCTCGCCGCAGCCATCGCCGACGCCCACGCCGACCGCGACCCCAGCTTCGGTGGCGCAACCCCGCAGGTCGCTGGCGTCACGGCCGCGTTCCTCGTCGCGGTCGGTGGCCGCCTCGTCACGCCAGTCAGAGTCGTCGCCGGGCAGCTCCCACGCAGGTTCGCGTTCGAGCACCTCGGCTGGGTCGTCGCCGGCATCCGGATGGACCCGGTGGAGGCGTTCGCCCGAATCGGGGATGCAGCCGACTGGTCGTACTGGCTCGGCCGGTACGTCGTCCCCGACGCCCTCCACGTCTACCCGTCCTGGGCGTTCCTGAACGGAGACCTGCACGCCCACCTGCTCGCCACGCCGTTCCTCGTGCTCGCCGCCGCCACCGCGTTCACCGCTTCCCGTTCGGACTCCGTGTCCCGTCGAGTCGCCCTCCTCGTCGGCGTCCTCCCCGCGACCGCGGGCCTCCTCGGACTCGTCAGCACGTGGAGCCTCCCCACGGCAGTGGGGCTCGCCGGACTCGCGCTCACCCTCGCACCCCACCACCCACTCCACGCCACCCGCTTCGAGGACGGCTGGCTGCTCGCGACCACCATCCGTGCGGAACTCTCACGGCTCCTCGTCGCCGGACTCGCCGCCGCCGTCGTCGGCCTCCTCGCCGTCGCCTGGGCGCACCCCTTCCTCCTCTTCCAGCGACCCGACTCCCGCGGCGTCGGATTCATGCCCGACGGCGCGACGCTCGCCCCGCTCCTGCTCGCCCACGGCCTCTTCGTCGCTATCCTCGCCTGGGGCTTCCTCACCTACTGGCGAACCAGCACCCGTCGACCACCCACGACCTGGCCCGCGCGCGCTGCGCTCCTCGTCCTCGCCACCGCGTTCGTCTGGGCCGCCCGACTGTACGAGGTCGAAGCCCTCCTCGTGTTCGTGCCCGTCGTCCTCCTGGGCTGGTACGCGCGCCGCCACGGTGCGAGCGACGCCGCCACCCTCGCGGTCGCGGGCGCCGGCATCCTCCTCGTCGCCGAGTTCGCGTACGCGAAGGTCTGGCCACACGACCCGAACGCGCCCCGCTGGAACACCATCTACAAGATCTCGATGCAGGCGTTCGTCCTCTGGGGCACCGCCGCCGGCGTCGTCCTCGGCCGGAAACTCGCCACCATCCGCACGCACGTCGCCGACCGCACCGTCGACCGCCACGACGTGGGCGCTGGGCTCGTCGCCCTCGCCATCGTCGTCTCCGCGGCGACTTTCCCCGCGATGGCGCTCGGCGAGCACGTCATCGGCGTCGCCGACTACAGCGAGAACACCCTGGACGCCACCCGCTACGTCGACACCTACCACCCCGACGAGGCGGACGCGATCCGGTGGCTCCGTGACGACGTCTCCGGCACCCCCACCATCGTCACCGCCCCCGGCGAGCCGATGTACACCTGGGTGAGCGCCCCATCGAGTCTCACCGGCGTCCCGACGCTCGTCGGCTGGCGCCACGAAGCCGGCTACCGCGGCGAATCGGCGTACCGGGCGCGCGTCCACCACACCGAAACCATCTACGAGGGGAACTGGCGCGCCGCCGCCCTCTACCTCGACTTCCACGACGTCGAGTACGTGTACGTCGGCCCGGTCGAGCAGGAACGCTACGACGTCCGCGACTTCTCCAACCGCCCGGGCGTCTCCGTCGCCCACGAGAGCGGGAACGTCACCATCTACGCCATCGACGCCGACGCGGCGTGTGAAGCGACGAACATCACGTGCCCCACCGACTGACCACCCGAACCCCCCGAGACAGCAGACGTCCGATTGACAGCGGAGGCGCCAGGCCAATAGAGAAAATATTCCGCCAATACAGGAAATATTCCACCGATAGAGATCGTATTCACTGATTCCATGAGTTATCTGCCGGTTCCAGAAGATATCTGGAGTTTTCAGGAGTTATTCGCGGATTCCAGGATTTATCCGCCGACTCCAGGAAATATCACACGTACTCAGAAGATATCGATCAGTACGTGCCTCTGGACTGCGTTACGCCAGCGGCGTCCGCTCTACCACCTGGCCGTCGTACGTCGGGTACTGCTCCACGGTCTGCGCGGACCTTTTTACTTCGTCCGGGTCCGCGTTGCGGACCGCTCCTCGTAAAAATCTCCACCAAAAACGTCCCGCTCGCTACGCGAGCGGCGTCCGCTCTACCACTTGCCCGTCGTACGTGGGATACTG
>CAYLZB010000182.1:0-4033 GCA_964388165.1 uncultured Flavobacteriaceae bacterium | reverse complement strand
CATCACCCATGCCCAGTTCTGGGTTGCATCCTTGTCTCCTCCTTTGAGAACTTCCAGGGATTCTGTCCCAAACATTTGGGAATAGCCAATACCTACAGAAAAGTCATCCCGTACTTTATAAAGACCAACA
Source organism: uncultured Flavobacteriaceae bacterium (assembly GCA_964388165.1). Lineage (GTDB taxonomy): Bacteria > Bacteroidota > Bacteroidia > Flavobacteriales > Flavobacteriaceae > Salinimicrobium. The sequence continues at coordinate 3,903 of CAYLZB010000182.1, read as the reverse complement.
AGGTCTATTTCTGTACCTAAGTAACTGTCATATCCTTCCCCTACTTCAGCTGCCGATGAAAAGAAGTGAGGTGCGATGAATACTTCAGTCTTTGGTGACTTCCAGGAGAGTTTTCCGTAGACATCCAGCAATCCCACATCATTTTGATGATTGCCTACGAAGAAGTAGTCCATCAATCCGTTGAACCCGTGGTTGGTTCCAAATAGTGGAGTAAAAGAAAAAGAGTCTTCTGAATTAGAGTTTCTATCGGTACCCGAAAAATATTCTCCACCTATACCTAAAGTCCAGGCAGTTGACAGTTTATAATTGAGGTTTAAGCCAGTGTACCACGCAGCCACATCGCGGTCTTTTCGCTGCCCGGTTTGCCCATAGGCCGCCACATCTCCATAAAAATTTCCGGAATTGAATTTGTGAAATGCCCCGTAAGTCTGCAAGTAATCAATCTCAGTTGAGGCATCTGCCAGATTTTCATAACCTGTGTTTAGCAACAGGAAACTAAATCCAACATTGTTCACATCCAGATGATACCAGGCGAACTGCATGTTCTTATAGGAATTAATGTTGTAGGGGATCTGCGTTACTGTTTCAGCCGCTGCATTGTATGCTGCTCCAATATCCAACCTGTGATTCATTGCCGGTAACCAGGAAAAGAGTGCTGCATCATGACTTTGCGCCTGCTGTGCCCAGTCAACTTCTCCCAATATCCTTTGATTGTCGTAGGATAGCACTTGCCTTCCCACACGGAACATAAAGCGGGGACTCAGTTGGTATTGTCCATAAGCTTCAAAAACTGAAACGGCATTGTTGTCTTCCAGACGCATAGTGGGAGAATCTCCCCATACCCCCACACTCTGAAGTGAAAATTTCACCTGTAACGCTTCGTGGTCATAACCAAGGATCAACCGGGAGCGCTGTGAAACAAAAGAAGCCGGATCATCATTCTCTGTCAAAAGAGTTTTAAATCCGTTTCTAAATTCATACCTGGGCCTTAATTGCAGGCCGGCTTCAAAATTTTGGGCTATAGAAGAAAAAGAGATAATAAAAGCTGCAATGAGCAGAAGCGAACGTTTCATTTTTAATAATTTTTACACTGCAAAAAAAGATAAAAATGTCCGGGTTGTTTATGATTTTGCTCAGCTTAAAGGAAAGACTTTAAACAAATGAGGGTAATTTTTATACATTTGGCTCAATATTGCCCCTCAAAAATGATAAAAAAACAGCTCCTCTTTGTTGCCTTTATTTTTAGCAGTTTCTTAGGCCATACCCAACAAATAGATACAGATAAGCTTTACCTGCAGGCTCTGCAGGAGTACCGGGAAGGGAACTATGAAGAGGCTTTAGAACTCACAACTACCGGGCTAGAGGTAGCACCTGGATATCACGACATAAGGATCTTACAGGTGCGAACGCTTTTCGCTCTTCAGAAATTTGAAGCAGCCGGAAGTGATATTGACCTGCTGCTCGCTACAGCACCGGAGTATGAAGGGGTGAAGACAATTGCAATGCAGCGTCTTTATCAGCTGGAAGGAAATGAAGGTCTGAAGTACGCAGACCGTTTAATAGAACTGTATGGTCCCGATCCGGAATTAAAGATCAGGAAGGCCAGGTTGCTACTGAAAAGAGGGAACAAAAAGGAAGCCCGGGAATTAGCAACAGAAAGCTACGATACAGGAAACCTGAATGACAGTGAGCGATACGCACTACAGCAGATCCTTAATTTAACGGTCACAAATGCAGTGCAGGTAACAGGACAGTATATTTCGTTTAGCGACAATTATTCCCGTAAAGACTCCTGGCATGCTTTAAGTGCTGAATATCAACACAACTTCAGGGCTCTTGCCCTTATTGGACGGGCAACTTATTCTGACCGTTCGTATAATGACGGCAGCCTGTATGAGATCGAAGCTTATCCTGTTTTTTCAGAAAAGATGTATGCTTTTGCCAACCTCGGGATTTCTGAAGGAAGCATTTTTCCCGATTACAGGGCCAGTGCTTCTCTCTTTTACAACTTTGCCACTTCCTTTGAAGCCGAAGCAGGGTTTAGAAGCCTTTTTTACAATGACAACAATTATTTTACCGCCATTGCCGGCCTCACCGCTTACACCGGAAGGTTCTACCTCAATGCCCGCGCTTTTGTGGGGCCTGAGCGGCTTGAGCAACTGGTGCAGAATTACCAGTTCAATGTAAGATACTATTTAAGCACCCCCGAAAATTACCTTTTTGGAAGGTTGGGTAGCGGGATCTCTCCCGATGAACCAACTCTTTATACAAGAGCTCAGGAAAATCCAAGCCTGGAAGCAGTCTATTTTAATCTTGGGATCTCCAAAACCCTCGGGATCCACCACGTGATCTCCTTAAGTGGCGGAGTGCTTTCTGAAGACCTGCCGGGTGATGAGAAAGGAGAACAATTCAATGCCAGCCTGGGTTACCGGTACAAGTTTTAAGAGGAAGATGTTTCTGTGCTGAAGCCTTTACGGGTCATATTTCCCCAACCTGATTTTATGCCAAAGAGTTTTTTATAGAGCCCTTTTAACTGTCCAAAAACAAGCATGGGATGAAAAAGGAAAGGTTCAAGGTAAGCGGCAAGCAATAATTCAGAAATTTCTTTAGCAGAAGAATAATGTCTGAAATTAAGTATGTAAAAGAAAACCGCAACCGACGAAAATATGCATCCCAACAAATAAACAGCAGTGAAAAGTAGGATGGCTGAAGGCCAATCGATCAAGCCATAATATCCAAATACCAGCATGAAAATGATTCCCAAAAATTCAATTATTGGCGCCCCAAATTCAAAGAAGCACCAGTAGGGAAAAAAGATCATTCCCATTTTTCCGAATTTGGGATTCATAAAGAGATATTTGTGAAGCTTCAGAGTTTCCCAGAGCCCCCGGGCCCAGCGATCCCTTTGTTTGATAAAGATATTATAGGTATGAGGCACTTCGGTCCAGCAAAGGGTTTCAGGAATGTACACCACCTTATATTTTTTCTTCAGCTTTTCCATGTGTACTCTCAGCCTTATACAAAGCTCAAGGTCCTCGCCTACTGTTTTAGTATTGAAACCTCCTACTTCGAGAAGCCGCGTGCGTGGATACATTCCAAAGGCGCCGGAAACCAGCATCAAACCGTTAACTTCCCCCCAGCCCATCCGGCCAATTAAGAAAGCCCTTATGTACTCTACGACCTGGGTGGTGGTCAACAGCTGTTTTGGAACTCGCAATTTCTTCAATATACCTTCCCTGATCTCGGAATCATTGGCCACTCCAATAGCACCACCACAGGCAATGATCTCCCTGCCTCCCTCCTCCAGGTATGGCCGCACCATCTTTAGGATAGCATCCTGTTCTACAATACAATCGGCGTCTGTACAGAGCACAAGTTCGGTGGTAGCGAAATTTATTCCGCAGTTAATAGCATCACTTCGTCCCCCGTTGTTCTTATCAATGATAGTAAGGTGTTTGTACTGCACCTCGGTACTCTTGTAGACTGCTCTCACCGTAGCTGTGGGGATATGCTGTACAATAAAAGTTGAATCTACCGGCTTCAACTTATATTTGTCGATAAGCAGTTCCATAGAATTGTCTTTACTTCCATCGTTGACAACTATAAGTTCATAGAACGGGTATTGAATAGAGAGCAGGGACTTTACATTTTCTACTATTGTAAGGCCCTCGTTAAATGCTGGGGCAACCAGGGTTACGGAGGGGATATCTGTAGCACTCACGATGTCTTTCACCTCAAGGAATCTCGCCTGGCGTTTGTTGCGCTTAACTGCTCTTGCAGAAAGGATGACCCCCAGAAAATAAATGGCTAGTAGCAATGCTCCATAGACAAAAAATATCCAGCTGATCTTTACATAGATGCTGTGTAAAAATTCTGTCATATCACCTCTTTGAGCGTATACTG
>CAYLZB010000181.1:0-4090 GCA_964388165.1 uncultured Flavobacteriaceae bacterium | reverse complement strand
GAAAACGTTTTAGGGCGTGCAATTTACGAATTTAGAAACGAAGATGCCATTTTTGGAAAGATATAAAAACAGCGGCCTGTTTTACTGAAAAATGCTCAAAACCTCCTTGCGCAGCAGGATAACTTTTGTTTATGATTTTAATCCTGACCTATTAGCTAACTTTGGCAAAAACAGTATTATGAAGAAATTTTTCCTCCTCGCGATAATCCCATTCTTTTTAGGTTGTGCCGAACTACAGCAAATTGCCGACTCCCTGCCCCAGGAAGGCACCACCATCTCTAATGTTGAAGTTGCTGCCGGTCTAAGACAGGCGCTCGACTTTGGCATAGACAAACAGGTGACCAAGCTGGCCCAGGAAAATGGATTCTTCAATAATGAATTAGTACGGATCGGACTACCGCCAGAATTGCAGAAGGTAGATAAAACCTTGCGGGATGTAGGACTTGATGCCCTTGCCGATGAAGGATTGAAAGTATTGAACCGTGCCGCTGAAGAGGCTGTGCAGGAAGCTACTCCTATTTTTGTCAATGCAGTAAAAGAGATCACTTTTACCGACGCGCGGAATATTCTTTTAGGAGATGACACGGCCGCTACAACTTACCTCGCTCAAAAAACTACAGATCCTTTGTACTCGAAATTCAATCCTGTCATCACGACTTCCCTGGAGGAAGTAGGCGCAAACAGGGTGTGGACAAACATTATTAACCGCTACAACGCCCTTCCGCTTACCAGTGATGTCAATCCCGATCTTGCCGACTACGTTACCAAAGAAGCTTTGGAAGGAGTGTACACGATGATAGCAATAGAAGAAAAAGAGATCAGGAACAATTTTACCGCCAGGACAACCGACCTGTTGAAGAGGGTTTTTGCGCTGCAAGATTAAAGCAGTTCGGAGTTGGGAGTTCGGAGTTCCAGGCGACCGTTTAAAAGTGGTTATAAACACTTAAAAATTTTGAAAAAACCGGGTAGATCCTGATGTACAAGAACCTATCTCCTAAGTTTTTAACAAGAGAGGCAACTCAGATCATCACTTTTACCAAAAGGTTAACTTTAGGTTATGAATTCTTCGAAAAACAGCGGGATATCTTTGTAATAATAACACAGAAGTATGTTCCGATTATTTGAACCCAGGTCTACGCTGGAAAGGCTACGAGAGAAATACTCTTTTCTTATGCGCCGTTCTTTTGAGCTCGCTTTAGTGGATAAACCACGAAGTGACGTGCTCAATGATAAGGCATGTAAAATATTAGAGGAAATTCGTCGTATGGAGAGAAATCAGGAAAGGACCGCCTGAAGTTTCCTGAAGTAAGCAAATGCAGCCAACAGGCGAGACCCGTACCAACTAAAGTATTCCCCGTCCACAATCTGGACAGACGCCTTTCTCACCTTTTTTTTCAACAAATCTTTATCACTATCCCTGAACGGAAATGGTTCTGTAGAAAGCAATACCAATTCCACTTTTTTCTGTTCCAGGCACTCCAATTCTATTTCGGGATATCGGGAATCCTCCTCCAAAAAGACATTTTTGAACCGGTTTAGTTCGAGCAGGTGATCAATAAAAGTATCTTTTCCTGCCACCATCCAGGGATCTTTCCAGATAAAATAAGCCGCTCTACGCTCCGGGATCTCCTGCATTTCCTTCTGAAATTCCTTTCTTAAAGTGTCTATTTGCGTTGCTATCTCTAAAGCTTTTTCGGTAACTCCGAAGATGTGCCCGTATTGTAGGATGAGCTGCAGGGAATCATCAATGGTCTTAACATCGGAAACATGGACAGGAGCTATCTTTTCCAGCTCTGCCACCATTTCTTCAGTATTTTCTTCTTTATTACAGAGAATGATATCAGGATCTAGATCAGAAACTCTATCGTAATGCACCTTTTTAGTGCCACCTACCACCTTTTTCTGCTTCCGCAGGTCTTTTGGATGCACACAGAATTTTGTAACGCCTACAATTTGCTCCCGAAGACCCAGGTCCACCAACAGCTCTGTCTGGCTCGGCACCAGGCTCACAATACGCCGTGGAGTTTCCTTCAGCTCAATTTTCCGGTTTAACTGATCGTAGCATGTTCTCATATTTCTGACAATTAAGAGGTGCGAAAAATGTCATTTTTGAGACCTCTTTCAGAAGCCATCCAACTACAGGAATGCAGCCATTTCCTGCTGCAGTTTTTCTGCTTCTTTTGCAGCAGCTTCAGCAAAATCTTCGCCGTTGGAGGCATAGATCACTGCACGGGAGGCGTTGACAAGGAGCCCGACCTTCCGATTCATTCCGAATTCGCAGACTTCCTTTAGAGAGCCACCCTGTGCCCCTACGCCGGGTACTAAAAGAAAGCTTTCAGGGACGAGGCCTCTAATTTCCCGCAAGTGCTCTGCTTTTGTCGCACCAACAACATACATCAAATTCTGACCGTTGTTCCAGGTTTTCGAAGTTTTGATAACTTTTTTGTATAATTCCTCGCCTTCAACTTGTTGTGTCTGAAAATCGTAGGCACCGGCGTTAGACGTTAAAGCCAGTAAAATGGTATGTTTATCCTCATAGGCCAAAAAAGGCTCTACAGAGTCTCTTCCCATATAGGGAGCCACAGTAATCGAATCAAAATTGAGATCCTTAAAAAAAGCCCTGGCATACATTCCCGAAGTATTGCCTATGTCTCCCCTTTTTGCATCGGCAATGGTAAAGATCTCGGGATGTTTTTCATTCAGGTAATCGATGGTCTTGCCTAAAGCCTTAAATCCATTAATTCCATAAGCTTCGTAAAAAGCAAGATTTGGTTTGTATGCCACGGCAAGATGGTGCGTAGCATCAATGATCGCTTTATTGAAGGCGAAAATGGGATCTTCCTCCCCTAATAAATGCTGAGGGATCTTATTCAGGTCTACATCCAGACCTATACACAAAAAGGACTTTTTGAGGCGTATTTGTTCTGTAAGCTGGGAAGTGGTCATTGGCTGGAAATGAAAAAGCTGCCGGAGTGCGGCAGCTTTGATGATTTATCTTTAGAAAACGTCTGAGTTCTCTTTCAGTTTTTCAGTATTTTCAACTAGTTGTAATTCGTCGATGATCTTTTGGATATCCCCGTTAATGATATTTCCAAGATCGTAAAGCGTGAGACCAATTCGGTGGTCTGTCACCCGACCCTGAGCGTAATTGTAAGTCCGGATCTTTGCACTCCTGTCCCCGCTGGAAACCATGGAGTTTCTCTTGGCAGCATCTGCTTCCATCTTCTTGGCAAGTTCCTGCTCATAAAGCCTTGACCTCAACACACGAAAAGCCTTTTCCTTGTTCTTGTGCTGGGATTTTTGATCCTGACACTGGGCAACCAATCCGGTTGGAAGGTGAGTCAAACGAACGGCCGAATAGGTCGTGTTCACCGACTGCCCTCCCGGTCCCGAAGAACAGAAATAGTCAATTCTCACATCTTTAGGATCGATCTCCACATCGAATTCTTCAGCTTCGGGCAATACCATTACCGTAGCAGCTGAGGTATGCACACGTCCCTGAGTTTCAGTTTGCGGCACACGCTGTACACGGTGAACTCCGGCCTCGAATTTTAAGGTTCCGTAGACATCTTCACCTGTGACGTCAAAAATGATCTCTTTGAATCCGCCGCTGGTACCTTCACTAAAGTCCACGATCTGATGTTTCCAGCCCCTGCTCTCAATGTACTTGGTGTACATGCGGTAAAGGTCACCCGCAAAGATACTGGCCTCATCCCCACCGGTACCGGCTCTGATCTCCATCACCACGTTCTTGGCATCTTCAGGATCTTTTGGCACAAGCATCATTCGTATCTTCTCCTCCATTCCGGGGATCTGCTCCTTGGCCTCTTCCAGTTGCATTTTAGCCATATCGGTCATTTCGGGGTCACTACCATCGGCAATGATCTCTTCGGCCTCTTTTTTATTTTCTAGCAGGCTTATATATTCTGAACGCACCTCCATCAGCTTTTTTAGCTCCTTGTACTCCTTGTTCAGCTCTATATAGCGCTTTTGATCGGCAATCACGTCGGGCTGAATGATAAGATCATTCACCTCATCGAAACGCTGCTTCACAATATTTAATTTCTCGATCATAACATCTCCTTAAAGT
>CAYLZB010000180.1:0-4192 GCA_964388165.1 uncultured Flavobacteriaceae bacterium | reverse complement strand
CATTTTTGAGACCCTTTATTTTATATTCTTCTTTAACTACCTGCTGTAGTTAGGAGATTCTTTGGTGATGGTCACATTATGCGGGTGACTTTCATTTATTCCTGAAGCAGTTATTTTCACAAACTTAGCTGTCTCTTTCAAAGTAGCAACATCCTTTGCTCCGCAATAGCCCATTCCGGCACGTAAACCGCCAACAAACTGGTGAATGCTTTCATAAAGGTCACCTTTGTAAGGCACACGCCCCACAATACCTTCAGGCACCAACTTTTTGATATCATCCTCCACATCCTGAAAATAACGGTCTTTGGAACCTTGTTTCATGGCTTCAACAGAACCCATTCCGCGGTAGGATTTAAATTTCCTTCCTTCGTAGATAATAGTTTCTCCCGGCGATTCTTTTGTACCTGCCAAGAGACTTCCCAGCATCACACAGTCTGCTCCCGCAGCAATGGCTTTCGGGATATCACCGGTGTACCGGATACCACCATCGGCGATCACCGGAACTCCGCTGCCTTTAATGGCTGCCGCTACCTCGAGTACAGCAGAGAACTGCGGAAAACCAACTCCGGCAACAACTCTGGTGGTACAAATAGAGCCGGGACCTATCCCGACCTTTACAGCATCGGCTCCTGCCTCAACCAGATATTTTGCAGCCTCGGCTGTGGCGATATTCCCTACAACGACTTCAAGATCGGGGAATTTTTTCTTTACTTCTTTTAGTACGGTCACCACACCTTTTGTATGTCCATGTGCAGTATCGATCACAATAGCATCCACTCCGGCCTTAACAAGCGCTTCAGCCCTGTCTACGGCATCTCCTGTAACTCCAACTGCTGCCGCTACACGCAACCTTCCGAAGGAATCTTTATTGGCTATTGGTTTTTGGGTAAGTTTGGTGATATCCCTAAAAGTGATCAATCCAACCAGTACATCTTCAGAATTAACTACCGGAAGTTTCTCGATCTTGTTCTGCTGCAGGATCCCTTCAGCTTCTTCAAGAGAAGTACCCTCTGCAACAGTCACGAGATTTTCAGAAGTCATCACTTCAGAAATCGGCCTGTTATTATTTTTCTCAAACCTAAGATCCCGATTGGTCACGATCCCCAGCAATTTTCCTTCTTCATCTACAATAGGAATCCCACCGATGCTATGCTCGCGCATGTTTTCTTTAGCATCTCCCACCTTGGCCGTAATAGGTAAGGTGACGGGATCGATGATCATGCCGCTCTCGGCCCGCTTCACTTTGCGCACCTTGAGAGCCTGTTCTTCAATGGTCATATTCTTATGAAGCACTCCAATCCCTCCTTCCCGGGCAATAGCAATAGCCATGCGGGATTCGGTAACGGTATCCATAGCTGCAGAAACTATAGGAACGTTAAGCGTAATGTTACGGGTGAATTTTGACTGAATACTGACTTCGCGTGGTAGGACTTCTGAAAAGGCAGGAACTAAAAGTACGTCATCGTAAGTAAGTCCTTCGCCCAGTATCCTGGAGGTGTGTGCGATCATGGCAATTAAGATTTAATTGCGTGCAAATATACATACTATTAATTACAAGCCGGCACTAAGATTTACTAATTATTTGCCATTCTTGGAATTACCTGGTTTAAAACCGTTGAATTTAAATTTAAAGGTCAAGAAGTACAAGGGAGGCAAGCGTATTGTGAGGGAATTAAACCTCAATAGAAAATTAAGATCTATTGCAATTTTTTGAAGAGCAACTGGTAAAGCACTATGACCGCCGATGTTACGAAACAGAAGGTCATAAGTATACCTGAAATAAGAACCAGATACTTGACCCATTCTATGCCTTTCCAGACAAAGTAGATCCCTCCAAATGTCAATATAATAGAGAAGAATGGTTCCAGGATCAGGAAAAATTTTAGTTTTTGAGGTAACTGAGCAAATAAAAGTATCCCCCCTAAAAGGAAGAAAATAAAGGACATGGAGAGGATATGGGTGTGAATTATAGTAAGCATCTCCCGCTCTCCCTTTTCAAATTTCATCACTGCTGCATCAGGATCATCCTCATTACCAAGGTAGTTCTCCTCTATTCCGTCTGGAGTAGTGGTTTCGGTCTGCCCCACGAACAGGAGTCCTGTAATGTACCCAACTGAAAGTACTACCACAAAAACAGCAAGAAAATATTTTATTTCCTTCGGAAGACTTAAGAGGAGGCCGTTGTATTGCATTAAAGAACCTTGTTTTCTTTTAAGACCTCAATACTTTTCAACAGGTCTGTCACAGCCATTTTCATCGAACGTACAGAAATGGTAGCCCCGGAAATTGCCGCAATATTACTTAATTCTGATGGTTTAGATTTTCCAACGAATTGCCGAAGCCATCTTTTACTTCCAATTTCTCCTCCATATTCTTCCCGATAAACCAGCACCTTAGCTCGAGCAATAGAAAGATCCTTGTCCAATATCACCAGGTAATCAAACTCAGCCGTTTTGCTGGGCGCTTCATCAAGGTATGCATATCCAAGAATTTTCTCTCCACTTTTAAGGCGGAAGAAATTTTCTTCAGACATTTCTGCAGGCAATTTTTCCTGCAATTCCTTCCCGATGTGCACCCCTTGATGTTCAAAAGAGCTCACCTGAAACTCGTCTTCTATTTCACGATCGATCCTTTTTCCCAAACCACCGGAATTGAAGATCATTCCGGTCAATGGAAGCATAAATAAGATCGTGAGGAAAAATTTCTGGATCATTTTGCAAATTTAAGTAATTATAACAGAATTGATAAAGCCAAAAGTCGGGAGTAGAACTCCCAACTTTCAGCGTTTTTTATCTCCTTTTTAGAACCAAACTCCTACTCCGAAGTTCAGTTGATCTTTCGCGTCATAGCCTTCCACAGCATTATCTTTGATCTGATAATCCCCCTTAAATACTACTCCGGGTGCAATGTGGTAGCTCAAACCAAGAGTTATATCATTACGGTCATAAGCCGGGTTCTCAACAAGAGTTCCTTCGGTATCTGCATGAGTATCATAATCTTCATATCGTGCAAACGCAAACAATTTCTGGCGGTTCGTTGTCGGCAACAGGTTGTAAGCAGCTTCTGCATACCATCCGGAAAGGGCACTTCCCAGGTCTCTTCCGGTAAGGTTGTTATAAGCTTCCGTGTCGCTTAGGGAAGCGTAAATATATTCACCTCTAGCGGTAAAACGCCTGTACACATATCTTGCATCCAAACCTACCATAGACATTCCTACATCTGCACCGTCGAGCATATCCACTTCGTCTGCAGCCTGGGTTCTTCCAAAGTATCCGGCAAGACCGAGTCGCATACCTAATATCCCGTAGTACTCAACTTTGGCAGACAGGTTAGGAGTATTCACAGTGGATTTAATTCCTTTTTGACGTCCTCCACGAAGACCGCTGCTACCGCCAAGCAATCCCGTTCCATTGGAAGTTGTGGATTGAAAACCATTGAATACGTACGCCTGATACGTAAGGTTAGCCGAATTGATCCTACCTGTTAGACCAAGACCAATTTCTCTCCAGGTAGTGGGAACGATAGAACCGGCGATCGCAGGACGTTCTACTCCGTTAAAGGTAGTAGGTTCATGATATTCGTTGATGATCCCCATAGGTACTAACATCAAACCGGCACGGAAGTTTATGTTCCTCGCAAAATTATAATTTACAAATGCCTGCTCTACATAGACTTCTTCGACGTGTTCAAATTCAATTTCAGTAAAGAATTGAACCTCATCATTGAACTGGTAACCCAGCAACATCACAAGACGCTGTACATCCAGCTCCCCGTTGTCGCCTTCGGGCTGGTTGTAAGTGATCTCACCATAAGCACCCAGCGTCACAGCATCATTATTAGCTGAAAGAACACGCTGTGCAGAATTTAATTGATAGCGGGGGTCAAAAGTAATAGAATCCTGCACTGTTTGTGCAAAGGAAATTACTGAAGTAGCTGCCAAAGCTACTGAAAGTAACATTTTTTTCATTGGTGGTTTATTTAGACTTATTTAAAATAGAGATGCAAATATAGAATTGTTAAGAACTTTTAACATCTCCATTTAGAATAAATCTAAATACTATTTTTTGATGCCAGAAGAAGAAGCTATTGGAAATACTAATGATAAACGCTGAATATCTTGGTCGCTTCGTTATGTGAAGCTTCAAAACTCATCATTTTGACGTTGGTATCGTCCTTTTTGGATGTAAAATAG
>CAYLZB010000179.1:0-4226 GCA_964388165.1 uncultured Flavobacteriaceae bacterium | reverse complement strand
TTTCCTGCTCCAATAACTAAAACTTTCATTACTTCAATATTTTGAAAGCTTTTGTGCAAAGACTGTACAGGACTACCCGGTTATAATATTTATTCTGAATTTTCTTTGCTGAAACACGGCCATCCCTTTGATAGTCAGGTTTTATTGATTTTTGAAAATTTTTTTGGAATACCGACAATTCGTCAAAAACCTGCAATACCGTCAGTACAGCCAAAACTTCAGCAGGAGGAAATTGGGGTTTAATTAATATATTTGATCAAAACCGAAATTAAACTATAAGAATTATGAGAAAATTTTCAGGAATTTGGTTCCTGTGCCTGCTATTTGCAGGACAACTCTCTTTTGCACAGAGCAATGATCAGGTCATTCAGGCCATCGTACAGGAAGCCGAAGAAAATTCCAAACTGGAGGAACTGGCACATCAGTTACTCGATAGCATTGGTCCCCGGTTGGTGGGAACCCCTCAAATGAACAATGCTCATAACTGGGCGGTAAAGAAATTTGAAAGTTGGGGCATTCCGGCCGAAAAGCAGAAGTGGGGCGAATGGCGCGGCTGGGAACGCGGTATAACCCACATTGATATGATCGAGCCCCGCGTGCAAACGCTTGAAGGAAGACAACTGGCTTGGAGCCCTTCTACTGGTAAGAAGCCTGTTACTGCTGAAGTTATCACCTTGCCTGAAACAGTTTCAGATTCTATGGCCTTTCAACGCTGGCTTCCAAATGTGAAAGGAAAATTCGTGCTGATCTCCATGAAAGAACCTACCGGAAGACCGGACTATAACTGGGAAGAATTCGCAACCGAAGCATCTATGGAAAAGATGAAGCGCGAACGTCGTGAGCAAACTGAAGCATGGAGAGACAAGTTCCAAACTATGGGTTACAACTCCCGCACTTTACCTGCGGCCCTCGAAAAAGCCGGGGCTGTTGGAGTTATTACTTCCAACTGGTCAGACGGTTTTGGAGTAAACAAGATCTTTGGAGCTTACACTAAAAAAGTACCGACTCTTGATCTTGCCCTTGAAGACTATACTATGCTTTACAGGTTGGCAGAAAGTGGAAGTAAGCCAAAGATAAGAGTGACTGCCGAGTCAAAAGATCTGGGTATGGTGCCCACTTTTAACACCATTGCTACAATAAAAGGGACCGAACTACCTGAAGAATATGTCATTCTTTCTGCGCACTTTGATTCATGGGATGGAGCTACAGGTGCGACCGATAATGGCACCGGAACTATTGTAATGATGGAAGCTGCAAGGATCCTGAAGGAGCATTATCCAAACCCAAAGCGTACCATTATTGTCGGATTATGGGGTAGTGAGGAGCAAGGCCTTAACGGTTCCCGCGCCTTCGTTGAAGATCATCCTGAAATTGTAAAGAATACCCAGGCAGTTTTCAATCAGGATAATGGTACCGGAAGAGTTGTAAATATCTCCGGGAATGGCTTTTTACATGCTTATGATTATTTAGGGGATTGGCTTTCAAAAGTTCCCGACACAGTGTCTGACCATATCGAAACCAACTTCCCCGGAAGACCCGGTCGAGGAGGTTCAGATTATGCGTCATTCCTTGCCGCAGGAGTACCTGCCTTTAACCTTAGTGCGCTTAACTGGTCTTACTGGAACTACACCTGGCACACCAACCGGGACACCTATGATAAGATCGTATTTGATGATGTAAGAAATAATGTGATCCTGACTGCTGTTCTTGCTTACATGGCAAGTGAAGATGAGGAAACGACCTCCAGGGAGCAGATCAAATTGCCAAACAACCCTCGTACAGGGGAACAAATGACCTGGCCCGAGCCGCGTTCACCTAACCGAAGAGGAGGAGTGGAATAGAGGCAAGAGCTAAGATGCAAGACTTTTTGAGATTGAAAGATTTGCCAAAGTTTTCATGTTTATAATCAGAACACGATTATTTAATTAGTTCCGGTTAGTATGAACTTTGGCAAATCTCATTTTAGGCTGCAGAAAAACCCGTTTCACCTGAGGTGTCAAAAAAGGGTTTTTCTGCAGCTTTTTTTTGGTTTATTAAATGGTTAAAACCATTGGTGCCACCAAGGTGCCAAAAATGGGATCTTTTGCAGTTTTTTATTTCATGCTAAGCTTTTTCTTTCCTTCGGCGACCGCTCTACGGGCTCTATCAAATAGCTCCTTGTCCCCACCCACAAGGACCCGGGTAAGTTTTTCCATTTCATACAGGTATTTACGGCCAAAGCCGGGATCATTCTTCACAATGTCGGGAGTATTGTCAATAACATCGGCCAGCTTTATGGTTTTTGCTTCTCTGCTCATGTTTGCCTGTCGCTCTACTTCCTTGTCTTTTCGAGCTCTCCTGTTGAGGTGCGGATAATTGACCTTCATATACTCGTCGGTTAGCTCTTGCACCAGGCCGGCTACTTTTTTTCCAAAGTTTTGCTCAATTTCCTCGATTTCTACAGGTGTATCTTCCACCACATCGTGCAGGTAAGCCGCACAGATCATTTCTGAAGTATGAGGGACTGTCCGTACGATCTCTGCTACCCTTTTTGGATGTTCTATGTAAGGTTCTTCAGAAAATTTCCGCATTTGCTCGCCATGCGCTTTAGTGGCGAATTCCAGAGCTTCCTTTTCCATAGACTTTTCTTTTTAAATTAAGGATTTTTCAGCAGTAAATAAAGAACACAAAAAAAGGCTGCAAAGATGCAGCCTTGAAAATGTCATTTTTGGAACCTATTTTTCCAGTGGTGCTCCTACAGGTACAGCACAGTCGTGACCGGGCTCCCCGTGCGGCGGATTCACCTTTGGAGATTGATCCACTCTCACCGGAGAGACCGAAGTAGATGGTAACTGACTCGTTGGAGTAGGGTTTGGAGTGCTTCCGGCACTCGCGGTCAAAGGTGCTCCAACGGGTAGGTCGCATCTGTGGCCGGGTAGACCATGAGCAGGATTCACTTTTACTTCCTCACTTCCTGCTGCTTTGGTAGTGGTTTCGGTGGTTTCCTGTGGCGTAGCTTCAGGAGTTTTTTCTTCATCTTTACATGAAACCATCAGGATCAAGCCCAGAACGATTATGATGTAGTTAATTTTCAGTTTTTTCATTTCCATTTATTTTATAAGGTTTAGCAATTCTTCCTGTGGGATATTGAGCAAGCCGGCAGAGGGCAACCTGCGGGTCATTTCTTTCCAGTTCTCATCTTTTGCAAATACAGTTTCAAAAATGGGTTTTGCATCATCCATTCTTCCGCTATTGGCAAGGGCTACGGCAGTCCAATACTGCATCTCCAGGTTTTCTGGAAAAAGTTTCATAGCATTGCCATATTCTTCGAGCGCCTTTTCAATATTATTATTTTCCATGGCCAGGTCTCCCCGGTTCATGTATTCATAAGCGCGGGCGACCTTTAAAAGGCGTTCCAGCTCAACCAGTGGCTCTGGGTGGTCATCCACTCGCAGGTCGATCTTCTTTTCTTCCCAGGGATTTTCCACTTTTTTAGGCCCTACAACTATGATGGCAGCCGACTGGCTTCCGCGGATATCTCCGCCGGCAGCTTCGGCAGCCTGCAGTACTTTTAGCACCCGTTCGGCCAATGGCAGATCCTTATTCTCTAAAAATGCCTTTTGCATGGCCGGCACTACAGTCTGGTTAAGCATCATATTGGCCTGCACCGAATAATTTTCCCCGGTAAGATGATCTGCAGCTTCTACGCAGTTCTCTCCGGTGTGAGCAGCAGTATTTCCGGAGGTATCCAAAAATGCAACTTGCCGATATTCTTTTCCTTCATCCTGAGCAAGAAGAATTCCGAGGGCTTCCGAAGGTTTTTTCCCCTGCTCCATGAGCTCCAAACCTTGAGGGCCGTAAGCCGGATTTACAAAGGATTGTGTCGCAACTACACCAACTCCCGATTTTCCCCAGGAGACGATGGAGCCCACAGAGAACCAATGGCTTTGTACTCCCACGGCCATTTCCCCGGTTTCGGCATCCCGGGCTACAATAGAATAGGTATGTGCAAAAGCATCCTTCATGATCTCAGGATTATTATTAGCCTGTGAAAACACTGCCGTGCAGCAAAGCATAGTAAGAAAAGGAAGGATCTTCATGACCGATTAATTTGTTTAAAAGTATGAAATATTCCTTTATTTAAAGTTCCGGCTTTTCTTGTCTAAAAATTCGCTAGCAGACACGGATAACTGGGAGGAAGTTTTTAAATTTGCGGCCTTGGCCTCGTAGTTCAATGGATAGAATAG
>CAYLZB010000178.1:0-4229 GCA_964388165.1 uncultured Flavobacteriaceae bacterium | reverse complement strand
TTTATTATGCTTCAGATGTATTACGGACTTTGGTCTGGTACATCACATTTGGCTTTGTTCCCACGTATTCAAGAGCGTGATACATCCTTTCATCCTCACTTAAAGCTGCTATCTTACTGGTTTCATCGTTCACATCGCCAAAGATTATAGCTCCCTTATCACAAGCTGAAGAACATGCCGTCTGGAATTCTCCGTCTTCGACAGGTCTACCTTCACGCTTGGCATCAAGAATAGTCTTTTGTGTACGCTGGATACAGAAAGAACATTTTTCCATCACCCCTCTTGAACGAACTGTAACATCCGGGTTAAGAACCATACGACCAAGGTCGTTGTTCATGTTGTAATCAAACTCATCGTTCTTGTTGTAAAGGAACCAGTTGAACCTTCTCACTTTGTAAGGACAGTTGTTCGCACAATACCTTGTACCCACACATCTGTTGTAGATCATCTGGTTTTGCCCCTGGCGACCGTGCATAGTAGCGGCAACCGGACATACAGTTTCACATGGTGCGTGGTTACAGTGCTGACAAAGCATTGGCTGGAAAACTACCTGTGGATTATCTGAAGCCATTTCCATCTCTCCGAATTGAGAAAGCGCATCACCAAGGCCGCTCATATTCTCCTTCTTCTCAACATCCTCTGCAAAGCTCTCTTCAGAGGAGTAATAACGGTCAATACGCAACCAGTGCATATCGCGGTACTTTCTTACTTCTTCTTTACCTACAACAGGGACGTTGTTCTCAGCGTTACACGCTATAACACAGGCACCACAACCCGTACAGGCATTAAGGTCAATTGACATCTTGAAATAGTGACCTACAGAGCGGTCAAAACCATCCCAAAGATCAACATCTGGTGAAGTAACAGGAGTTTCTACGTGGTTTAAAGAAACCTCGGGCATCTTGTTCCACACGTGCACATCACGAGTGTTAAATATCTCCAGGGTTGTTTCTTTAACAATATCATTTCTACCCATTAGAGTAGTATGTAGCTGCAGACATGCAAATTCATGTACACCCGCTGCTTTTTCTATAGTCACATTCTGAAAAGAAGTAAAATCCTTGTATAATGGATAGGCGTTAACTCCTACCTGCATTTCTTTCTGAACACCTTCTTTGTTACCATATCCCAGTGCAAGGGATACAACTCCCTGCGCCTGTCCCGGCTGAATAAAGACCGGTACTCTTTCCAAAACAGTATCACCAACCTTTAGATTGACATAGTTACCGTTTAAAGCTCCGTTAGAAACATGTTCCATTTCAAGACCCAAAGCTTCAGCATCAAATTTCGAAATTTTAAGATAGTTATCCCAGGTAGCGCGGGTAATAGGATCGGGCAATTCATGTAACCACGGGTTATTGGCCAAATTTCCGGCTCCCATGGATACAGAAGTATAAAGCTCAAGCTCAAGACCTTCGGTTTGAGCTGCTGAAAGATTTCTCACAGCCGCCCCTTCATCAAAGCTGACAGAGGTAGCAGTCTGCTCTGCACCAACTTCAGTATTAAATGGAGAAGTCCCCATGAAAACCCCATCGTGCAACGCATCAACCCATGAACTGGATCCCATTGATCCCTCCCAGGCCTGCTTCAGGTAATCTGCATAGGAAGTATTATTATCTGTCCATCTTAGAAGCACATCCTGAAACTGACTTGTATCGAAAAGTGGCCTGATGGTTGGTTGCATCAAACCGAATTTTTGTGTTGTAAATTCTATATCCCCCCAGCTCTCCAGGTAATGAGGAGTCGCGGCAACATAGTTTGAAAGAATAGCAGTCTCATCATTCTTCATAGAGAATGCCACCCTTAAGTCAACTTTTGACATACCTTCAACAAACTCCTTTGCAAAAGGAAGGCTATATGCAGGGTTCACACCCGCCATAAGAATAGCCCCTACCTTTCCTGCCTGCATATCGGCAACGAGTTGCTTTACTGCAGCTGCATTTCCCTGACGGATCATTCTTGGCGAAGCAGTATCCATGATCCTACTTCCAAGACTTTCATTGATCGCAAGAGCAAGACCTTGTGCGTCAACATCAGGAATACCTGTTACAACTACAGCCCCACTTCCGGCTTGTCTCAACTGTCTTGCAGCTTTTACAATAGCATCATCAATGTGAGCAGGTAAATTACTTGTTGAAGACCCGCCGGTAATATACCCGTGAAGAGCAGCAAGCGCTGCTTTTTGTTGAGAAAGCGTAAGTTTTATTCTTCTGTCAGCATTTGCACCTGTCAATGAGAAGTTAGATTCAAACTGGATGTGACGGGACATTTTTCCATTTTCGGGAATACGCCCTTTTGCATAGCCTGCATCATGACCACCACCTGCCCAGTCTCCAAGGAAATCTGCACCAATAGAAACAATTACTTCAGCCTTAGAAAAATCATAACTTGGAAGGGCTCTTCTGCCATAGCGTGCCCGGAAAGCCTCCAAAGCATGATCTTCAGAAACAGTATCGTACACCACATGACGCACATTTCCGTACTTCTGCGAAAACTCATTGATAAGCTTCGAAGTAGAAGGACTTGCGAAAGTCTGCGTCAAAAGAACGATCTCACCATTTGTGTTGTTCAGCTTTTCTTTTACTTCACGGTCAAATTGCTCCCATGAAACAACCTCACCATTGGCCATTGGCCGTTGAAGTCTTTTATTATCATACAGGGAAAGAACAGATGCGTGCACCCTGGCATTGGCACCCGTGGTCCCCATGGTATTTTGTTCAATCTTAATAGGACGACCTTCCCGTGTCTTCACAAGAACACTCGAGAAGTCAAATCCGTCAGCCATAGTCGTGGCATAGTAATTAGCAACTCCGGGCACGATCCTTTCAGGCTGCACCACGTAGGGAATAGACTTCATTACCGGCCCCTCACAAGCAGCCAATGAAGCTGCTGCAGTACTGAAACCAACGTACTTTAAAAAGTCCCTTCTTGAAGTGGAAGAACTCTCAAGAGTCTCCTTGTTACCCAAGAACTCATCTGTAGGGATCTCTTCAACAAATTCCTTCTGGCTGTGCGTCTCAACAATTGAGCTGGATTCTTTCAGCTCTTCAACACTTTTCCAGTATTTCTTGTTTGATGACATATGATTACTTTCTACTTTTTAAATTAATAATGGCACTTGGCACATTCAATTCCACCCATTTGGGCAACAGTTAATTCTTCTACTTCATATTTCTTAGAAAGCTCCTCATGTACTTTCTCATAATACTCGTTACCGGCAGTACGAACGTTGGTCTCTCTGTGACAGTTCACACACCAGCCCATAGTAAGAGGTGCATTCTGGTACATGATCTCCATTTCCTGAACAGGACCATGACAGGTTTGACATGCAATTCCTCCCACCTCAACGTGCTGGGAGTGGTTGAAATATGCAAAGTCCGGCAGGTTATGGATCCTGATCCATTTTACAGGTTCAGTTTCCCCGGTGTAAGCCTGCTGGGAAACATCCCACCCCACTGCATCATATAGTTTGGCGATCTCGCCGTCGTAGAACTCTTTGGAATATTCCTCTGTAGCTGTGGCTTCCGCAACCTCACTTATTGATTTATGACAGTTCATACAAACATTAAGAGAAGGAATACCTGAGGTTTTAGACACCCTTGCAGAACTGTGACAGAACTTACATTCGATCTGGTTCTCACCGGCGTGAATTCTGTGAGAGAAGTGAATAGGCTGAATTGGTTGATAGCCTTGGTCAACCCCTACCTGCATCATCCATCCATACGCAAAGTAAGAACCGACCAGCACAAGAATAATTGCACTTACTATAACCAAAAATTGATTTTCAACGAAAGCTTTCCAGATAGGAGTTGTTCTTTTTTCTTTCACCGGCAACTCCACACCACTGGCAACCGCAAACCTTCTCAAGGTCTTGTTCACCAGGTAAAGAATTACAAGGAGCATTAAAAGCACAAAGGCTAAAATCCCCAAAAGAATATCTGTGGATACTCCTGCGCCGCCCTGCGCACCTCCGTCGGCAGCAGTAACAACAGCTTTTTCCTGAGGAACCGGCTTAGGCGCATTTACATAAGCAAGAATGTTATCGATATCCGCATCACTTAACTGCGGAAAAGGAGGCATCGCCACCTGATTGTACTCATTAAAGATCGCAACAGCTTCCTCATCACCTGCGGCAATTAGTGCCTGAGAATTCTTGATCCACTGGTGCAACCAATCGGCATCCCTTCTATCACCTACACCTCTTAGAGGTGGGCCAATTGAATTACCGT
>CAYLZB010000177.1:0-4289 GCA_964388165.1 uncultured Flavobacteriaceae bacterium | reverse complement strand
ATATACAGCACATTTTAAATTCCACAAACCTTTTTTAAAATTATTTGGAAGTATTTTTCATCTACTATACAAACTTCTGACGTTCAACTAAATATGTAGATAAAATCTTATTGAAGCTCTCATTGATATCGGCCTGCACATACTTGATCCCATACTGTGCACATTTCAATTTTAGCCTGCTAAAGTAATTGTCCACTTCCTGCCTGTAACTATCCTTCACATTATCAGCATATAGGTCGATCTTTTCTCCCGTTTCCACATCTGTGAATCGCCGTGGCTCCTCTCCAAAATCAAAATTCAATTCCCTGGTCTTATCCAACACATGGAACAATACCAACTCATGTTTATTGTATTTCAAATGTCTTAAGGCCTCAAAAAGTTTTTCCTCCTCGACCTCATCCTGAAACATGTCTGAAAAGAAGAAGATAAGGGAACGCCTCTTCATCTTTTCGGCGATCTGGTGCAGGTAAGTATAGGTCGCTGTTTCCTCTTTAGATTTGGTCTGCTCCAGGATACCTTCCAACACGTGCAGAAGCATGCGACGATGTCGCTCACTTCCTTTCTCGGGAGCATAGTATTCATACTTGTCACTGTAGACACTCAAACCTACCGCATCCCGCTGCTTCTTTAGGATCTGCATCAAACAGGCTGAAGCTAAAACAGAGAAGCCAATTTTATTTAAATTATCTAGATTTTGGTCTTTCTTCCCGGGGTAGTGCATGGAAGCGGAATTATCCAGGATCAAATGGCACCGCAGGTTCGTTTCTTCTTCATAGCGCTTTGTATAAAGCTTATCTGTCTTTGCAAAAAGCTTCCAGTCTATATGCCTTGTACTCTCCCCCTGATTGTAAACTTTGTGTTCAGAAAATTCGGCGGAGAAACCGTGAAACGGACTTTTATGCAAGCCGGAAATAAAACCTTCCACCACCTGTCTTGCCAACAGATCAAGGTTAAGGAAGCCTCCTGTTTTATGTATCTCCTGTTCTAATTGCATTTCTTATTATCACTTAGACCTCTAAAGTAACTAAATCTCCCTTCCTAAAGCCGGACATTTAATCTGTCCCTAATTACCTTATGTCGAATATAAGCGTCAAAAAGAATCTAACTTATTGATTTTGTGTAATTTAAACCTCATGTTAACCAATACCTCTATTCAAATGAAAAAAATTCCAATTTTAACACTGCTTTTCATTTTCCTCATTGCTCCGCTGGCCAACGGACAGGAAACAGGTTCCAAAAAGTTTCAAAATCCCGAATGGTTCGAAATTGTTCAGGTAAAATATAAGGCAGGTAAAAAAGAAAAAGCCCAATCTCTTATCAAAGATTATTTTATGGCTACGGGACAGGCGGCAGGTCTTCCCGGACCCCATATGACTCTGGACATGGTCTCGGGAGAGTGGGACATGGTCTTCCTTTGGAAGATGGAAGAAGGAATCGAAACCCTTAATTATGAGATTTCACCCACGGGGGCCAAATTTAGAAAAGCTTTCATGGAGAAGGTAGGGGGTGAAGAAAAAGCCCAACAGATCTGGGAAGAATATTATTCATACATCCAGGACTGGAACAGTGAGATCGCCCGGAAGTGGAACTAGATCTTGAAAAGACCTAAAACAAAAGACCCGGAGTGAACTCCGGGTCTTTTGCTATTATACTATATTTTCTTAGTGATTATAAAAGCTGGTCAAGTGCTTCAGCATAGGTGTTCTTAGGAGCAACTCCTACCTGCCTTCCAACAACTTCTCCGTTTTGGAAGATCAATACCGTAGGTATGTTACGAACTCCGTATTTTGCAGCGTACTCCTGGTTAGCATCTACATCAAGTTTTCCAACTACTGCTTTCCCTTCATACTCTTTGCTAATATCATCAATGATAGGTCCTACCATTCTACATGGTCCACACCACGCTGCCCAAAAGTCCACCATTACCGGTTTATCACTTTTCAATACTTTTTCTTCAAAAGTCGCATCTGTTATCTCTAAAGCCATATTCTTAGTTTTAATTCATTTTTACGTAATACACGAAATTAGTCAAAATATTCAGAAATCCTTACAAGCTCCATATCACATTTGGCTATTTGCATATCATCTGCTCCTATAAATAAAAAAGATACCCGCCTCTTAATTGTAAGAATTTTCTTTCATTTCATATGCTTGGCTTGCTACTGGTCGAAACTAAAATGAACTTCAGCGTTTTGTTAAGGAAAAGCCAAAATAGCTGATAATTAATTCTTAACTTTAATAGCGTAAGTAATTCAAAATCACTAAAGTTTCAAACAATTTTACCCCTAAAAACATTACGATGACAGCACTAGCTCAACTCTGGAAAGATCAAACTTCAGGTTTCTCATTTGTACAAAAGGCTGTAATAGGAATTATCCTCTCTTTTATCCTTTTCACAGCTGTTTTTGCTTTATTCCTGGTTTACCTGGAACTAACAAAGTAACCTGAAGCATAAGATGATTTATCCGACTTTTCCAGCCGGATATTTTAAGACCCTTCAAAAATGTCATTTTTGAAGGGTCTTATTTTTTAATTAAGCTTGTAAAGCACCTGTTGCTGCTCCAGGGCATTAAGCAGCTCTTGTGATATCCTCACCTTTTGCTTCCGGCTGGGCATATGCAACTTTATCCTGTCCTTCATTTCATACACAACAAAGTTCAGTTTGTTATCGCCTTTGTGGCTGCTGAAAATATCCTGAAGGGTATTGATCTTGTCTTCCTCAAGTTCATCAATATTCAGCTGAATGGTGAGCTTTTTGGCATAGCTCTCCATTACATCATGTAGTAGCTGAATGTTATTGAACTGTAGCCGCGGATCTCCTTTTTTACCGGTCTCACGGTTAGGATAACCTTCTCTCACAAAGACCTTGGCATGAATAAAGGAGTTGGGTACCAGAAAGTGCCTGTACTTGAGATACTCCTCCTTAAACATCCTGAATTCATAGGAATCTGAATAATCCTCCACAATAAAACTGGCCCATCCCTGTCCCTGCTTGTTCACCCGGTGCTGCACATCACTTATTACACCTCCAAAAGTGAGTTCTTTGTTCACAGCTTCTTCCAGATCCTGGAAATCGGCCAGGATCGCATTACAGAAACATTTCAATTCTGTTTTAAAATCATCCAGTGGGTGGCCTGAAATGTAGATCCCTACCACTTCTCTTTCCCTCTTCAGTTTTTCCATAGTGCCCCACTCTTCGCAAGGCGGAACTACAGGTTCTGGTATCTGCACTTCACTGGCATCCCCGAACAGACTCACCTGGGCCGAATTCTCATTCTCCTGGAACTTGGCTGCATATTTCACCACCTTCTCTAAAAAGGTAATTCCGTCACCTTCATCGTGGAAGTACTGGGCGCGATGCGTATCGCCAAAGCTGTCGAAACCACCTGCCAGAGCAAGATTCTCGAAAGCCTTCTTATTAGCAGCTCTGAGATCTATCCTTTTCGCCATGTCAAAAATAGACCTGTAATGACCTTTTTCCTTCCTGTTCTCTACTATTGTAGCTACTGCTCCTGCACCAACTCCTTTAATGGCCCCCATTCCAAAGCGAACAGCATTTTCTTTGTTTACCGAGAACTTGTAGTAGGATTCATTGACATCGGGACCAAGAACGTTAAGCTTCATACGCTTACATTCCTCCATAAAGAAGGTCACCTGCTTAATGTCATTCATGTTATTGGAAAGTACCGCCGCCATGTATTCCGCAGGATAGTGAGCTTTTAGATATGCTGTCTGGTAAGCGATCCAGGCGTAACAGGTGGAGTGGGATTTGTTGAAGGCATAAGAAGCAAAAGCTTCCCAGTCTTTCCATATCTTTTCCAGCACCTCACGTGGATGCCCGTTTGCTTCCCCACCGTCTAAGAATTTTGGTTTCAGCTCTTCAAGTAAAGAAAAGATCTTTTTACCCATAGCCTTTCGCAGTACATCGGCTTCACCCTTTGTAAAGCTGGCAAGTTTCTGCGAAAGAAGCATCACCTGCTCCTGGTAAACGGTAATTCCGTAGGTCTCCTTAAGGTACTCCTCCATTGCCGGCAGGTCATAGACGATCTCCTCATCTCCATGCTTACGCGCAATGAAACTGGGGATGTACTCCATCGGCCCCGGCCTGTACAACGCATTCATGGCAATAAGATCATCAAAGACCGTTGGCTTGAGATCCTTCATGTGCTTTTGCATCCCCGGTGATTCGTACTGGAAGATCCCTACTGTTTCTCCACGCTGGAAAAGCTCATACGTCTTCTCATCATCAAGTGGGAAACTATCAGGATCGAGATCAATATTATGTCGCC
>CAYLZB010000176.1:1842-4313 GCA_964388165.1 uncultured Flavobacteriaceae bacterium | reverse complement strand
CTCTCCGACCGACTCGGCCGCAAACGCACCGTCGCCGTCTCCGTGACGCTGGCGGGACTCGGCGTCGGCGCCACCGTCCTCGCCGGCCAGCAGGGCTTCGCGCTCGGGTTCGTACTCTTCGCTGGCCTCGCGGCGTTCTTCCGGAGTCCGCCGTTCGCCGTGTTCCCCAGCCTCGTCGGCTCCTACTACGGCCGCGCCTACTCCTCCGAGGTCTACGCCGTCCTCTATTCGGCGAAACTCTTCGGTGGCGTCATCGGCGGCACCGTCGCAAGCGGCCTCGTGCTCACCATCGGCTGGTCGGAATCCTTCGGTCTGGGTGCCATACTGCTCGTCGCCGCAGGCATCGCACTCGCGTTCGTTCGCCCGGTCGCCGACCGCGACGGCGCCGGTGACGCGACGCCAGCGACCGACCGGTAATCATTTGACGCGACCGCGAGTCGATTCGCGAACAGATGGACCGTATCAGCGCCCTGCGCAACATCGAGGACGCGCTCAGCGACCTCGAGGCGGGTGACGCCGACCTCGCGAGCGTCGAGGAGCGCATCGTGGGCGTGGTGCGGTCGTTCGCGACGAACTACGAGGGGGACCTGGCCGCATACCGTGCCACGGACGACGGCCCAGCGGACGGACTCGTAGTGGTCGCGTCGTCCACCCAGGATGCCAAGGCCCGGATACGGGAGCTGGCCGACACGTCCGACGCCCTCGACGTCGAACGCATCGATTAACCCCCTATCGAAATTGTTTTAATCCCGTTCGGTGTCGGGGAGAACGTGCTGCTGGTCGTCGCCCACGCGAAGGATGCGCGCCAGGATCTCCGGAACGCCTGTACCCGGAATCCGGAGGCCGTGGTCCGCCGGTTCGGTCGCGCCGTCCTGCTCGCCGAGACCGAACTCGGGGCGTTCCTCGCGCTCCACCTCCGCGAGCGCCACGGGGCCGACGTCCAGCTCGAAACCACCCGGCCACTCGACGCGACCCAGGCCGTTCCTGACCGCGTCCACGACGCCGTCACCGCCTACACAGAGCGCAGCCACCCGAACACGCCCTACGCGACCGTCGCGAAGCGTGAGGGGTTGCCGTCGACCGACGAACTGCACGACGCCCGTCTCCCCACCGCAGACGCCCCCGGCATGGAGCCGTGATCCTCCGCACCGAGACCGTGGAACGGACGGGCCCGGCCATCGACGCCCGCGACCTCGCCATCGATCCCGAAACCATCCTCGCTGCGATCGCCGACCACGACGACGATCTGGTATCGTGCCCGACGCCGGGACCGGTCCATCGGCACGTCCGCCGAATCGACCCATCGACCACGATCACCCGCGAGACAACCGTCCTCGCGGCTGCCGCCCGCTCACGGGGCGAAACGACCGAGTTCGACGACCAGATCGACGCCGTATCGGCTGAAATCTCGGCCATCGACCTGCCGACAGCCGACGTCCCGGCCGCAGTGCGAGCGGTCAACGACGCCGAACGCGAGGTCGACGCCCACCGGGATCGTGTTGCCCGCCTCGGCGGCATCGTTGCCGCACGGGACGAACCTGACGCCGTAAGCGACGCACAGTCGGAACTCCGGACCGCGGCGGCCGAACTCGCCGCCGCCGAGACGGACCACCACGCCGCTCGGCAGGAACTCGCCCGCGAGCGCGACCGCCAGCGTGCCGCGAACGACGCGCGGGAGCGACGACTCCGCCTCCAGGACCGACTCGAGAACCTGCGCCGGGACGCACGCCAGGAACTCGCCGACCGCGAGGGAGGACGAATCGATCGGGCGCTCGACGCGATCCCCCGGTGGCCGGATGCGATTCCTGATTCGCGCCTCGCGCTCGCAGTCGTCAGGACCGCTTCGATACGTTCGCCGGTCGTCATCGTCGACGGCCCGTTCCGGACCTCCGTGCATGCCCGGGCGTGCCTCGCCGCCCCAGTCATCCTCGCCAGCGACTAATCGACCGTGGTCGAGGTCCGGGCGCTGCGTGGGTTTATGACGGATAGGGCGGCGAAGAGGGGTATGCGACTGGACGCCTCCATCGAACGAACCGGCGACGTCACGCTCGTCGCCGTACGCGCGACCAACACCACCGACCGCCCGCAGCGCGTCAGGGTGGCGAACCGCCTCGACGGCCCCGTCTGGCCGCCCCGTACCGGTGGCCGCCCGGCGCCCGGCTGGGACGATGGCGGGTACGAGGGCGTCTTCGACGCCGGCGAAACCCGGTCGCTTGGATACGCCACACCCGCCGAACCGACTGCTGTCGACCCGAACGATGCCGAGTCGCCCGTCGAGGTCGCATGGATGGAGCACGCGCCGGACGGCCCGCCCGAGGAACCCCCGTCGCCCGGTGTCATCGTCTCTC
Organism: uncultured Flavobacteriaceae bacterium; assembly: GCA_964388165.1. Classification (GTDB taxonomy): domain Bacteria; phylum Bacteroidota; class Bacteroidia; order Flavobacteriales; family Flavobacteriaceae; genus Salinimicrobium. Next base: position 1,965 of record CAYLZB010000176.1, on the reverse strand, counting down.
GACTCGGCGACCCTCGGCCACCACTGGACGCGCTCCCGGACTCGAGCGGCCTGACAGAGATTCCGCCAGACGTCACCGCCTGGCTCGACCGCGTCGAAACGAGGATCTCCGACGGAACGGCGA
>CAYLZB010000176.1:0-1742 GCA_964388165.1 uncultured Flavobacteriaceae bacterium | reverse complement strand
GACGTCACCGCCTGGCTCGACCGCGTCGAAACGAGGATCTCCGACGGAACGGCGACACCCGCCGACCACGAGACCCTGGACCGGGTCGTCGCCCGTGCGAACGAACTCCGCCGAACCGGGTGGCCCCGATGAGTCCGCATCCGCATGGTCGGTCCTGGAGGCAGCCGTGATCCTCGCCGTCGCGGGCGGGAAGGGTGGTGTGGGGAAGACGACGGTGGCGTACAATCTCGCGGCCGAACTAGGTGGGATCGCCGTCGATGGCGACCTCGGGATGGCCGACCTCCCGGGCACCGACCTAGACGCTGGAACGGCAGCGGGAGATCATGGCCCCGACCTTCACGACGTCCTCGCGGGACGGGCAGACCCAGGAGAAGCCGTCCGGGTGGTCGGCGGCGTCCCGGTGCTCGCCTGCGGGCGGACGCTCGCCGGCGCGCGGGCTGCCGACCCCACTCGATTGCCCGAGGTCCTCGAGGCCGCCGCGGCGGACCGACCTTGGGTCGTCGTCGACTGTCCCGCTGGCCTCCGGGCCGACGCCGGACTCCCGCTTGCGACGGCGGACGCCTGCCTGCTCGTAACGACGCCGTCCCGGGCGGCCGTCGGTGACGCCCTCCGCACGAGGTCGCTAGCCGTCGAACTCGACGCAGGCATCGCGGGCATCGCCTACAATCGCTCGGAGACCGCGGGTCGGTCGGTGGAAGCGGTCTTCGGCGCACCAACGGTCGCGATTCCGGATAGCGATGCGGTCGGCACCGCACGGGAGCAGGGACGGCCGGTTCGGGCGGTCGCACCGGACGCGCCAGTCGTGGAAGCCTTCAGTGCGCTGGCTCTGACGGTCGAGACGTGTCTGACATAGCCGTCGGCGGGGCTGACGCCAGGTGAAGGAGCGAAGTCGGACGGTCGAGCCAATCGAGCAGTCGAACCAATCGAGGCGTCGAACGAGTCGACCGGTCGAACGAGTCGTCGGGAGAACTAGTCCTGGAGTTCGCTGTACGTCGAGCGGAGCGTGACGGGTGTGACGTCGGCGATGTCGGCCGCGTCGGCCTGGGTGACGGGTGCGTTGCTGTCTCTCGCGGCCGCGTAGAGGCACGCCGCGGCGACGCCGCTCGGATTGCGGCCGGAGACGAGATTCTGGTCCTCGGCGATCTCGACGAACTCGCGGGCGCGGGCCTCGACGCTCGTCGGGAGGTCGAGTTGGGTCGCGAAGCGGGGGAGGTACTCGCGGGGGTCGACGGGGCCGGTCGGGAGGCCGAGTTCGCGGTTCATGGCGTCGTAGGCCGACCGGAGTTCGCCCGCCGTCGCGCGGGCGGCGTCGACGACCTCGTGGAGGGTTCGGGAGACGCCATTGACGCGGCAGACGGCGTACACCGTAGCAGCGGCGAATCCCTCGAGGCTCCGGCCCCGCAACAGGTCCTCGGACTGGGCGCTCGTGAAGAGCGTGCACGCCTGGTCGCGGATGCTCTGCGGGAGTGAGAGCTGGGAGACGAGTCGCCGGATCTCGGTGAAGGCGTAGACCTTGTTCCGGTCGGCCTTGGTCGCGATCTGGGCGCGGCCGTGCTCGCGGCGCATCCGGGAGAGGCGGCGGCGCTTCCGGCCCTTCACGCGCGTCGAGCGCCCGATCTCCGTCGAGAGCCCCTGGTCGTGGCGGCTCGACGTGAGCGGGGCGCCGGTGCGGCGGCGGTTCGTCGTGTCGTCCGGGAACTGGCGCCACTCGGGGCCGTGGTCGATCGCGTGTTCGCCGACGA
>CAYLZB010000175.1:0-4317 GCA_964388165.1 uncultured Flavobacteriaceae bacterium | reverse complement strand
TTTATGATCTCTTCTTCAGAAATTCCTTCGGCTTCGGCTTTGTAGTTCTTGATCACCCTGTGCCTTAGAATACCATACGCCACTGCCTGCACATCCTCAATATCAGGTGAGAATTTCCCGTGAACAGCTGCATTTGCTTTGGCCCCTAAAATGAGATTTTGAGAGGCTCTTGGTCCTGCTCCCCAATCCACATACTCCTTTACTAAAGCTGTGGCTCGCTCTCCTGCGGGACGCGTCTTTCCCACCAGGTCAACTGCATACTCCACCACATTATCGGCAACAGGGATCCTCCTTATCAAATGCTGAAAGTCCACAATTTCTCTAGCCGTAAATAGAGGGTTGATCTCCGTTGTCACATCAGAGGTAGTGCTTTTAACCACTTCGATCTCCTCTTCAAAAGAAGGATATTCAAGCTTGATCGCAAACATGAATCTATCCAGTTGAGCTTCAGGCAAAGGATATGTACCCTCCTGCTCTATTGGGTTTTGGGTGGCCAAAACAAAATATGGAAGGTCGAGTTTATAATGTTGGCCCGCCACAGTCACCGCTCTTTCCTGCATAGCTTCCAGTAAGGCAGCCTGGGTCTTTGGCGGTGTTCGGTTGATCTCATCGGCCAGGATAATATTTCCAAAAACAGGACCCTTTATGAATTTGAAATGACGGTTCTCATCCAGGATCTCAGAGCCAAGGATATCGCTTGGCATAAGATCGGGTGTGAATTGAATTCTTTTAAAGTTGAGACCCAAAGCCTGCGCAATGGTGTTGACCATTAAGGTCTTTGCCAGTCCGGGAACACCTATAAGCAAAGAATGACCACCTGAAAAAACAGATAAAAGGATCTGGTCCACAACTTCCTGTTGTCCAACAATTCTTTTGGCAATTTCCTGCCTCAATTGCCGGTGCCTGTTGACCAGATTTTTTACCGCTTCAACGTCTGTCATACTTCCAGATATTTCTATTTTTTCAACCAGTTACCGGAAAATGCACAATCTCTGTACTCCCCGTTTACCTTCACGTAAGTTTCACTTATCTTTTCCTTTTGCCATTTTTCAATAGCCTCCAACTGCTTGTCACGTAAAGCAAGTTCCTTGATCTTGTTGTAGTCCTGTGCATAATTTGCTTTATGCTCGGGATACCTGTTAGTTACCGTAATGATCTTGTAGAAAGGCCTTCCGGTGTTGTCCTGATCTGTCAGGATTCTCGTAACCTGTCCCTTTTCAAGGTTTACCACCTGCTCATAAAGTAACGGATCTATTTTGGTAAGTTCAAATCGTGTGTCTCCTGTTGTAGGGTTGATCAATTTCCCACCACTTTCACGAGTTTCTTTCTCGTCGGATACTTCCTTTGCAGCCTCTGCAAAAGAGATCTCATTGTTGTTGATCCTCTCCCTAACATTTTCAATTTCATCAAAAGCTTTCTGCTTGGTTTGTTCAGTAACATCAGGAATTAAAAGTATATGGCGCACATCAACCTGCTGACCACGAATTTTATCTACAGTAAGGATATGGTAACCAAATTCTGTTTGAAATGGTTTACTCACTTCTCCCTCCTGAAGGGAAAATGCAGCATCTTTAAATTCTTTCACAAATGGATCCTGACGGGTAAGGGTAATTTTTCCTCCGGAAGATCTTGAACCGGGATCCTGAGAGTACAATACAGCTTTAGTAGCGAAACTGGCACCGTTATCCACAACATCTGCCCTCATTTCGTTCAAACGATTGATGATCTCATCCTTCTGCTCTTGAGGAATTTCAGGCTTTACCACGATCTGGGCGATCTCTACCTCATCTCCAAAAACCGGGCGCTCATCTTCAGGAATACTTGTAAAGAAAGCTCTGACTTCTTCGGGAGTGATCTCTACAGCATCAACGATCTTTCTTTGCATTTCAGAAGCAAGCCTGTTTTGTTTATTGATCTCAAAAAGCTCGGCTCTAAAATCGGCTTCATTGTCTTTTTTGTAGAACTCCAGTACTTTTTCCAGAGATCCTACCTGCTGGGTCATATAAGCCAGCTGTTGATCGATGTTAGCATTGATCTCGGCATCAGAAACCATGATACTATCCTGGATGGCATGATGGGCATAAAGCTTGTTTTCCATCAAACGGCCGGCGAGATTACAATTGGTAACATCCTTTATAGAAGCTCCCTGGCTTTGCAGCTCAAGATACATTTTGTCAATGTCGCTCTCAAGCACAACAAAGTCACCAATAACTGCGGCAACACCGTCTACTTTGAAGCGCCCACTCTTGTCCTGGATCTTTTCCTGGATCTCAGATTCAATACCAATAGCTGTACTATCGGTCACTATTACTTCCTGTGCCTGTGAAGTACTCACTCCGGCCAGGAGGAGTAAAAGGCTGAATGATCTAATTATAGATTTTAAACTTGTCATTTCTAATTGCATCTTGTGTAATGTCTTTTTCTAATTTTTTAATGAGGTCCAGCTTTCTCTTGTTAAGCAGGATCTGCTTTATACTTGGCAAAGAATATTCCAGCGGCGCTTGTTCATTGCGTAATCTAACATCTTCAACAGAGATCAAATATACTCCTAATGAATCTTCAAGCTGCATAAAATTCTTATTTTTTAGGAATTCCGGATTGTCCTGAGGGGTCAATGGCCGTATTTTATCGTAAACCTGTTTTGTTTTCACCCAAACCGAATCATTCAGGGAATAAGAGTTGAATTGTATGGCCATATCCAGCAAAGCCTGTTTATCTTCCTCATCGAATCTTCGGAAACGGGTTTTAATATTTTCAAAATCCTTATTGTCTTTCGTGATATTGATATATCTCAACTTCACGAGATTTTCGTTCAGCACAAAATTCTCTCCATTCTCCTCATAATAAGCTTCGGCTGCAGTGCGGGAAATGGTAGTGTCCAATTCACGGGCAACGATCGCATCGGTATAAGCCTTTGCATAGAGCTCATTCTTATAGTTCTGGACCAGCCGGTCAAATTCTGCCTGCTGCTTTGCACTAAGATTAATGCGTGCCCTGTCTAGCAACAGCTTTTGAGTTGCCCATCGGTTAATAAAATTATTTACCAGGAGGGTACTGTCTTCAGGCGAAGTATCTTCGGAAACCAGATTGGCAATATCTTCTTTAAAAAGATAAGAATCATTTACCCGCGCGACCACTTCCTGTTCTTCGGGCTCATTTAAGAAATTGCATCCGGTGGTAAGGAAGACTAGTAGCAGGGAAAAAATTAAAGTATTTTTTATTGTCAAAATAACCTGAAGTGTTATGAATTTCCAAAAATACGAATTCCAAACAGTATACCAACCTGCAGTTAAAACGAAAGAAAATTAGAAAAAGTACATTTTTGGCCCGGCTTTGGTTAAGGATCTGGTCTTGAAATATCTTTTATGTCTGAAGAAAGAAATCTAAAACTCATTTGGGACTTTAGAGGTCCCGATGCCGAAAATACTGCAGCTCACCACGCAATCCATTTGCAGGAATATGCTGAGAATAACAACCTGGATAAGAAATTGTCGGGTTCAGAAAAGCTGACGGGTATGCATTCCATTGCTTATCTGGTAGTCCCAGAAACTAAAATGCCCACCGTTCGGGATGCACTTAAGCCGCATCGCGGACAGGTTTATATAGCTACGGAAGAAAAATAAATTCTTAAAATCTTCATAAATGCCGCTGCACCTTTATATTTGCGAAAACTAAATTTAAATTATGAAAAAATACCTAATAGCATTAAGCTTTGCATTTTTAAGTCTCTCTGCGTTTGCGCAGTCAAAAATAGGAACTATTGATGCCGATTACATTTTAAACCAGATGCCTCAAATGGCCGAAGTGAATGAAGGTCTCAAGACCTATAACACAGAACTTCAAAAAGAACTGGAAAATAATGTAACTAAGTATGAGACCCTTGTAAAAGACTATCAGGCCAATAGCGCAACTCTTGCTGAAGAAGAAAGAAAAGCAAAGGAATCAGAAATTATAAGTCTTGAAAATGACATCAAGAACTTCAGACAAAAAGCAAGTGTAATGATGCAGCTTAGGAGAAATGAACTCACAAAGCCTCTTTACGAAAAGATCAATGAAGCAATGCTGCAGGTGATCCAGGAAGAGAATTACACCCAGATCTTCCACTCAGGAGGTAATGATCTGGCCTTTTCTGCCCAGGAATTTGATATTACCATGAAGGTGCTAGACAAGCTGGGAATTCAGGTGAAGGAGTAAAATTGGTGATCAGTGGTCAGTGGTCAGTGGTCAGTAAATTATTGAAAGTGAAAGGGTCTCAAAAATGACATTTTTGAGACCCTTTATTTTATATTCTTCTTTAACTACCTGCTGTAGTTAGGA
>CAYLZB010000174.1:0-4368 GCA_964388165.1 uncultured Flavobacteriaceae bacterium | reverse complement strand
ACTTTCAGGCAGCTTTTATTGCCATCAACAAAAACGGCGAAGTAGGTTCTTACTGTATACAAAAAGGTTTTTCTTATATGGAATACCGGGCAGGTGAGAACAAAAATTTCCCAAGTAAATTTTACATCTAAAAATGGAACAGAAAAAATCCTATCGTACTGCATTTATCTTCCTTACCATCCTTTTCTTTTTATGGGGCTTCATCACCGTATTGGTTGATTCCCTTATTCCAAGGTTAAGGGAAGTTTTCACTCTCTCCTATTTCCAGGCAGGGATGGTGCAATTTGCCTTTTTTGGCGCCTACTTTCTTCTGTCCATTCCCGCGGGCTGGCTACTCTCTAAGATAGGCTACAAAAAAGGGATCGTGCTGGGGTTATTTACAATGGCTGCAGGTTGCCTCCTGTTCTGGCCGGCGGCCTCTTACCGCGTCTTTGGGATCTTTATGTTGGGGTACTTCATACTTGCCGGAGGAATTACGATCCTGCAGGTAGCGGCAAATCCCTATGTTACGATCCTGGGTCCCTCAAATACAGCTTCAAGTCGGCTTAATTTATCCCAGGCTTTTAATTCTTTGGGAACAGCTATTGCCCCGGCACTCGGTGCATTGTTCATCCTGAGTGATAAAGTAATGACCAAGGATGAGATCGCTTTCATGACAGAAGCCGAACAACTAAAATATTATGCTTCTGAAGCTGCAGCAGTACAAACCCCATTTTTGGGAATTGCCATCTTCATAATCCTTATCGGTCTGGTATTCCTTTTTGTAAACCTGCCTAAGGTAACAGACACAGAGGCTTCGAACGATTACGGGGTGGTTTTAAAGAACAAGAACCTTGTAATGGGAGCCTTCGGGATCTTTTTCTATGTAGGTGCCGAAGTTGCTATAGGTTCGTACATGGTGAACTACTTCCTTAGCCTTAACCTGCCGGACGTAATTCGGGAAACTCCATTCATGCGGACTCTTGCCGAATGGATCCTTACCTCGGGTGTGACCACCTCTACCGATATGGCAGTGGTTGGAGTATTCGTAACCTTCTATTGGACCGGTGCTATGATAGGTCGCTTTATAGGCTCTTACCTCACAAAGATTATAAATCCGGCGAAGGTGCTTATTTTCTTTGCGGCTTGCGCTATAAGTCTTGTATTGATCTCAGATCTTACTGTGGGATTAGTTGCCATGTGGTCGCTTATTGCTGTCGGACTTTTCAATTCCATCATGTTCCCTACCATCTTCAGTTTGGCGCTTGATGGACTTGGAGACAACAAGCCACAGGGATCGGGGGTTCTTTGTACCATGATCGTGGGAGGAGCAATTATCCCGCCTGCTTTTGGATATATTACAGACTCCTTTGGATTCAACCTTGCGCTAATCCTGGTAATGTTGTGCTACGGCTACATCATGTTCTTCGGGTTTAAACACAAAGCAACAGAGGTCACTATTTAAAGGATCAAGGTTTAAGGAATAAGATTATTGTCTGTTCCGTTTTTTGGGTTCATGGTTCCGGGTTCGCTGGTGCGAAATCAATTCGAATTTGATGCTTCCCGGTGGCAGGTCTATTCTCCCATCTCATATCTAAAATCTCACGTCTAACATAAGTTTTGTAATTTTAGCCTTCTTAAAAAATAATTCATGGCCGAACAAAAACGCTTATTCCTTCTCGACGCTTACGCCCTCATCTTTAGAGGATATTACGCCTTTATCAACAACCCGATCGTCAATTCGAAAGGGCTCGACACTTCGGCCATCATGGGATTCATGAATTCCCTTTTTGATGTTATTAGACGCGAGCGGCCGGACCACCTGGCAGTTTGTTTTGACAAAGAAGGAAGCGTAGCCAGAACAGAATTGTTTGAAGCTTATAAAGCGCACAGGGATGCTACTCCGGAACCTATTTTAAAAGCCATTCCTTACATACAGGAGATCCTGAACGCCATGCATATTCCCGTAGTGGTACTACCGGGTTGTGAAGCCGATGATATTATAGGAACGCTGGCCAAACAGGCCGAGAAAGAAGGTTATAAGGTGTTCATGGTGACCCCCGATAAGGATTTTGCGCAGCTTGTCTCTGAAAATATCTTTATGTACCGTCCCGCCCGAATGGGGAATGGCATAGAGATTTGGGGTATCCCTGAAGTTCAGAAAAAGTTCGCTGTGGAGCGTCCCGAGCAGGTGATCGATTTCCTCGGAATGATGGGAGATGCGGTAGACAATATCCCCGGACTACCGGGAGTGGGTGAAAAGACCGCTAAGAAATTCCTGAAGGAGTTTGGAAGCATGGAAAACCTTTTAGCAAACACAGATAAGCTGAAAGGAAAGATGAGGGAAAAGGTGGAAGCTCACGCCGAACAGGGAATGGTCTCTAAGCAGCTGGCTGCTATTATGACCGATTGTGACGTGAAGTTTCATGCTGAAGATTATGAACTCTCCATGCCCGATGCAGAGAAAGTACAGGAGATATTTGAGGAACTGGAATTCCGTCGTTTAAAAGAACAATTTTTGAAACTTTTCTCTGGTGAGGAAACCGCACGTCCTACCCAGGTGACCAGCACCCCCACGGCCAAGGCACAGGCGCAACCGGCAGGAGCAGGTCAATTTTCCCTTTTTGGAACCGAAGCTTCAGAAGGAGTGGAAAAGTTTTCGGGTAGAAAGACCATCAAGGATGTGCCGCATGTATATCAGAGTATCGCAACCGGTATGGCCACAGAGCTCTTTCTTCAGAATTTAATGAAACAGAAATGTGTGTGTTTCGAATTCACTACCACAGGGCTCAATCCTCTTTCTGCAGAAATAATAGGAATAGCTTTTTCCTGGGAGACCGGCAAAGGCTTCTATTTACCTGTTCCCGAAAATCGCACAGGCGCGCAGGAAACGATGGAGAAACTGCGGCCTTTCTTTGAAGCTGAAAATATTGAGAAGGTAGGACAAAACCTGAAGCACGATATCAAGGTGCTGGCCAAATATGACATCAGGTTCAAGGGGCCTCTATTCGACACCATGATCGCGCATTATCTCATCAATCCCGATATGCGCCACAGCCTGGATGTGCTCTCGGAGACCTATCTTAATTATACTCCGGTCTTTGTGGAAGAACTTCTTGGTAAAGGCAAGAACCAGAGATCCATGCGGGAAATACCACTGGAAAAGCAAACGGAGTTCAGTGCAGAGGATACCGATGTGATCCTTCAGCTTAAACAACATTTCACCCCCGAACTTAAAGAAGCTAATACCGAGAAACTTTTCAAGGAGATCGAGATCCCGCTGGTAAAAGTATTGGCCGATATGGAACTGGAAGGGATCAAACTTGACAAGGAATTCCTCTCAGGTCTTTCAGAAGAAATGGATAAAGACATTTCCCGACTGGAAAAAGACATTTACGAAACTGCCGGGGAGGAATTTAATATTGGCTCTCCCAAACAGCTCGGGATCATCCTTTTTGAAAAGCTGAACCTGGTAGACAAGCCGAAAAAGACAAAATCTGGCCAATATTCTACCGGGGAAGAAATTCTCTCTGCCCTTGCGCCCCAGCACAAGATCGTACAGCAGGTGCTCGATTACCGCGGTTTGGTAAAACTCAAGAACACTTATATTGACGCTTTACCTTTACAGGTGGATGAAAAGACCGGCAGGGTGCATACAGATTATGTACAAACCGTCGCTGCTACCGGAAGATTGAGCTCCACCAATCCAAACCTGCAGAATATACCCATCCGTACAGAACGGGGAAGGCAGGTAAGACAGGCTTTTGTTCCAAGAGATGCAGATCACGTGCTGCTTGCAGCCGATTATTCTCAGATCGAGCTGCGAATTATTGCCTCTTTGAGCCAAGAGGATAACATGATCTCTGCTTTTCAGCAAAACCAGGATATTCACGCTTCTACTGCGGCAAAGGTTTTCAATGTACCTATTGAAGAGGTAACACGGGAACAGCGAAGCAATGCAAAAACGGTCAACTTTGGAATTGTCTATGGCGTTTCAGCCTTCGGTCTAAGCAATCAGACCGATCTCTCCAGAGGAGAAGCAAAAGAACTTATTGACACCTATTATAAGACCTATCCAAAACTGCGGAATTTCATTAGTGAGCAGATCGATTTTGCCAGGGAACACGGTTACGTACAGACCGTTTTGGGCAGGAGGAGATACCTCAAAGATATCAATTCCCAAAACCAGGTCGTACGTGGTGCTGCTGAAAGAAACGCCGTCAATGCTCCGATCCAGGGTAGTGCAGCCGATATCATTAAGCTGGCCATGATCAACATTCACAGAAAATTACAGGAAGGAAACTACAGGACAAAGATGCTACTGCAGGTACACGATGAATTGGTATTTGATGTGTACCGTCCCGAACTGCAGGACGTTCAGAAGATGGT
>CAYLZB010000173.1:0-4373 GCA_964388165.1 uncultured Flavobacteriaceae bacterium | reverse complement strand
CAGAAAGGTTTTCAGCGGAAAAAAAAGATCAAAAAGAAGCTGAAGTTCTGGAAAGCCTAGGTTTCAAAAAGGTCAATTCCGGTTCTTCTTTCTTCTGAACATCCGGTTCATCTTACGTCTTCTAAGGAACGGTAATTTTCGCCTTTTTGGCACCCCGTGTTCTTCAATATACTCTTTTACTGCCTCTACCATTCTTTCTGCACTGCGACCGTCATTGTATGGATGGTATTCTTCTATGACCACTTGTCGCTCTCCCTTAAAAGGATCCTGTTCAAGATTTCGTCTCACTTTCCTCGGCAGGTTGGTGTAGCTTGTGGCATTATCCCAAACCACAGCTTCAGAGCTGCTTTTAAACGTGATTACCGGCTTGTCCAGCAGCAGGAATTCATAGACCACAGAAGAGGTGTCGCTTATCATAAGATCTGCCATGAGCAGGAACTTGATAATATTCGGCTCTTCCTCCAGGAGGATGTTGTCGTGCTCCCCGGCCAGTTTTCTGTACTGTTCCACAACTTCCGGTGCCATAAGGTCGTGGAATTTTATCTGAATAAGGTAACTTTCCTCTTTTGCCAGCTCCCTGATTTCATCTAAAAGGTGTGGGGCAGAGGTGAGGGAAGGAGAAAAAGTAGGGGCGTATAAAATGAGGTTTTCGGCCCCGTGTTTCTTCAAAAGTGCCTCTTTCTCAGCTTCGTATTTTTCAGCATTGTGGGCATAGACATCCAGTTTGGGCCACCCGGTTTCCACCACTTCAAAATTGCGGTGGCGACGCTTAAGCCTTCTAAACTTCCGTGTAAAATACGGCCCCTGAGTGAGGTATAGATCAAAATAGTGTCTTATCCTGAAATGTCCTTTTTTCTCCCCCGCAAGTCCGTGGAAGATCTGCACTTTTACGCCGCGCAGGTAATGTGGAACTTCATTTCCGGGACAGAGAATGGCATCACTTTCCCAGGCCACGATCTCTTCCAGATCATAAGTGTGAGGCTCATCGGGAAAAGGGAATTTCCCTTTAAGTCTCTCTGTTAAGAACCAGAGATATTCATCATTGGTCTGCTTTAGAACCTGCATGATGGGCTCCATTATTCCGAAGGCATAAGGATTTTGGCAGAACAGGATGAATTTCATGCTTCGAAGATTAGGTTTGCGGCCGCGAGGTCCTCTTCAAAATCTACTTCCATGCAGCGGTAGTTGGAGATATCTACTGCCTTGACTTTAATTCCCGCCTCTTGAATTGCAGTTTCTATTCCGCGTTCGAAGTAATCATTGTCGTTACATTTTTCAAGATGCTCGATCAAAACAGGCACATCTTTGGCGGAGACAAAATTTATTCCGACAGCTTCACCCAACCCGTTCTTAACAGTTTTGGAAAGCTCTTCAATAGTGCCATTTTTGAGGGTGTATTTCACTTCCTCTTCGGCTACGCGACTGGTGTTGACGGAAACGAAAGAATTTCCCGCAGCGATCTCCTCGCCAAGGATCTCAAAAATTTCAGGTTCGAAGATCACATCTCCATTGAGCCAGAGTACATCTTCCTTCCGGTTCTTCTTTAAGGCTTTCAGCAGACTTTTAGAGGTATTCGTTGAATCGAAAAATTGATTATAGATATAGGTGAGATCAGGAAAACGCTCCATGATGAGGTCCTTTTTGAAACCTACCACTATATTGATGTCATGTTCAGAAAAGATGTCTGAAAGGCTCTCTACCTGCCTTTCCATAATACTTCTTCCGTCTTTGAGGGGCGTAAGTGGCTTTGGAAATGGATTGCCGAGTCTGGAACCTATTCCTGCTGCCAGGATAACTATTTTCATTTGTCGATTTTTGGTGCTGTGACCGTTTCAAGGAACGGTTTCAGTTTTGCGAATATAAGGTTTGGAGCCAGCAGTTCATAGAATTGCGGCGCTTTTTTTGTTATTTCTGAAGTAGAAAGTCCTTGAAGTTCAACCGGTTTGAAATCCCGAAGGTGTACAGAAACATTCTTAGTGTCATCTTCGTAGATGCTCCAGTTCTCTTTTTTGATCTGCGGTGAGAAAATAGCGAATGTAGGCACTTGTAGTGCTTTGGCCATATTCACTGCTCCGCCTTCGTTTCCTATCAATGCATCACAATAGGAAGTGATGGCCATGAAATCTCTTAATGAGGTTCCAAAAATGTCAAAAAAGATATGCTTTTGAGTTTCGGGACTGCACAGGTCGTAAAGCTTACCCGCATCTTCTACTTGCTTTGGAATATAATTGAACAACAATTGAGCTCCTGTTTTTTCTACTATGAAATCCAAAACCTGTGCCATATAGGGCAGGGGATAGGTCTTTGTAGCTGAACTTCCCAGGATCCCGCACATGATAAGGGGTTTCTCAAGGGAGATCCCGTCGGCTTCCAGTCTTATCTTTGCTGCTTCTTTTTCTTCTGAAGTCAAATAGATCTTCGGTTTGATCTCCACAGGAAAGTCGGGCGACAAAGCCTGCAGGAGCTGCATGCGATTCTCTATTGCCAGTCCGGCATTTGTTTCAGCTTTCTTTTTGTTCCTGAAAGTGTGGGTATAGGCTTTCCTGGTGTACCATTTATCATAAGAGATCCTAACTTTTGCGCCCGAATATCTTGTGATCAGGGCCGTGTTGATCTTGGAATAAACGTCGATCACCACATCATAATCCTGATTTCGTATGCTCTTCAAAAAGGTGAAAAAAGCGGCAGGTTTTTGATCAACTTTTGGGTCGAACAGAATGAGTTCATCAATAAATGGATTGTGCTCCACCACGGCTGCCGTGTGCCGGTGAATGAGATAGTGAAGCAGGGCTGTGGGATATTTTTGTCTCAGGGCACTAAAAAGAATAGAGGACGTAAGTACATCCCCTATCATTTTCTGCTGTATCACAAGTATTTTCATAAGCCCTTAGAGTGAGACTGTTGAATAAGCCGGATTGGCTTTAACCTGAACTTGTTTCAGATTCTAATTTAAATTTAAACCGCTACGTTGTGCTCTCTCAGAGCGTTGTTCAAAGAAGTTTTCTTGTCTGTGCTCTCTTTTCTTTTACCAATGATCAACGCACATGGCACCTGGTATTCTCCTGCAGGGAATTTTTTGGTGTAACTTCCCGGGATCACCACCGAACGTGCGGGAACTATGCCTTTCATCTCAACCGGCTCATCCCCGGTTACATCGATGATTTTTGTTGAGGCAGTCAATACCACATTAGCTCCAAGAACAGCTTCCTTCTCTACTTTTACCCCTTCAACAACGATACTTCTTGATCCAAGAAAGGCATTATCTTCAATAATGACAGGTGCAGCCTGCAAAGGTTCAAGTACTCCTCCAATTCCTACTCCGCCGCTCAAGTGCACGTTTTTTCCAATTTGCGCGCAGCTTCCAACAGTGGCCCAGGTGTCTACCATAGTCCCTTCATCCACATAAGCACCAATATTCACATAACTCGGCATCATAATGACCCCGCCGGAAATATATGCTCCGTGTCTGGCAACAGCATTCGGTACTACCCTAATGCCTTTTTCTTTATAACCTTTCTTTAGCGGAATCTTATCATGATATTCAAAGATCCCGGCTTCCAGGGTTTCCATTTTCTGAATGGGAAAATAAAGTACCACGCCCTTTTTTACCCATTCGTTCACCTGCCAACCATCGGCTGTAGGTTCTGCAACGCGGAGTTTTCCGCTGTCGAGCAGGTCGATGACCTCCCGAATTGCATCTGTGGTTTCAGTTTTATTGAGAAGTTCCCTGTTGTCCCAGGCTTTCTCTATGATCTCTTGAAGATTTTTCATTTTTATAGTATTTCAGGTTCTAAAGATCTGTAATGTACAGATCGAATTATAAGCCGCCTTTTTGTCTTTGATCGGGCAGACTTCCGGAAGCGCGAAGGTAAAACATTTAGCCGAAATTAGCCGAACCCTTGCCGCTCAAGCCTGTACCGGAGCAGTTTTTTTCCTTCACGAATTATGGCGTATCTTTGGCGCCAAATTATGGGAAGAATACTGGCATTAGATTACGGCACCAAACGCACCGGAATTGCGGTTACCGATGAGCTACAGATCATAGCTTCGGGCCTTACCACAGTTCCCACTGCCGAGCTCATGCCTTTCCTGAAGAAATATTTTGCCGAAGAGAATGTGGAACTTGTGCTGTTAGGGGAACCTAAACAAATGGACAACACCGCTTCGGGCAGTGAAGTAAATATTCAGGAGTTCCTTAAGAAGTTCAATGAAATTTTTCCGGAAATGAAGCTCGAAAGAGTGGACGAACGTTTCACATCAAAAATGGCATTCCAATCCATGATCGACAGCGGACTCAAAAAGAAACAGCGGCAAAACAAAGCCCTTGTGGACGAGATAAGCGCGACGATCATATTGCAGAGCTATCTTTATAA
>CAYLZB010000172.1:0-4379 GCA_964388165.1 uncultured Flavobacteriaceae bacterium | reverse complement strand
TAAGGTCGAAACTTCTGCAGGCTGGGGTGCAACCCCGGGATTTTTGAGAGTTTTAAGCAAGATCCCTGTAGGGGCGATAGAATTCTCAGACAGCCCCCCCGACCTTCGGCCACCCCTCCGAAGGAGGGGAAGGAACTAGAAGGTAAAACAAAAAACCTCTGAAAAATGTCATTTTTCAGAGGTTTTATACCTAATCTAACAGCTGCCAAAGGCAGCGATCTAATATCTAATATCTAACAGCGCAGCGGTCTACAATTAAGGCGAAAGCCTTAATTGTTCAACATTACCGGCATCACCAGCATCGTCACCTTTTCTCCTTCGTCCAGTCCGTCAACAGGAGTAAGGATCCCTGCACGGTTTGGCAGGCTCATTTCCAGCTGCACTTCATTCGCGTTCAGGTTGGAAAGCATTTCGGTCAGGAAACGCGAGTTGAAACCTATCTGCATATCATCACCCTGGTAAGAACAGGTAAGACGCTCTTCGGCTTTGTTGCTATAATCTACATCTTCGGCAGAAATATTCAGCTCGGCTCCGGCGATCTTCAGGCGTACCTGGTGCGTTGTTTTATTTGAGAAAATCGAAACCCTTTTTACAGAGCTCAGGAATTGTCCGCGGTCGATGACCAGTTTATTCGGATTCTCTTTTGGGATCACCGCCTCGTAGTTCGGGTATTTTCCGTCTATAAGTCGGCAAACCAGCGTTGTATCTTCAAAAGTGAAGCGGGCGTTGGAATCATTGTACTCAATAAGCACATCAGAATCACTTCCGCTAAGGATTCCCTTCAACAGGTTCAAAGGCTTTTTAGGCATGATGAATTCTGCCGTTTGAGAAGCTGAAATATCGTTGCGGGAATACTTTACCAGCTTATGAGCATCGGTCGCTACAAAGGTGAGGTTCTCCGGCGTGAACTGGAAGAAAACACCGCTCATTACAGGCCTTAGGTCATCGTTCCCCGAAGCAAAAATGGTCTTGCTGATGGCGGTTGCCAGCACATCTCCCTGTATGGTGGTGCTGCTTGGCTCCTCAAGGCTTACCGCTTTCGGGAATTCCTCCCCGCCGGCATAGGCAAGGGCGTATTTCCCGTGGTTGGAGCTAAGTTCGATGGTATTGTTATCCTCTACTACGAAGGTAAGCGGCTGCTCCGGAAACGTCTTTAAGGTCTCCAGTAAAAGCCTCGCCGGAACGGCTATTTTTCCTTCAGAATCAGATTCTACGGTAAGTTTGGCCGACATGGTAGTCTCCAGGTCAGACGCAGAAACCGTAAGTTCATCTTGATTCAGTTCGAAAAGGAAGTTATCCAGGATGGGAAGGGTGTTGTTGTTGTTGATCACTCCCCCGAGTATTTGTAGCTGTTTCAGCAAATAAGTGCTTGATACAATAAATTTCATTGGCTTCGTAATAAGTTAATCGTGATACAAATATATCTTAATCATTCAAAAAGTCAGGAAACGCGGCTTGTTTTTTATTAACAGCAGAATCTCAAAAATACCTTCCAAAAATGTGATTTTTAGCACCTTATATTTTTAAATGCTTCGGAATTGTTAATAAACCCCGGTTTCTGCGGAAGCTGAAAGCTCAACTCTTACTTCCTGATATATTTTTTCTTTCGGTAATAGCTGAAAAGCCCCGCAAACAAAGCCAGCAGCCCCAGCGGAAGCAGTATATTCATCACCTGCCAGAAGCCCCTGTTATCTTCAACTTCCTCCATATCCAAAAAGGCAATTTTCACCTCCTTGCTGCGGATGTTGATAAGACCGGTATCGTCCAGCAGGTAGTTCACGGCATTCAGCATGAACTCCCTGTTGCCATAACTGGTGCCGGTATAACGGTCAAAGCCAAGCTCCAGTGGTTCGCCCCGCTGCAACTGGTTTTTCACCACATCCCCGTCACTTATGACCAGCATTTTTGTCTCTTTACTTTTGCTTCGGAAGTTCTTCGGCTCAAAAGGCGGGATCCGGTTCTCATACACCGAACTGAATTCCCCTTCCAGCATCACGGCCAGCGGAATTTCCCCTGCAGTATATTCTGAAAGATCGGGTTCTGCCGAGATCTCTTCCAGGCTTATTTGCCGCGGAAGTCCCACAACCTGAGATCGCGGAGAAGTAGAGAGCAAAACTGTTTTATTTATATCATTTTTGAGAGTGTCAATGGGGCTCGCGTATTCGAATTTCACTGCCTCCAGATTGTTGACCACCGGATGTGGGATAGGAGAGGAGGAAAGTGGATAATAGAACCAGGGATAAGGGTTGAACTGCGCGTTGTTCCCGCTGCCACTGGCCAGCACTATTGGAGCAGAATAAAGATCCTTTACCAGTGCCGGATTAATTCGCAGCCCGTATTTAAAGAAATAATCACCCAGGTTCAGGTCCCTGGGAATTGCAAAGGCACTACCCGCAGGAGTGAACAGGCTGTCGGTTTCCATGGCTGCATGTTCTATGAGCCAAAGTTGTTTACCACCGTGCATGAGATATTGGTCCAGTACCAGCTTCTCAGCTTCGGTATAAGGTTCTGTGGGTTTGGCCTCGATCACCAGGTCATACTCCTTGAGTTGCTCCAGCGTTCCCTGCGGATCTGCAGCGACAGAATCCAGGGTAAACGGCGCTATGTAATAATACTCCTGAATGCTTCTCACGAAATCGGCTATGTACCTGTCTTCGAGTTCGCCGTTGCCGCGCATAACGGCTATCTTTTTCCGCTTTGGCTCCAGCAGCTTTGAAAAGGCATCGGCAAAGGCGTATTCCAGTTGTTGGACAGATGCAGCCACACGATCTTCGGTAGTTGCACCCAGCTGGTTCTTCAGTAAAGGAACGCTGACTGTTCTATTCCCATAGTTGACCATAGCCCATGGAAAGATGATGGCTTCGCTGGTGCGGCCGTTCTCCACGACATTGATCCGCGCCGGGGTCATCCCCATTTCATAGAACTGGGTCGCGATCTCATTGGCGTTCCCGCCTTCCTCCAGCGGATCAATAAACCTGAAGTTGATATTAGGGTTGACCGCAGCAAATTCCTCCAGCAGTTGCCGCGTCTCCACCTGCAGCCGGCGGAATTCCGGAGGAAATTCCCCTTCAAGAAAAATGTCGATGATGAGTGGAGAATCTGCCTTTTCCGCAATAGTTTCCGAAGCTTCAGAAAGCGTATAGCGCTTATCGGCCGTGAGATCAAACCTTTCAAAGAAGTTGTAGGAGAGGACATTGACTGCTACCAAAGCAAGCAGTAGAATAATTATCTTCTTAAAATGGGATTTTTGGAGCCTCATCTTTTACCGGTTCTTTTAGATGAGAGACTAAAGTTCGTTAGCGCCAGGAAAAGAAAAATAAAGCTGAGAAAATAGATGATATCCCTGGTGTCTATGATTCCGCGGCTAATGCTTTCATAATGTGCGTCCAGTCCCAGGTCCTCAATACCAAATACGCCACTGCTAAACAGGTTGAGATTGGCAAGGGCTTCAAAAGCAAAGTAGGCGATAAAGCAAAGGAAAATGGCCAGGATAAAAGAAACGATCTGGTTTGGCGACAAGATGGAAGCAAAGATCCCGATCGCTGCATAGCAGGCACCCAGAAAAATGAGTCCGAAATAAGATCCGAGAATGACCCCGCTGTCCAGATTTCCTTCATTTTGCCCCAGGTAATAGATCGCCACCACATAGAGCAAGGTCGGTAATAGTGCGAGGAGGATCAAAGAAAGAGCCCCCAGGTATTTCCCCAGCACCAGCTGAACAGTACTGAGAGGTTTTGTGAGCAGTAACTCTAAAGTCCCCTGTCTTATCTCTTCGGAAAAGCTCTTCATGGTGATCGCGGGGATGAGGAACAGGAAGATCCACGGTGCCAGTGTAAAAAACGGTTCCAGACTGGCAAAACCGCTGTCCAGGATGTTGTACTCTCCCTTAAAGACCCAAAGGAACAGCCCATTCACCACCAAAAACAGTCCAATGACCAGATAGCCGATGGGAGAGGCGAAGAATGAGTTTATTTCTTTTTTTAAAACAGCTAACAAAATTGAATATTGATTATTGGATATTTAATATTTATCTACATTATGAACCTTAAACCCGCAACCCCCAACCCGCAACTTTTTAAGTCTTGGTTCTTGACTCTTGAATCTTGACTCTCATCCTTAAAGAGATTCCTCGTCGCACTTACCTTCTCCCGAAGGTAAATTCTCTGTCGGAATGACAAATTGCACAAAAGTCCTGATTCTTGACTCATGATTTTTTTCAAACCTGCAACATGAAACCTGCAACTTTAAAGTTTTGGCTATTGCCTCTTTTTCAACCCGCAACCCGCAACTGGCAATCCGCAACCCTTTTACTCGCTCATCCATTTCCTATCCACCGACCAGGCTTCCGGTTTCCCGGCGAACATCTGTTTCGTCTCGCT
>CAYLZB010000171.1:0-4392 GCA_964388165.1 uncultured Flavobacteriaceae bacterium | reverse complement strand
TATTCTGAAGCCATGGTCCTTACCATTTCCTTTCTCGGGGTAAGCCTTGAAAAATTCTTCATCCGCTCTTCAAAGGTCAGGTCCTTGAAGTTCATTCTGTTCAGATCGACCAGGAAGAATCGGAAGTTATTTTCTTCAACCTGGATCAGTGTGTTCCCCGGCGAATGATCCAGGAACTCCACACCCTTTTCATGCAGTTCGAAGGTAAAGCGGGTAAAAGCCCTGAGGATCTCTTCTCTTTGAGGATAATCAGATTGTTGGACAAGCTCGCGATAGGTGAGATCGTATTTTAAATGCTCACTGATATAAAAACTTCTCTTAAATGAAACTCCGGAAGTTTCTTCGGCATAGGCAACAGGTCGCGGAGTGCCAATTCCTTTTTCCAGCAATTTCTGGGCATAGTTATAAGACCTCTCCGCTTTTGATCTCCTGAAAAACCTGTACGCGATCTTATTCACTGCATTGGGGACTTTGAAACTTTTGACATTCACAGTTAGGCCCTCCAGATCGAACAACCTGATCTTATTCCTGGCTCCGCTCCCCAGTTGTTCCCCCCGCTCATTAAAATTCGCAAGGATCTCCCTGATCTCCTTTTCGGAACCTCTGAAATTTTCTGAGATAACAAGCTTCATCAGGTCTTCAGGTATTTATCGATGCCGGCTTCGCACCATATCTTTTTTTCACGAATGGTCTTTTCCTGGATCTCGGTATTTCGCTCCAGGAATTCCCGGGATTTCTCAACGTGGTGGATATGATAGACAATTCCGCCGTACCTCAACCTTTTTCCTTCCACTCCGTTGTTCAAAAGCCTTATCACGTATTCCGAATCTTCTCTACCCCATCCTTCCATTGTCTCATCATAACCATTTACAGCTATAAAGTCACTGCGCCAGTACGACAAATTACAGCCCCTGGTCTTACCTGAAAATTCTGAAGAAGGTTTATAGAGTTTCTGCAATATCGGGATCCTAATATTCCTGCTCTTATTCTTAATGTCAGAAGAGAGTACAGAGAATTTTGTTGATTCCTTCTGAAGTACTTTTTCGACAGCCGAAGGCTTGATGTTCACTCTTGAGCCGAAGAGAAACACTCCTTTTTTGGCTCCGGAAAAATGATCCCGCACAAAGTCGGGATGCATGATACAATCTCCGTCAATTTGCAGAATATAGTCTGCACCGGTTCCTGCTATAGCTTGATTCAATACTGCCGACTTCCTGAAGCCCTGGTCCTCCTGCCAAAAATGGGACACTGTAACCCGGCTTTTCTTCTTGAAATTCTTGATGACTGTGGCTGTCTCTTCCCCCGAACCATCATCGGCTATGAGGATCTCATCGGGCAACTGGGATTGTTTCAATACACTGTTAAGGACCTGACGCAGCGCTTCGGGCCAATTATAAGTAGATATGAGAAGTGCAGTCTTCATCTAATGAACCAGATTCTTTTTAGAATTCAATAATTCCCGGTAAACCTCATAAGTGTTCTTCCCCAAATGCTCTGCAGTAAAGGAGTTCTGAAATTTCTCAAAGGATTTCTCTGCAAATTGATGAGCCAGTGCCGGATTATTAATGAATTCGGCCATACTTTGTGCCAGGGCTTCAGGATCTTCTATAGGAACGTAAAATCCGTTCTTGCCGTTTTCTATCACCTCCTCTACCACTCCTACCTTAGTGGAGATCACGGGAGTTTTTCTTGAGAAGGCTTCCATGAGGGAAGAAGGACCTCCTTCCCGCTTAGAACTTATTACCAGCGCATCCAACTGCGGCATAAAGGAAACTGCATTTGCTACAAACCCGAGAAAAGTAAAATGAGAACCGATTTCAAGATCTTTCACCGCTTTTTCAAATTCGGGAGTTAATTTGGAAGGAGAACCCATTTGTACCACGTGAAAATTCTGCACTCCTTTTTTAAGAAGGAGATCAACGGCTTTTATGAGCGTCATGAGATCTTTTGCCCTGGTATGGTTAGCTATGTTTCCAAATAAAATCTTTTCTTCTTGTAGTTCAAGTTTTTCCCTCAGGCTGAATTCTGCTTCAACCGATGCCGTGGGAACCTTAATTCCGTTATAGACCGTGACCATTTTTTTATGGTTCTTTGGCTTAAGAACAGTTTTAAAATTTTCCCTCACATATTCAGAAATGACAATGATGCGGTCAATGTTTTTGTAATTGTATTTGAACTTACTAAGCGCGCTGTTCTTTTCCCTTACCCCCTTTTTGGCAAAAACAGTCGGGACGCCGGTTGATCTTAGAATATCTGTAACCACAAAACCGGTAACCGAATCACTGGTATGTAAATGTATAAGCTCGATATTTTCCTTATTTAGGACCTCCCGAAATTCTCTTCTATAAGCTGCAGAAAATGGCTTTTCCCTTGCTATGGACCAGATCTTAATTGGATGTGAAGCCGCTGCTTTTTCAAGAGGAGTATTTCCATAGCAAAAAAGTACCTGCTCCACCCCCAGCTTATCCAGCTCATCGATGAGATACATTAACTGCTGCTCATTACCACCCCAGCTGCGGGCACCCGAAACATGTAATACTTTCATAGAGATACCGATCTTCAAGAACAAAGGTAAAGGTTTTCGTTTGGAAGAAATTGCTTTAATGTTTAAGCCTCCAAAAATGTCATTTTAAAAGCTCATTTTTGGCACTCCAATCCTGCAGGTTTTATTTACCATTCCTCCTTTCTTTGAAATTAATCCAGTAATTTTAGGCCCTGTAAAAAAAGAGGAGAATTTAATTCTGAAGGTCTTTCTTCCGGTTTTAAATTAAATACAAAAGCGACAGATTTCTGCATCAAAAGAACGAATGAAGATCCTACATCTTTCGGCAGCACAAAATTGGGGAGGCGGTGAAAACCACCTTGAAAACCTGTGCTTTGAGCTGAAGGAAGACGTGAAGAATGCAGTCTTTTGTGTTAGTGGCGGAATGCTTCATCAGCGACTTCAAACTCAGGGGCAAAAGGTGATCACGGCACCACTGGCCAATAAAATGGACCCAAGGTTCGTGCTGAAACTAGCCAACCTCTGCAAAAAGCAAAAATTTGACCTGCTTCATATCCACGACAGTACAGCCCTTACCCTGGCTGTTATGGCCGATCATTTTGCTGCCCTGCCCCCTTTTATTCTGAGTAAAAAGACCTCTTTCCCCATAAGGCCCAGACGGCAGACGTTGTTCAAGTACAACTACCCAAAGATCAGGAAAATTCTTTGTGTTTCTGAAGCTACAAAAGAGATAAGTTCCCAAACTATCACCTGTGGTGGAAGGATGGAGGTGATCTATCACGGTACGAGGCTGGACAACAAGGCCGAAAGATCCCCTTTTTCGATAAGGACAAAGTTCAACCTTCCGGAAGGTGCTACCATTATTGGTAATATTGCCAACCATATTGAGGCCAAGCACCTCGAAACCTTTATTCGCACTGCAGATCACCTCGTGAACCGCAAAAACCGGAAGCAGTTATATTTTGTTCAGATAGGGAACTTCAGCCGTAGAACCGAAGATCTGAAAAAGCTTGTAAAGGAACTGGGACTGGAAGATCATATTTTCTTTTCAGGTTATATTCCTGAAGCTTCAGCTTTAATTCCGCAATTTGACGTCATGCTCCTCACTTCAGAAAATGAGGGAATTCCGCAGGTGATCTACGAATCCTTCTATTACAATGTGCCGGTAGTGAGCACCAATGTAGGAGGAATCTCTGAAATTATTGAAAACAGGGTGAACGGCCTTTTGAACGATCCTTATGATCATATTGGATTAGGCGAAAACCTGTTGTTTTTGCTTGAAAATCCGCAGGTAATCCCGAACTTTGCAAAAATTTCCAGGGAAAAATTATTGCAAAACTTCACGAGCAGGATCATGGCCGGGAAGACACTGGAGATCTATAAAACAGTACTAAATGGGAGATTACACTGAAGAAATCAACAATGCCTATAATGTTCTAAAAAGAGGCGGAATAATACTTTATCCTACAGATACGGTTTGGGGAATTGGATGTGATGCCACGAATGCAGAGGCTATAGACAAGATCTTTGCCTTAAAGAAAAGAAGTGAAGAGAAAGCATTGATCTGCCTGGTATCTGATTTTAAAATGCTGAACCAGTACGTGGAAGATGTGCCCGAAGTAGCTTATGATATTCTTAAATATACTGCCAAACCTACCACCATCGTGTACGACCAGCCCATACGTGTAGCCGAGAATTTAGTGGGTGCAGATAACACGCTTGGGATTAGGGTGACGAAGGATGAATTTTGCCAAAAGCTTATCAGGAAATTAAAGAGGCCGCTGGTTTCAACTTCTGCTAACTTAAGTGGGCAACCCACACCCGAAACTTTTGGACAGATAAGTAAGGAAATTATAGAGGGTGTTGACTATGTGGTAAATTTGCACCAG
>CAYLZB010000170.1:0-4561 GCA_964388165.1 uncultured Flavobacteriaceae bacterium | reverse complement strand
AACAACTGAGTGAAAAAGAAATGTAAAAATTTGTTGCGGAATGTTAATTTTTTTTAGATTTTTGAACCTATGATTTACAAACCGTAAAAGATAAATTGATTATGAGCGACAATGGAACGATTGAAAAAGAAGAGATTTTTTCCAAGGTCTTGAGAGCCGGAAGACGCACCTATTTCTTTGATGTTAGGGCGACTAAGGCTAACGATTATTACCTTACGATTACCGAGAGTAAAAAATTCACCAATGAAGACGGATCTTTCCACTACAAGAAGCATAAGATCTACCTTTACAAAGAAGATTTTGCCGGTTTTAATGAGATCCTGCAGGAGATGACAGATTACATTCTGGACGAAAAAGGAGAAGAAGTGATCAGCGAGCGTCATCAAAAGAACTTCAAGAAGGAATACGAAGAGGAAGAGGAAAAGAAGACTGAAGCAACCGCTGCTCCATCTGCCGCTGCCTTTACAGATATAAGCTTCGAAGATATATAACAAATCTACACTCCAGTATATAACCGTCCCGAGCAATCCGGACGGTTTTTTTATATTGGGGTGCCAAAAATGCCATTTATGAGACCCATTATTTTTGCCCTTCTTTTTTTCCTGAATTTTAACCTCCTGGCACAGGAGGAGCTCGACCTCTCCTATTATCTGCCGCAGGATGTTACTTATAATCCTGAAATTCCAAAACCCCAGGATGTCCTGGGTTACATTCCTGGAGAATGGCATGCGAGCCATGACCAGATCCTGAATTACATGAGAGCTTTAGCCAAAGCTTCTCCCCGAATAAATCTGGAGGATCGCGGTCGAACTTTTGAGGGAAGGCCATTGATCCTTCTAACAATAACTTCGGAAGAGAACCACCAAAACCTGGAGGAGATAAGAAAGCAACATGTGGCTCTTACAGAACCGGGTTCTGAGAACCTCAATACTGCTGAAATGCCTATCGTGGTGAACCAGGGTTTCTCTATCCACGGAAATGAAGCCAGTGGCGCTAACGCCGGACTTTTAGCTGCATATTACCTGGCCGCAGCCGAAGGTCCTGAAATTGACGAGCTTTTGAAGAATACCATTATTCTTTTTGATCCTGTTTTTAATCCCGATGGTTTGCAACGCTTCGCCTATTGGGCGAATACCAATAAGAGTGAAAATATTAATCCCGATCCGCAGGATCGCGAGTACGATGAGGTATGGCCCGGAGGAAGGACCAACCATTACTGGTTTGACATGAATCGTGACTGGCTCCCGGTACAGCTGCCCGAAAGCCGTGCAAGGATCGAGACCTTCCACAAGTGGTATCCAAACATCCTGACAGATCACCACGAAATGGGTTCCAACTCCTCCTTTTTCTTTCAACCGGGAATTCCTTCGAGAACCCATCCGCTTACCCCGGGACTCAACCAGGAACTTACCAAGGAAATTGGGACCTACCACGCTGCCGCACTGGACAACATTGGTTCCCTCTACTATTCAGAAGAAAATTATGACGATTTCTACTATGGTAAAGGTTCCACCTTTCCTGATATCCAGGGTAGTATCGGAATCCTCTTTGAGCAGGGAAGCTCCCGCGGACATGCCCAGGAAACCGACAATGGGATCCTTACCTTTCCTTTTACTATCCGCAACCAATTTACAGCTGCACTTTCCACCCTGGAGGCTGCTAAAGAAATGCGGGTAAAACTGCTGAATTACCAAAGAGATTTCTATCAGAACGCGCGGAAAGAAGCGGAAAAAGGAGCTTACGTCTTCGGAAACAGTAAAGATGCATCTTCAGCTTATCATTTAGCCGAAATCCTTAAGCGTCACAAAATTGAACTGCACGAATTACAGAATGAATTCAGCCAGAATGGGAAAACCTTTAAGCCCGGCAGCAGTTATGTGGTGCCAAAAAAGCAAAAACATCAGCGACTTTTAGAAGCAATGTTCGAGAGAAGAACAGAATTTCAGGACAGCCTTTTCTATGATATTTCAGCCTGGTCCTTTCCACTGGCCTTCAATCTGGATTTTACAGATGAAGCGAAGTTGCAGGTGGCGGGACAAAAGATCGACAGCCTTACAAGGCCTAAAGTTGATCTTCCTGAAAAAAGCGAATACGCCTATGTCATGGAATGGCATCCTTATGAGGCACCAAAAGCTTTGAACGAGATCCTCAACAAAGGACTCCGCGCCAAAGTAGCAATGCAACCCTTTAGCGCAGGAAATAAAAGGTATGACTACGGCACCATACTCATCCCGGCTCAAAATCAAAAGATGAATACCGATGAGATCTATGCATTCCTTAGAGAGGTATCCAAAGATTCACATGTGGAGATCTCTGCAGCCGACACAGGGCTTACGGGAGGAGTTAATCTTGGAAGCAATCAATTCAGGGCTCTGGAACCGCAAAAAGTAGCGCTTTTGGTCGGCGATGGCATTACTCCTTATGATGCAGGAGAGATCTGGCACCTGTTCGACCAGCGATACGACATGAAGATCACTAAACTTGACCTGTCTAATTTCTCCAGGGCCGACCTTAGCCGATATACAGATATTATCCTTTCCAACTCCTGGAGCAGTGCGCTGGGAAAAGATGAAGCTGAAAAGCTGAAAGAGTGGGTTCGCCGCGGCGGAACATTGATCGGTTACAAAAACGCTGCTAATTGGCTGGATAAAAATGAATTCCTTGACCTGGAATTTAAAGAAAATGAAGTACAGGCTAAAAATGTCACTTTTGAGCAGCGACAGGATTTTAGAGGTGCACAGGGAATTGGCGGAGCTATTTTTGAAGCAAAACAAGATCGCTCCCACCCCATCAACTTTGGATATAAAGATGATAAAATTGCCCTTTTTAGAGACACTACTTTATTTGTTGAAGCCGACTCTACTTCTTATAAGAACCCTTTAAAGTACACTGAAAAACCACTTTTAAGCGGGTACATCAGCGAAGAAAATCTGGAGTTGCTTCCGGGAACTGTACCATTCAAGCACAATTCCATGGGAAGAGGAAATGTTATTCTATTCACAGACAACACTAATTTTAGAGCCTTTTGGTATGGCACGAATAAGCTGTTGATGAATGCTATCTTTTTTGGGGATGAAATGTAGAATAGATGTTAGATATGAGATGTGAGATCTTAGATCTTGCAGGATTAATAAAAAAAGAGGTTCCAAAAATGTTATTTTTGGAACCTCTTTTTGTTGGGCTAAAGCCCAATAATTCTCTGCTTTATTAACCTCCGACTAAAGCCGGAGGCAATTCATAATTTGGTTTCAATTGAAAAAAGCTCCCTCTCCTCTGGAGAGAGGCTGGGGAGAGGATAATCTTATTTATTTATCCAAACATTGAATTGTCAGTGGCTTCAGCCACTGGATTGAGAGAACAATATAATTAGGGCTTTAGCCCAACCTTTTAGAGTTCAGGCAGCTGATTAAAGGGATCAGACCAGGGGCTTTAGCCCAAAAATCTCAATACTCAATTCTCTATACTAAATACTTCTTAACAACAATCACTACTACAACTCAAGCTCTTGGTCCTTGCATTGTCAAAAGCTTCCTTTCCTTCCTTCCACGCATACCAGGCAATTCCTATACTTCCCAGGGCATCAACATATGGGATCTGCCATAGCTCATAAAGTACACTGGAGGCCAGAAGAATAAAAGAAAGGTAAAAGCAGGTCTTGGTACATTTAGCATCTGAAATTATAGGTTGACTGTCCAGCTTCTCTCCCACCTTCATCTTCTCCCTGTACAAAAAGTACATCGTGAGAATAGATATAAGGGCGACGATGATTCCTGCAAGAGTAGTTTCGGGTTCAGATCTGTTGATCATCGCAAGTACAGCTCCCAATACAAGTCCGGCAGCGAGAATATACAATGCAGTTCCTGTAACTTTTAACGCCGTTACCTCAAAGCTGTCGCGTTCTACTACAGGGTGTCTCTTCATCCTGTAGATCATATGCGCTATTCCAACTCCGGAAAGCACCTCCACAAAACTATCAAGACCGAATCCGAAAAGTGCCAAAGTTTCATCACTGGCTCCAAAAAAGGTGGAAACACCTCCTTCTATTAGATTATAACCAATGGTGATAAAACTTAGGATCAGCGCGTAATGAAGTCTCTTTTTGTATTTCTGCTGTTGCATACTCTTACTTTGTTCCCTAATTTACATCAATTAGCTGTCTTCCTGCACAATTTGGGCTAAAGCCCATGCCTGTTTTTTTAATTAATTCTCCGGCTAAAGCCGGAGGCAATTCATTTTTAATTCACACTGGCTTTATTCATGGAAATAAATCTGAACTGCCTTTGCCTAAAGGCAGTGGACTAAATATATCACTCCCTGGGCTTTAGCCTAAAAATTATTTTCAATACTCAAATGACATTCAAAAAAAGCAAAAAGACAATGAATTGCCAGTGGCTTCAGCCACTGGACCAAAAGAGTATAGAGGTCAAGGGCTTTAGCCCAAAATAAATAGAAATGTCTTATAAATTGATTTTTACTCCTCCATTGATCACAAATCCGTCGACTGGAGCATATATGTCCCTAAACTGCGGATCGGAAATTGACCCGGTGTAAATGCTGTCAA
>CAYLZB010000169.1:0-4664 GCA_964388165.1 uncultured Flavobacteriaceae bacterium | reverse complement strand
TGAAAAAAAATATTGTGGTCTGTTCTGTACAGTGAAACCCAGATTTTTTGAAGTACTACATTGGAAGGTTGCTCAAGCACCTTATCTTTGCCTTCCAGAGGTGAAACTATTCAAGAAAATCGAGAACAATTTATGGCTGCAGTACCTTGTAGGGATTGGCAGTATTTTATTTATTTCCTTCATTTGTTTTCTCTTTAGTGACATAATAGGTTATCATGTTGTGGCCCTCATTCTGCTCCTTGCGGTATCTATTCTGGCCATGTTCCTCAACACTTTACCTATTGTCACTGTTGCAATTTTGAGTGCTTTGATGTGGAATTTCTTGTTCATACAGCCAAAGGCAACTTTCAATATTACCACTCCACAGGATGCGCTACTTTTCTTAATGTACTTTGTGATCGCTGTAATCAATGCTGTCTTTACTTCCCGCCTCAGAAAATTAGAAGCTGTGGCCCGGCAACGAAAGGAACGGGAAAAGACGCTTCACCTCTATAATACGCTGCTTAACTCTCTCTCGCACGAGTTGAAGACGCCGATTTCGACCATAATAGGAGCTGTAGATACCCTAAAAATGAACTCCGGCAGGATCTCTGAAATTAATAAGAAAGAATTGTACAACGAGTTAGATCTTGCCGGTAACCGTCTCCACAGGCAGGTTAACAATCTGCTCAGCATGAGCCGTCTCGAGTCTGATTTTCTTAAATTACAACTCGATTGGTACGACATCAATGAAATAATCCATACTGTTATTGAGAACAATAGGAGTTCTTCCCATCGGGTAATATTTTCGGCTACAGAAGGCCTCCCTCTGTTCAGGGTTGATGGAATACTTCTCGAACAGGTGGTTCACAATATTATACATAATGCCCTCGAATACACGCCACGTGGAACCGAAATCACAATAGCTACAGACTTGACCGAAGCCGGCTTCAAAATAGATATCAAGGATACAGGTCCGGGTTTTCCGGAAGATAAGTTAGAACAGGTATTCGACAAATTTTACCGGCTGCCCAATTCCATTACAGGAGGAACCGGACTGGGACTATCAATAGCTAAAGGTTTTATTAAAGCGCACCATGGTTCCATCAAGCTTGAAAATAATCCTTCCGGGGGAGCAAAATTTACCATACAAATACCTGCAGAAAAGTCTGTCTTAACTAATATCGAAGATGAATAAAGGAGAAATTCTCGTTATTGATGACGAACCGCAGATAAGAAAACTGCTGAAGATCGTCCTGGAAAGCAATGACTACAAGGTAGTGCAGGCTTCAAATGGAACCGAAGGTATTAACCTGGCGGCAAACCATTCCCCTGAACTTGTCATTCTCGATCTCGGACTTCCGGATATTAGCGGCCATGAAGTATTACAAGAACTGCGAAACTGGTTTGAAAAATCTATAGTTATTCTTTCCGTGATCGATTCTGAAGAAGATATTGTACGGGCTCTCGATAATGGTGCTACAGATTATCTTACCAAACCATTCAGAACCGGTGAACTGTTGGCCAGGATCCGGTCATCGATACGGCTGAACCAGGGTGTGGAACAACAACAAAAAATACTTTCCGGTGATCTGGAGATCGATCTTACTTCCCGAAATGTTTATAGGGACAGGGAAATTGTTAAACTCACATCTACTGAGTACAATCTTCTTGTTCTTTTGGCAAAGAATCAAGGCAAGGTGCTTACTCACCAGTACCTGTTGAAGAATGTATGGGGTTTGGGTGCGCAAACCGAAACACAGTATTTACGGGTATTTATAGCGCAGCTACGAAAAAAGCTGGAGAAAGATCCCAACCATCCTGTTCACTTCATCACCGAAAGCGGAGTGGGCTACAGATTTTTATAGCCTTTATAAAATCTTTATACCTTTTTAGAAATCTTTACACTGTCATTATATTTTCCCCTGTACCTTTGCCTAACAGGAGAACATGGTCGCAAAGAAAAAAACAACTGGGAAAGAATCAGGTGATTTGTCCCACCTAAAATGGCCTGCGATAATAATTTTTGTATTAATCATTGCCTTGGTAATTTTCCTCGATCATTGTTCCCGAACCGGCCAAATATAATGTTGATCTGTTGAACCTATCCGATAAAAAAAGACGGGAGAGAATTAATAGAAGGTTACAAGCCTTAAAGAACTTCTCCTTTTGGCTGAGTATCCTCACTGCATGTCTCATAATATTCGATCTGGGTTTCACCCACAGATCTGAAACCGAACTTTACCTAACCGATTTTTACCTCGTTGCTCTACTCACAGGTAGCGTCACAATCCTCATACGGTATTTTGTATCTAAGGAAAAATTCCCTTTAAAGGTGCGTTTTTTTGATGGAACTATATTCTTGCTAAATATCATTCTTGTACTTATAAAGCTGGATCTCCTACTGGAGACCTTTCCGTTTTTGAGCTTTTTGAATAATATGGGATGGTTATATCTGGCCCTGCTTATCTATTTTATTCGGGAGTTTTCTGCCAGGCGATTGCATTTTAACCGGGAGATGATCAACCCTGCACAGTTATTTATTGCAAGTTTCTTGGGAATGATCTTAGTGGGAACACTCCTCTTGATGCTTCCCCGCGCTACCCATGAAGGAATTTCGGCCGTAGACGCCCTTTTTACGGCGACCAGTGCAGTTTGTGTGACAGGACTTATAGTAGTGGACACAGGAACATATTTTACGACTCTTGGCCAATCGGTTATTCTAATCCTCATACAACTGGGAGGTTTGGGAATTATGACCTTCGCAAGCTATTTCTCCTACTTCTTCCGCGGAAAAAGCTCCTATGAGCATCAAATTATGCTGAAGGATATGACCAATTCAGAAAAAATAGGAGAGGTATTTAGTGTTTTGAAGAAGATCATTTTACTCACTTTTGCCGTAGAGGCTGTAGGAGCAATCTTAATTTTCTTCAGCTTAGAGGCGGGAACTGTAAGGGGGTTTATCGATCAAGTATTCTTTTCTGTTTTCCACAGTATATCAGGATTTTGTAATGCGGGATTTTCAACTCTGGAGAACAGTTTGTACGAACCGGAATTTAAGTTCAATTATTATCTTCAAGTAATCATTCTAATGTTATTCATATTGGGAGGGATAGGATTTCCTATTCTTTTCAATCTATATAAGTATTTCACCTATTATTTTAAGAATCAATATGCAAAGTTGCAGCACCCTACCTATTCTGTATATACTCCGTGGATTATAAATTTGAATACAAGGATCGTACTGGTGACGACATCGATCCTGCTCCTGGTGGGAACCGTGCTGTTCTATTTTTTTGAATACAACAACACCCTCGAAGAACACTCGTGGTTTGGAAAAATTATAGTCTCACTTTTTGGGGCAGCAACGCCAAGGACAGCCGGCTTTAACTCTATTGATACCAGCGCTTTAAATTTTTCCACCATAATGATCGTATTCATTCTCATGTGGATAGGGGCATCTCCGGGTTCTACGGGAGGTGGGATCAAGACAAGTACCTTCGCATTAACTACCCTTAACTTTTTAAGTCTGGCTCGTGGTAAGGACCGGGTGGAGGTTTTTAGAAGGGAAATCTCAGACCTTTCCATAAGAAGAGCTTTTGCTATTATGGCGCTGTCCTTAATGGTGATAGGCACTTCCATTTTTTTGATCGCTTCTTTTGATCAGGAAAAGACCTTACTTAGTATAGCTTTCGAAAGTTTTTCGGCCTATAGCACAGTAGGTCTCAGCCTTGGAATTACACCTGAATTAAGTCCCGCTTCAAAGATCGTGATTATCTTTACGATGTTCATTGGTAGAGTTAGTATGCTAACAATATTGATCGCCTTGCTTAGAAGGGTAAAATATCTCAACTATAAATATCCACAGGAAGAAATCCTAATGAATTAAGAATATGAAATATATAATTATAGGACTTGGAAATTTTGGAGCCTCTCTTTCGGAAAAGTTGACAAAGATGGGCAACGAAGTTATTGGAGTAGACGTGAACATGAGTAAGGTGGAGGCTATAAAGGACAAGATCACCCATGCTGTCAATCTTGATTCTACAGATATTACTGCTGTATCGAGCCTGCCTTTAAAGGATACCGATGTAGTTATCGTGGGAATAGGGGAAGACAAGGGCGCGAATATCATGTCCACGGCTCTAATGAAGCAGTTGAATGTGAAAAGACTAATAAGTCGGGCAGTTTCACCTCTTCAGGAAATGGTGCTGGAGGCAATGGGCGTGGATGAGATCATTCACCCAGAGGAAGAAACAGCAGAAAGATGGGCTAAGAAACTGAACTTGCACGGAGTGGTGGATTCTTTCGAGGTGAACCGTGATTACAGTATCATTGAAACTGAAGTTCCGGCTGAATTCGATGGCCGCACGCTTGAAGATATAGGATTAAAGAGAAAGTATGATATTATTGTACTTACCACTATCAAGATCACAAGGGAGAAGAACGAAATTGGCACAGACAGGGATGTCACCACCGTACAGGGAGTAGCTTCTGCAAAATCAATTCTACATCAGTACGATATTATGGTGCTCTACGGTCATAATAAAAATTTAAAAAAGTTACTGAAGGACCTGGAGAGGAATTAGACTGCCATTCCGCCCGGTCTTCGTATTCTTAGGAGCAGGGATCGAATTAAATTTTAAAGAGCCGAATCCAAGAAATTGAAGGAGAGGTATCCTTGG
>CAYLZB010000168.1:0-4688 GCA_964388165.1 uncultured Flavobacteriaceae bacterium | reverse complement strand
TATCAAACTGGTGCAGGCGGTTCAATCCTCTTACATGTGCTCCATAAGAACCGGCTTCCCTTCTAAAGCAGGGAGTATATCCTGTACAGGCGATGGGCAGGTCATTTTCTGAAAGCATATCATCCCTGAACATGTTGGTGATAGGCACCTCGGCAGTTGGAATGAGATACAGATTATCTTCGGTCACGTGGTACATTTGCCCTTCTTTGTCGGGCAGCTGGCCCGTACCATAACCGGAAGCCTCGTTCACCATTAACGGCATCTGGAATTCGGTATATCCCGCTTTTACGTTCTTGTCTAAAAAGTAAGAAATGAGGGCTCTTTGCAGTCTTGCACCTTTTCCTTTATAAACAGGGAATCCGGCGCCGGTAATTTTATTTCCGAGTTCGAAATCGATGATGTCGTACTTCTTGGCAAGCTCCCAGTGTGGTAGCGCACCTTCGGCAAGTTGCGGCACTTCCCCTTCCTTGTAGACCTCAACATTGTCTTCTTCTGAATTTCCGGCAGGAACCAGCTCATTTGGAATATTAGGAATATTGTACAATGTCCTGTTTAGCTCCATAGTGGTAGCCGCCAGTTTTTCCGAAAGTTCTTTGGTAGATTCCTTCAGGTCTGAAGTTTGTTGCTTCAGCTGGTTTGCCTTCAGGTGTTCTCCGGTCTTGAACAGCATTCCAATCTCCTTGGAAAGCCGGTTAGATTCGGCTAATTTTTCATCCAGCTCGGTTTGGGTGGAACGACGGGTTTCATCCAGTTCAAGCACTTCAGAAAAAACTGCTTCAGCATCAAAATTTCTCTTTTTTAGGGCTTTTATATATGCCTCTTTATTCGCCCTGATATTGGCTACCTGTAACATAGTCTTGTTTTTTGAAGATTTGCCGAAATGGCATTTCCGGAATCATAGAGCAAAAATAGCAAAAGCCCGAAAACATTAATCTATTGAGGAAGGTAAAATCCAGGAGCTATGGCCAAAATGGTCCCATTCCTGGGCTGCGAGATCAACTTTGGGATCAATAAAAGGCTTATATGGCCTTCCGTTAACACTCACTTTGCTGTCTACATAGATCTCCACTTCTTTTCCTGTTTGCTCATACTCTTCTTCCAGACGCTGTGCAAACTGCCAGATCATATCGGGTTTTGCAGGTAATGCACGCTGCTGTTTAGTGGAAAGATAGCGGCTATGCTGCACAAAAATAGTATCCTGCGGTCTCGCCTTGTCCACCACTTTATACTGAATTTTTCCCGATTTCGACCTTAGCATCATACGCCAGCTAAGCCTGTGCCCTTCTTCGGTCCACAGCACATCATCTTTGAAGAACCAGTGCCTTACCGGTAAAGCGGCCTGTACCAATAGCCACACACTCATAAAGCCGATGATCAAATGACGGTGCGGCGGAACTTTTATCTCTCCTGCGGAATAATAAGGCTTTTTCCAAAGAAAATACCGATTGATCTTTTTAGCCGGAAAGAAGAACAGGATGAAGGCAAGTGCCAGATATGGAAAGATGCCGATCTGGAAAACTATGGAATTGAAGATGTGAAAAAATATGGCTGCCAAAAATGCAAAGATCCGGGTCCTTCTCCAGAGCAATAGCGGGATGATCAAGAGATCAAAAAAGAATCCGAACCACGCAATGGTATGGTGTACCCAGGTTTGCTGAAGAAAATCCCCGATCAACCAATAGTCTTTTTTGGCTGCCATCAGGATTCCGGGAAGCGTGGCATTGAGCCAGTCGGGGTAAAGCTTTGCAATGGCTGCGTAGGTATAGACAATGAACATTTGGAGCACCAGGAGCAACCAAACCCAGCGGGGCATGCTAATCTTTTTTAATTCCGGCTGTTGCCAGGCATCAATGGAAGCATATTTGTGCGCCGGCAGCAGGATCATTAGGAAACACAACAGCATTAACAGGTAGTAATGGTTATTATAGGAGGATTTTTGCATCAGGTAAACAGCCGCCCACATGATGCTGTACATAAAGATGCTGAACCTGTACTTGTAACCGAGCATCACCAGGAGCCCGAATAGTCCCATGACAGCGTAGTACCAGATCATTCCATTACCCGGCAGAGGCTGTAAAAAATCGAATCCAATAAAGTTAAAAGTGAATTCCGGCTCAACGAAGACCCTTCGAACCCAACCGGTAAAGATCGCACCAACAGCTTCAATGAACAGCAAGATCCCAAAGATGATCCTGAACACGATGAGTGCAGAATTGTCTATTTGGGTGAAAAGCCATCTATTGAGCATAGTTATCGCGAATGAACTGCTGGCTAAAGGCTTCATCCTGCTTCATTGCCAGTTTTAAGCCATCAACGGAATCGAATTTCTTCTCATCTCTTATCCGGGTGAGCAGTTGTATAGAGAGATATCTGCCATAAAGATCCTTATCAATGTTGAAAAAGTAAGTTTCCACCGTCTTTTCTGTACCTCCAACAGTTGGATTTGTCCCTATGCTCATCATTCCAAAAACTACCTGCCCATCAATGACAGATCGCACTACATACACCCCATTTTTAGGGATCAACTTATACTCCTCTTTTATCTGCAGATTTGCAGTGGGATAACTGAATTCTTTCCCAAGCCCCCTACCCTTGACCACTGTTCCTGCAAGTGCAAAAGGATAGCTTAGATATTGATTAGCCCTTTCTACTCTTCCCTCCAGCAGTGCTTTCCTGATCTTGGTAGAACTTACTGCCACATCTTCAACGTCCTGCTTGGAGATCTCCTCTACTTCAAAATCATATTCTCTACCAAATTCCCTGAGGTCATTAATATCGGCTGTGCGATTGCGACCAAAACGATGGTCATAGCCAATTATAACTTTTTTAGCCTTCAACTTATGCACCAGGATATCCCTTACAAATTCCCGGGCTGAAAGTCTTGAGAATTGCTGAGTAAAAGGATGTATGATCAAATGATCTATGCCACTTTTCTCCAGGATCTCCTTGCGTTCTTCAATGGTATTAATAAGCTTGATATCGGCATCTTTTTGAAGTACCATCCTGGGATGAGGAAAAAATGTGAGTATGGCCGATTCGAGATTTCCGGCTTTTGCAGTATTCACCAGCCTCTCAATGATCTTTTGATGGCCTACGTGCACCCCATCAAAGGTGCCGATGGTGACTACTGTATGGTGACTGCTATTAAAAGCATTTGCTCCTTTATGTTCTTTCAAGGCTGTTCCTATTTCCCGTTAAAGGTATTCATAGTATTATTTATTCCGGCCGTGCCGAAGGATCTGATCACTTCAGCCGATTTGTCAAGTCGTTCTGGTAACTTTTTGGTTTCCTCTTCATCCCATTCCCCAAGCACATAGTCTACCTGCCGGCCTTTGGAGAACTCATCACTTATTCCAAAGCGAAAGCGATTGTAATGGGTGGTACCCAGTTGCGTCTGTATATCTTTCAATCCATTATGCCCGCCATCGCTACCTTTGGTCTTCACCCGGAGCGTACCGAAAGGCAAATTAAGATCATCTGTAATGACCAAAAGATGCTCCAGCGGGATCTTTTCCTTTTGCAACCAGTAATTTACTGCTTTTCCGCTAAGGTTCATATATGTTGATGGTTTCAGCAAAATGAAACTGCGGCCTTTGAACTTATAAGTTGTAATGTCGCCTAGCTTTTGAGATTCAAAGGTGAGACCCTCCTTTTCTGCCAGGTGGTCAAGAACTTTAAATCCGATATTGTGGCGGGTATTGTGATATTTAGGGCCAATATTTCCCAGCCCGACAATGAGAAATTTTTTCATAGGGGGAATTTCTTCTTTAGAATCTTCTTTAGATTTTTTGGTCCAAATCCTACCAAAGAAAGAGAGCATAAATTCTTTTTTGGTAAAAATAAAAAAAGCATCCCATTTCGGGATGCTTTATCTTTTGAATAAGGATTTATGGACCTATTCGTTTTCTTTTTCCTCAACTTCAGTTGCAGGTACTTCGTCTGCTGCCACTTCTTCTTCTTCCTCTTCGGTATCGGCGATAACGTTACGAGAAGTTCTAACTTGACAAACAACAGTATTTTCCGGGTGCATGATCTTGAAGTTATCACTCTTAAGTGCAGTAACATAAAGTTTGTTACCGATCTTAAGTGGAGTGATATCTGCTTCAATAAAGTCAGGCAGATTTCCAGGAAGTCCTTTTACTCTCATGCGGCGCAGGTTGAATCTCAATACCCCACCATTTTTCACACCACGTGCAACACCTGTTGTATGAACAGGAATTTCCATGGTAATTTCTTTGTCTTCGAAGATCTGGTAGAAATCGATGTGCAGAATTGCATCTGTTACCGGGTGGAACTGGATGTCCTGAAGTACAGCATTAAATTTCTCACCACCTTCTAAAGCGATCTCTACAGTGTGTACATCTGGTGTGTACACGAGGTCCTTAAAGGCAATCTCGTTTGCTGCAAAGTGTAATGGCTCATCTCCCCCGTATAATACGCAAGGAACCTGTCCAGCATTACGTAAGGCTTTTGTAGCTTTCTTGCCTACGCTTTCTCTTTTAGATCCGTTGATCGTAATTGATTTCATTGTTAAAAATTTTAGGCTGCAAAAGTAAATCTTTTTTTGAGCTAATAAAAGCTTCGGGCCTAATTATTTATGACAGGAAAATTTTCGTGGAGAAATAGGAATCATGAACCGGGAAACAGCTGTTGCGGGATACGAGTTGCATTACAAATTGGAAGCGTTG
>CAYLZB010000167.1:0-4713 GCA_964388165.1 uncultured Flavobacteriaceae bacterium | reverse complement strand
ATTCACGGCCGCACCCGGGTGCAGATGTACAAAGGGGAAGCAAATTGGGCTCCAATTGCCGAGGTAAAGAACAATCCGCGGATGCATATTCCAATTTTCGGAAACGGCGATGTAGACACGCCTGAAAGAGCCATGGAGATGCGTGACAAGTTCGGGCTCGATGGTGCAATGATAGGCAGGGCCAGTATTGGTTATCCCTGGTTCTTTAAGGAAGTGAAGCACTATTTCAGGACCGGAGAACATCTTGCCCCGCCAACTATGGAAGAAAGACTTGATGCTGCCCGTCGTCACCTGCAAATGGCGATCGACTGGAAAGGCGAAAAACTAGGTGTTTTTGAGACCCGAAGACACTATACCAACTACTTCAAAGGAATTCCGCACTTCAAGGAATACCGCCAAAAGATGGTCACCAGCGACGATGCAGTAGATGTGTTCGCAGCATTTGATGAGGTGGAAAGGGATTTCGCCGGCTACGAATTTGCCTAAAATAAAACTCTTTTTGACACAGGCTTCAAAAAAGACATTTTTGGAGCCTGTTCTTTTTCTTGGCAGGTACTGCCTGGTATTTGATCTTTAAAGATATTTGAATGTTATCTTTTTGACCTCTTGACATTTATCATGTTAGGTGGTCTTTTCGGTTAGTAGCTTTGTTTCTTATTGTTCAACTATTAAGCGGGATCTATTGTGAACAGGCCTTCCCTTATTCTCAATTCTTTCCTCTTTACCTAAACAAAAAGATCATGAAAAAGCAATTTGTCTTAGCTGTTTTACTGATGTTGTTCACCTTCCAAATGGGTGCACAGGAAAGATGGGCTGTGGAATTTCGTCCGCAGGTGAATTTCCCGACTCAGCAGCCCGATGTTATGGATCTTAAAACCGGCTACGGTTTTGAAGCTATGCTGTCATACAAATTTATGCCGCACCTTGGAGTTTACGCCGGCTGGGGGTGGAACAGCTTCGAAGTAGATGAAGAAACTCAATTGGGAGAACTGGAAATAGATGAAACCGGGTATTCCTTTGGGTTGAGGTTCATTCATCCTATTAATAATTCTGTATCCTACCTGGTTGGTTTAGGAGGAATCTATAAACATTTTGAAGCCGAAAACTCTTCCGGTGACATTACGGGAGACTCAGACCATGAACTGGGATTTGAGATCCAAGGTGGCCTGGTACTTGAGTTCGGCCGTGGCTTTGACCTAAGGCCCCAGGTGATCTACAGGTCACTTTCGGCTACTTCCGATCTTGGTACTCTGGAATCTGAGATCGATCTGCAATATCTTAGCATTGGTATTGGAATAGCTAAGAAGTTCTAGAAGGCTCTTTGAGGGGAGTATTTTAGGGTGCCTTAGTTTCCTGCTGTCGACCATCTACGAACTACCGTCTATAGATTATTCCCTATCGACTAAACAAGTGCTTTTTTACTTCGGCTTGCTGCAATGTAAGAGGCAATTGTTCCAAGGGCAGTGATAGTTAGCAGTACTACTGCGATATTTTGTCCGGTGATTGCAACGGGATAGGGTAGAGTAGGAGTGATCATCACAAGGTCGTACTGCAGCTGAAAATAGACCAGGGCAAGAGAGAATAATAGCCCAATACTGCCCCCGAGTAAGGTCATAAAGACTCCCTGGGCGAAAAAGATATTCTTGATCTGTCCCGGTGTGGCTCCGAGACTGTGGAGGGTCTTGATATTTTCTCTCTTGTCCAGAATGACCATAATTATTGAACCTACCACGTTGAATAGGGCAATGATCAATACCAGCGTAAAAATGAGATAAACGGCAAGATTTTCTGTATTCAGCATCTTGTAAAGGGCGTCATTGAGCTGTGCACGGTTCTTTATTACTACTTCATCTCCAATGGCAGCTTGTACGGCCTCCTTTACCACTTCGGGATCTGCACCGGGTTTCAGCTTTAGTTCGAGTCCGGTGATTTCATTTGGCTCCAGGTTGAGGAGATCCCGGGCAAAACCAATGGAGGTAAAAACAAACTTCCCATCAAGTTCTTCATTGATACTATAAATTCCCGAAACCACAGCTCGTTTAGAATTGAATGCGCGCGTAGGATCAAGTATTTGTCCGGTGCCGGGGCGGGGAACCAGGATCTCCAGCAGGTTCATATAGTTGAAAGTGCCAAGATTCAGCTCGTGAGAGATGGTATTGCCAATGACCACCTGCGCTTCTTCGGGATGAAACCAGCCACCCATGCCTATGGCACTGTCCAGTTTGTTCACCTTCAGGAAGTTCTCGTCAACCCCTTTGATGTAGGCTGTTTTATTCTTGGAGCTGAAATCGAGGAAAACCCGTTCTTCTATTACCTCTGAAAAAATGGAGATTCCGTTGATATTTTCCAGGTTCTGCCGTTCTTCCGGAGTAAGATCAAAGGTTTTTCCCACTGCCGGAAGCACTTTGAGATCGGGGTCATATTCATTTGAAAAGGAAAGGCTGAATTCCTTTAGACCGGTAAAGCCTGAAAGCACAATAAAGAGGGCGAAAGCTCCCGCAAAAACCCCAATAGCCGCAATTATTGTAATTATGTTGATGGCATTGTTGCTGCTTTTTGAGAACAAATACCTGCGGGCTATGTAAAAGGGGAAGTTCAAAGGCTAAGATTTTTTCCGCTTCGAAAGCAGGTCCGGCTGTTCGATGGGATTGTCTTCACCTTTGATGGATCTTTCGATGTTCTCGATATAATCGAGGGAATCGTCAATGAAGAATTCCAGGTTTGGCATTCTTCGTAACTGATTTTTGGTACGCAGCGCCACTTCGTGTTTTATCTTCGGCTTAAGCTCGTTAAGTTCAGCCAGAATATCCTTTGCGTTCCTGGCGGGAAAAATGCTTAAATAAGCTTTTGCCTGGGAAAGATCTGTAGTTACTTTCACCTTTGAAACAGAGATCAAAATTCCTGTTCTTCCTGCATCCCTTAAGTGGGACTGGAGGATATCGGCCAGATCCCGCTGTATCACTCCACCTATTTTTTTCTGTCTGTTCGTTTCTTCCATAATGCAAAAATAGGATATTTAAAAATGATAATTCTTAACTTCGTTTAAGTTAGCCATTAGTCAGTTGCAAATTTCAAGCATTTACCCGCCGGAGCTTTTTACGAAGGAGGGTTAAATTCCGAAACCCAATTTGAGGAAGAAATTAGAATTAACTGATCACTAATTAACTATTCACTTATAATTACAACGATGAAAAAAATTGAACATATAGGAATAGCAGTAAAAGACCTGGAAGCCGCGAACCAGGTTTATGCAAAGCTTTTAAAAACGGAGAGCTATAAAACCGAAAAAGTAAAAAGTGAAGGCGTGGATACTTCTTTCTTCAGGATAGGGGAGAGCAAGATCGAACTTCTGGCTGCCACCAATGAAGAGAGTCCAATTGCTAAATTCATTGCCAAAAGGGGGGAAGGGATACATCACATTGCTTTTGAAGTTGAAGACATTGAATCCGAGATGCAGCGCCTGCAAGACGAAGGCTTTCAATTGATAAGCGAAAAGCCTAAGCGTGGAGCAGATAACAAGCTGGTGGCGTTCCTGCACCCAAAATCTTCTAACGGCGTGCTGGTGGAGCTGTGCCAGGAGATCAAAGAAGAACCTGAACCTTTGCCCGAGGGAGAAGAAGTGTGGGATAGCTAAGTGAAAATATATTTTTGAAATGCTTGTTAGGTAATGCACAAATCTCTAAATTTGCGGCCTCTCAAGTTGATTGAGCCGGTCCTATAGCTCAGTTGGTTAGAGCACCTGACTCATAATCAGGTGGTCCCTGGTTCGAGCCCAGGTGGGACCACAAAAAAATCCTCGCCTTTGGCGGGGATTTTTTATATCGGTCTGTCAAAATATAAGGCAATTGCCCATCCCCGTTTTTTTTAATGTTTCTTGGAGTTTTTCAGCCACAAAACCTCGTTTCTTAAATTAAAGGAAAAATAAATTCCTCTAAATCATAAAGTTTTTCCTTCAAAATTTTCCTCACAAAAGACTTTTAACATCATTTTTCTGTTAATCCTAACGTAAAATGTAAGAATTTACCCTATTTAACATTTTGAAAGTCAGATTTGTATGGCAAAACTTTAGGGTTCTTGTACTTGGAAGCCATCTACCTTTACCCCTATAAAGAAATCTTCCACAGTGTGGCTTCAAAAGCCGGCTATGAAGATCAAAATCAGAATTTATTAACCATTCTAATTTATTTACACAAACCCTTTTCACTATGAAAAACATCAAAAACTATTTTGCGTTTCTAACAGTATTCGCACTAATTTTTACATCCTGTAGTAAGGATGAATCCGGGGTGGACTCTACCTCAGAAAAAGCTACTTTGTCCTTTGGAGCAATTATGGCCGATTTAGCAAACAATTCCAGTAATAAACAATCGGACATTGCCGACCTACCCGAGTGTTCAGATGCAGGTCCTTCTTACGTGGAGGTAGTACTTATGCAAAACGGTGAGTACATCGTGGGCGAAGACGCTCCTTACAGAGTAGATCTTGTTACCGGACAAGTTTTTACTGAAGAGAATGCAGCTTTGGAACTTGAACCGGGCCAATATACACTAGAGCATTTTGCTGTATATGATGCACAGGGAAATTTAACCTGGATCGCACCTAAAGGTGGAGTTCTTGAATCATTTGTTGATGCTCCACTTCCTCTAACCATTGATCTTGGTGCCGGAGTGAAGAAATATGTTGACGTATCTGTACTTTGTTATGATGACAGAG
>CAYLZB010000166.1:0-4725 GCA_964388165.1 uncultured Flavobacteriaceae bacterium | reverse complement strand
GCAACATAGTTTGAAAAATCTGCTTCTCCACTGGAGTACGCATCAATGTCATCTACGGGGTTTTCGAATTCGGGCTCACAGGCAACCATCCCCAGGGCCAGAATTCCAATGTATTTTATATAGTTTTTCATATTTCTTTTTTCTTTAATTATAATTTATAAGTCACACCAAGACCAGGAATAAAAGCTACAGACTTATAAGTTCCGCCAAAAGGAACCGTCTGCATATTCTCATCCACATAGTAATCATACGAAGCATCAACCTCATCAAATCTTATGTAGGCAAAAGAGGCATCAATAGCCAGTCTTGAAGTTACATCAAGAGAAAGACCTGCCGTGAAACCCATGGAGTCATTACGTGGTGTTTCGGGAGCAAAATATCCCGGCTGCACAGGTGATTCATCAAGATAGTATCCTGCACGAAGGGTAAGCTTATCTGTAGCGGTGTATTGAGCACCAAACCTCCAGGTATTGGCATCCTCATAGTTACGAGGATTAGCTGCTACCCTTCCATTGGCAAATTTAATGTCGAGAGATTCATAAACACCCCAGAAGGTCCTGTTGAAATCAAATGCTAGCAACCACTTCTCATTAAGTTCATAGGACAAACCAACAGTAAGTTCTGCCGGTAACGGCAATTCTGCATCAAAAGTAGTATCGCTGAAAGGAGCAAGAGGAGTATTTGGAATATTCTCAAAATCGGCCTCTCCGCCTTCAGCATTCATGATAATTTCAGAACGGTAGTTCACTCCTATCCTCAGATCTTCAGTCGCAGTGAACATAGCGCTGGCAGACCAGCCCCACTCATTCACCCCGGATGCATCTATGGTCACTTCAGACCTGTTGCCTTCAATATCGGTAAGCGTACGACTTAAATTACGATTGAAATTCACAGAACCTGTAACAAAGATGGGACCTCCACCAACGCTAAGAAATTCTGTCACCTTCACAGAAACTAACGGTTGCACGTATATTGCCTGTAACTTAATATTATTTACAAGATGAGAACCTGCCCAGTCATCTTCCCACTTTACAGTACTACCATAAGGGGTATATACACTTAGGCCCAAAGAAAGCCAATCCTTTAATTTATAGGAAGCATTGAAGTAAAATGGAGTTCCTGCAGGATTGTCTGTACGGGCCAAATCTCCTGTTGATTCGTTTTGCCAGGCAACTTCAGAAAAAACAGCACTAACTCCGGCAGATATTGTCAATTGATTTTCAAGATAAACAAGACCGGCAGGATTAAAGAAGCCCAGTTCGGCACTGTTGACCACGGCCACTCCCGTGTGCCCCATTGCCAGAGCACGCTGGCCCTGTACAGCCACTCGATAACCGCCAGCATAGGTTAGGGTACCTGCAAGAGCAAATACCAATAGCAATAAAACTTTTCTCATAATAGAATTTGTAGGTTTAATAATAGGATCAATGGCTCAAAAATAGCACAAATTGAATATTAGGCAAGAAAATCCTTTATTTATTATGAGCGCATAATATTTTTACTCCAAAAATCAGATAAATCTCATTACCTCCTCATAAAACCCCTTCTTATTTTCAGCATGCACCCAATGTCCCGCCCGGGGAACTGTTGCAATTTTGGAGTCGGGAAAATGTTGTTCGATCAGACCGTGGTCTTCCGAAGAGATATAATTGGACCTTTCCCCTCTTATGAACAAAGTAGGTTTTGAAAAAGTATATTGTTTTGGCAGGGCCTGCCCCAATTCCTCTACTTCTTTTGCAAGAACAGCAAGATTAAGTCTCAAACCCAATTTATTCTTCTCTTTCCAAAAAAGGTTCTTTAGCAGGAACATTCTCACCGCCTGCTCGGGCACATATTTCGCAAGTACCTCATCGGCCTCTCCACGGGAATCTAAAGAAGCATCATCAACAGCTGCCAGGCCTTTAAGGATCTCCTGGTGATGTGGCGGGTAATATTTTGGTGCAATATCTACCACGATGAGCTTTTCAATAAGATGAGGAAACAGGCAAGCAGTGGTCATGGCCGTTTTTCCGCCCATGGAATGACCTATTAAAATGACATTTTTGAGACCGTGCTGTTCTATATATTCTTTTATATCCTTTGCCAGTTCGGTATAGGTAAAGACTTCGCTGTGGGGACTTCGCCCATGATTTCTTTGATCAATAAGATGCACCTGGTAACCGGCATCGGAAAATTCGTTCCCCAGGGTTTTCCAGTTGTCGCTCATCCCCAAAAAGCCATGAAGGATCAACATGGGTTGTCCCTCTCCTAATATAGTTGAATGTAATTGCATTATTTTCTTAGTAAACTCAGATATTGATTAATCACATATTCCAGCCCCTGATATAAGGATTCTGCTATAAGAGCATGTCCTATAGAAACTTCAAGTAAACCGGGAATATTTCGACTAAAATATTCAATATTATTCAGGGACAGATCATGACCGGCATTGATTCCCAGACCGAGGCCATTGGCTACTTCGGCACATTTACGGTAAGGCTCGATACCGCCCTTATTCCCTCTTTCATATTGTTTTGCATACTCCTCGGTATAAAGCTCGATACGATCTGTACCGGTTTTTGCAGCACCCTTTATCATTTC
The DNA here is from genome assembly GCA_964388165.1 of uncultured Flavobacteriaceae bacterium. GTDB lineage: Bacteria > Bacteroidota > Bacteroidia > Flavobacteriales > Flavobacteriaceae > Salinimicrobium. Next base: position 2,145 of record CAYLZB010000166.1, on the reverse strand, counting down.
AATATCAGGGTCTACAAAAATGGAGGTCCGGATGCCTTTACTCTTGAATTCTGCTATGATCTCCCTTAAATAATCCCTGTGCTTAATAGTGTCCCAACCAGCATTGGAGGTGATAGCATCTTCGGCATCGGGCACCAGGGTAACCTGCTCGGGCTTTACTTTAAGAACAAGGTCTACAAATTTCTGAATTGGATTACCTTCTATGTTGAATTCAGTCGTTACTACAGGCTTAAGATCGAGCACATCCTGATAACGAATATGTCGTTCATCGGGTCGGGGATGAACTGTAATACCTTCTCCCCCGAATTTTTGCACATCTTTTGCCACCTGCACTACATTGGGAACATCTCCGCCGCGACTATTTCGCAGGGTAGCGATCTTATTAATATTAACGCTGAGTTTTGTCATTTTTAGCTCCTGTTTCGAACAAAAATACAAAGTTGAATAGGCAAAAAAGTACTTTATTTTAATTAATTTGCAGAAAAACCCAGGGGCTATGAACATTCAACCATACATTCTCAACGAGATCAAAATTCCGCAGTTTGAGACTACAGTTGCAGATGTGCTGGAGATCTTTAATGAATTTCCATATTCACACCTGCCGGTGATGCAGGAAGAAACCTATATGGGTTGCGTGCCTGTTGCCGATGCCAGGGTTTTTGAACCGGAAAAGAAAATGGAAGAATATCAATATGCACTTGAAGGCTTTTTTGTGAGGGACACGGACAACTGGATCGACGTGCTTCACAATTTTTCCAAGAATGACTCGAATATAATGCCTGTGCTGAATGCAAAGAACAAGTTTCTGGGCTACCTGGAACTGCAGGATATCATGAATCTTTTTTCCGAATCGCCTTTCCTTAATAATCCCGGAGGCATCCTTGTAGTTGAGAAGGGAATGAAGGATTATTCTTTTAGTGAGATCTGCCAAATAGTAGAATCCAACGGTACACATGTATTAGGCGCATTTGTTTCGGGGACAGATAATGAGAGGGCACAGATCACTATAAAGACCGGAGCCACACCTTTTAATGCCATTTTTCAGACCTTTAGAAGATACGGTTATGAAGTAATATCGCAGAATGAAGAGGATTCTTTCTCCTCCAACCTGCAGGACCGTTCACGTTATCTGGATAAATATTTAAATATCTAGAAATGAAGGCTGCAATTTACGGGCAATTTTACCACGCCAATTCGGGCACCTATATTGAAGAGCTGTTGAATGTTCTGGATTCAGAAAATATTGAGGTTGCAATTGAGGAGAATTTCCTGAGGCTTATCGATGAGAACAACGAGATCAAAAAGGACTTTCATCACTTCCAAACCTTTAAAAGTCTTGATGACAGCTTTGATATTTTTGTAAGCGTTGGTGGTGACGGGACAATATTACATTCTGTCAATTTCATCCAGGACCTGGATATTCCAATAATGGGAATCAATACAGGAAGACTGGGTTTCCTTGCCACCGTTCATAAGGAAGATATCCGTCCTACTATCTCAAGACTTCTTAAAAATGAATACAAGATCTCAGAACGCTCGTTGCTTTGTATCAAGACCGACCCAGATGTGGATGACTGGTGCAGCAACAACTTTGCTTTAAATGAGATCGCTGTAAGCCGGAAGAACAGTACTTCCATGATCACCATAGACACCTGGCTGGATGATGAGTACCTCACGGCCTACTGGGCAGACGGATTAATAATTTCAACCCCTACGGGATCTACAGGATATTCGCTGAGTTGTGGAGGACCGGTCATAACTCCCGCCACAAAGGCTTTGGTCATTACCCCAATTGCTCCACACAACCTCAATGCCCGGCCGCTGGTGATCAAAGACAATACAAAGATCACTTTAAAGGTATCGGGACGTGCAGAACACTATCTGGTCTCTATGGATTCCAGGTTAGCTACTCTTAGGAACAACACCACCGTTACCATACAAAAAGCACCTTTTAAACTCAAAATGGTTGAATTCACAGACGACACCTTCCTCAAAACCCTTCGGAAAAAACTTCTTTGGGGAGAAGATAAGCGCAATTAAAACAATAAAATCACCTGAAATCTGTTAATGCTAAGGTACAAACCTGTACAGGTTATTGTGGGGCAAACAATATTGTTATATTTGCAAACTTTTGAAGACCTATGA
>CAYLZB010000165.1:3253-4732 GCA_964388165.1 uncultured Flavobacteriaceae bacterium | reverse complement strand
GCGTAGAGCGCGTAGTAGATGGGGAGCGCGGCGTCCCGGTCCTGGAGGCTGACCCCCACGACGCCACACTTCTCCGTCGGCTTATCGAAGGGCGACGCCTGTGAGTCCCGCCCGGATTCCATGACTCGATATCCGTCGTGGAAGGGTAAAAACGCTCGCCTTTGTGGGCTAAACACGCCCCGAATGCGCAGAATGTATGCATATATATGTATAGACGACTAGTCGTCGCCACATCCGAAAATATTACTTCGGGAGTGGTAATCTACAGATATGACTGTGCCACCCGGTGACCTGGAGGATTCCGCAGCCACTGCGGAGGGTGCCTCCGAAGGGTCGGACGGCCACGCTGACTGGGTGCCATCCGCCTGGACGCGCGAGCAAGCAGACCGTCTCGAACGAACCGCGGACACCGACGCCCCGATCATCTACCCGCCGGATTCTGGGCGCGACCCCGACCACCACATCTGGGACACGTGGTTCCTCCGTGACCGGAATGGGCGGGTGGTGGACCTCGACGGTTGGTACGTCGCATTCAGCCTCACCGCTCCTGACGACCTCCTGCCCGGCAAACGACACGACGTCGCCACCATCCGGTACTACTACACCCAGAACGGCACCGACTGGCAGTGCGGAGGCCGAATCTTCGACCCCGATCGTTCACTCGGCAGTCGACAGTGGGCAGGCAGTGCCCTCCTAGACCACGACGGCCGCCTCTATCTCTACTACACGGCGTCCGGCCGCCATGGCGAGGCGGAACTCACCTACGAACAGCGCCTCACCGTCGGCCACGGCGGAACCGTCACCGTCGACGAGACCGGCGTCCACCTCGATGGCCCCTGGACGCACGACGTCCTCCTGGAAGCGGACGGCGACGTCTACCAGACGGCCGAGCAGTCCCAGGAAGGCCACGTCTACACGTTCCGCGATCCCTGGTTCTTCGAGGACCCGAACACGGGACGGACGTTCCTCGTGTTCGAGGCGAACACGAACCGTGCGGACCGGCCCGAGGACCCGACCATCGGGAGCTTCGATGGCTGTGTTGCCCTCGCCGAATCCCCGACCGGTGATCCCCTCGACTGGGAACGCCGCCCACCGATTCTCGACGCCGTCGGTGTCAACCAGGAGCTCGAGCGACCACACGTCGTCGTGCGCGACGACGCCTACTACCTGTTCGTCTCCAGCCACGAGTTCACGTTCGCACCCGGCCTCCCGCGCGTCGAGGGGTTGTTCGGGTTCACTGCTGACTCCCTGACGGGTACCTACGAACCGCTCAACGACTCCGGCCTCGTCGTCGCGAATCCGGCCAACGCGCCCTTCCAGGGGTACTCGTGGGTCGTCACCAGTCACGGCGACGACCTCCTCGCTCACAGTTTCTTCAACTACTACGACCTCGGCGGCCGAGACCTGGACGACGTCGCGACACTCACCGAGGACCGCCAGTTCGAGACGTTCGGCGGAACACCCGCACCCACACTCCGC
>CAYLZB010000165.1:0-3153 GCA_964388165.1 uncultured Flavobacteriaceae bacterium | reverse complement strand
ATCGAGGGGCCACACCCGTACCTCCTCGACGATGGCCTCGCCGCCGATTCCACGGAGTCGGATACCGTTCGCGTCGGCGCGCGTCGGGTAGACCCGACTCGTCAGGACCTCGCGCTCGTCCGCGAACACCTCGATGATGGATGCGTCCACGAACACCCGGAGGTCGAGGGATTCGTCGGATCCGACGGGCGCGGGCATCGATTGTGGGGTATCGTCGACGTGCGGGTCGTCGCTGCTCGGCCCCCGGTCGATGCCGATGTCGCCATCACGGGTCCACGTAATGGGTGTCCGTTCGTGGCCGTTCGCGGCTTCGAGCACTGCCAGCTCGAACGCCTCGGCGTCGCCGAGTCGAACCGTCAAGTCGATCTCGAGGGCTCGTCCCGCGGGTTCGAGCGGAACACCGGTTTCGTGGACGCGGAGGTCCGTCCGCCTGGTCTCGTGCCCCCGGAGGGCTTCGAGCTCGCGAGCGGGGCGCTGACGGAGTTCCCCATCGGCATCGAGTGAGAGTTCGCGGGGCAGACTCATCGCACCCGACCAGCCAGCATCCCATTGCGCCGACTCGGGGCGGGCCTCCCAGAGCCAGCCGAACGTGATGGTGCGGCCGTCGTCGCTCGTGAGGCTCTGTGGCGCGTAGAAGTCGCCGTGGTCGAGCAGGCCATCGCTGGCGGGGTCGCGAACGAAGGACTCGTCCTCCACCTGTCCGAGGTAGTAGGGGACGCCGCTGTAGTTCGAGACGTGGAGGAGGCTGCGGTCGCCGAGGTCGAGGAGTTCCGGGCACTCCCACATGTCGCCGGCGTCCTCCCAGTCGCCGACCAGGAATGGCCCGCGATACTCCCAGTCGACGAGGTCGTCGCTCGCGTAGAGGAACGCCGCACCGCCGACATCATCGATGCCGGAGCCCACGATCTGGTACCAGGTGTCGCCGTCCTGCCAGACGCAGTGGTCGCGGAACTCTGCCTCCCAGTGCTCGGTCTCGAGGACGTCGGCGTCACCGGGGGCGGTCTCGATGATGGGGTTGTCGGCGTGCTTCTCCCACGTTCGCAGGCCCGAATCGTGACTCCTTGCGAGGCACGGGAGCTGTCGGCGGCCGTTCCCCCCGGTGTAGAGTATCGTCGGCGTCCCATCGTCGTCGACGAGGCAGCCGGACCAGCAGCCATCGGCGTCGGGACCGTCCGGGTCGGGGGCGAGCGCGACCGGTTCGTCGTGCCAGTGGACGAGGTCGTCGCTGACGGCGTGTCCCCAGTGGATGCAGTTGTGGTAGGGGCCAGCGGGGTTGTACTGGTAGAAGACGTGGAACCGGCCATTCCACTGGCAGACGCCGTTCGGGTCGTTCAGCCAGTTCGCCGGCGGTGTGATGTGGAACCGTGGCCGGTGGACGTCTCTGGCGTCCGTCCGCCGCCGAATATCGGTGAGGTCGTCCGCGGTTCGCGGGCGGCGCGGGAGGCCGCCGTCCGTGACGAGGAGCCGCAGCGCGTTCCGGAGGAGGGTGTCACGGGCGTCGAACTCGTGCCCGTCACCCTCGAATCCGATTCCGGTGCCGATGGTCAGTGCGGTCCCGGTCTGGTCGTCCTCGTTCCAGGCGATGATCGCTGCCTGATGGGGTCGGTCGTCGGCGCCGATGATGGTGGACGCGAGCACCTCACCGGTTCGGGGTATCGCGAGTTCGTACCGTGCGTGTGGGGCGCCAGCGTCGCCGGGACTCGTGTGGACGCGGCGACTCTCGAATCCAGCGAAGAGGTCGTGGTCCTCGTAGTCTCGCTTCACGAGGATGCCGGTAGGTTCGTGTCCGACGTCCTGCCCGACGACGCCTGGTTCGACGTCGTCGATGCCGAGGGCGACGCTCGCGGCTGCTGCTCGGCCGGTGAGGAGGAACCGGCCGCCGGATTCACGATGTTCGGCGACGCGGTCTGCGAATTCCTCGTACTCGTTCGGGTCGGTGAATGGGTCCCTGCGGTGCCACCAGACGACGCTCGGCCACTCGTCCCGCCACCCGACGGTGGTTGCCTCGAATCCCGCTCGGGCCGCCCACTCAGCGGCGTGACGGGCTGCCGTGTCGGTGGTCTCGGCCACGTCGGTCGTCGCGACAGCACCACCCGCCGTCTCGTCGCTCCGTCCACTCGGCGTCGGGCCGTCGTCGAGTATCCCAACGGCGCCACCATCGCTCATTGCGAACGTGTACTCACTATCGGGTAAATAATAGTAGTGACCCGTCGGTACGTGGTGTCGTTAGAGAACTTCGATACCGGCAGAGAATCGCGTTACTCGTCCTTCTTCGACTGCCACTCGTACCCGCGGCGCTTCGCGGACTTCCCGAATCCACAGCTCGAGCAGACCTTCTTCCGGCTGTGGTATGACTTCTCGCCGCAGCGTCGGCACTTGACGTGCGTCGTCTTGTTCTTCTTCCCCTGGCTTGGTGTTCCTGCACCAGTCATGGTTTGATTGTCACGACGTTGTCGCCGCGGATAACGGTTGTGTCTTCGCTCTCCTCGATGACGAGGTTCATGTGCTGGTCGTAGCCGGTGAGCACGCCGGTGAACTGCTCGCCGTCCTTCAGGTGCACCGTCACGGTGGATTGCAGGGCGTCCTCGAGAACGTCTAGCGGTCGACCACTCATACCTCTAAGTCGCCCCCGTCAGGCGCATAAGCGTACCGGTAGTCGCATCCGGAACCGGGCCCGTAGCCGACAAGCAGTTTACACGTCGACCGCGAACCCATCTCTACCAGCTTCGCGCTCGGCGAGTGCGGCGAGCATGTCTGCCGCCGTGTCGAGGTCGTCGGTGTCGACGACCTCCGCGGGCGTGTGCATGTACCGGTTCGGGATGCCGAGGTAGAGCGACGGGATGCCGCCGCGCTCGGTGTAGAACGCGTCGGCGTCCGTCCCGGTGTCCTTGCTCGTCGCCTGTAGCTGGAACGGGAGGTCTTCGGTAGCAGCGGTCGCCCGGACCGCCTTCACGAGTTCCGTGTGGTTCGCGGTGCCCCGGGAGACGACCGGGCCCTCGCCGAGCGCGACCTCCGCGTGCATGGTGTCCGGCCACTGTGGGTGGTCGCTCGCGTGCGTGACGTCGATGGCGATGGCGGCGTCGGGATGGATGTCGTATCCGACCATCTTCGCACCACGAAGCCCGACCTCCTCCTGGACCGTGGAGACGGCGT
>CAYLZB010000164.1:0-4815 GCA_964388165.1 uncultured Flavobacteriaceae bacterium | reverse complement strand
AGTTTAATTTGGCTTTTGCTAAACATACCAAAGTTGTATTTTTGAGCACATTAAAAAGGCTACTTGAGACATTTGCGGGCAAAAATATCATTAATTCTTTTAATTGCTTTATTTCTTTCTTCCTGTAACGCTGTAAAAAGAGTTGAAGATGATCAAAGGCTTCTCACAGAAAATACCATTTTTGTAGATGGTGAGGAAATTTCTCAAAGGAATATTTACAACCAGCTCTACGAAGAACCGAATAAAAAGTTTTTGGGACTTCCACTACAATTATATCTCTCCAATTTAGCCAACCCTAATCCTGATTCCACTTATCTTAATTGGCTCCAAAATAAACCAAAGAGGGCGGAAAGACTGGAGGATCTCCTTTCAGAAAAACAGGTAGTAAGGCTCGGTAATATTTATGTGAACATCAATGAATGGATCATGGAGACGGGAGAACCTCCTGCCATTGTGAATGAAGCCCAAACCCAACGTTCTGCAGAAAGGCTTAAAGCATGGTACTGGAATAACGGATGGTTCAATGCCGAAACAGACTATGAGATCATTCCTACCAAAAAGAAAAGGGCTAAAGTAAATTATTTTGTCACTCCCAATAAGCCTTACATTGTCGATTCAATTACTACCCGAATAGCCTCTATAGTTGCCGATTCCATTTACGAGGCTCATAAGGACAATTCGCTCATTATTCCGGGTGTTCAGTATAAAACCCAAAATTATGGCGCCGAAAGGGAACGTTTGACCCAACTATACCGCAATAACGGATTATATCATTTTGAGCAGGAATACATCAACTTTGAAGCCGATACTGTGAACACCGATCATAAGGTCAATACAGCAATAATTATCCAGAATCGTGAAGCTACCGTAGATGGGGTCCAAACGAGAATTCCTTACAAAGTTCACAAAATAAGCAAAGTGAACATCTTTCCCGATTACAGGTTTGAGAACAGAAATGAACCCATTACAGATACTGCATCTCACGAAGGATATGATCTCTACAGTTTTGATCAATTGCAGTTCCGGCCACGTGCTCTTACCGATGCTGTTTTCATTACCCCGGGCACATTATACTCAGATGCAGATAGGACACTCACCTACAACCGCCTCAACCAACTCAGGATCTTTAGGTATCCTAACATTCAGTATATTGAAGATCCGTCAGATTCTACAGGAACAGATCTTATTGCGAATGTTTTTTTAACCCCGCGTCAAAAATATTCCCTGGGATTTGAATTTGATCTCTCACAGAGCAACATCCAGAAGTTCGGAATTGGCTTTGGAGGCTCGCTGTTGATCAGAAATGTCTTTAAAGGCGCAGAAATTCTTGAAATTGCAGGCCGCGGGAGTATAGGCTCTTCAAAAGATGCTGCTAATGATTCCGATCGCTTTTTCGATATCACAGAAGTCGGGGTCGATGTTGACCTAACCCTTCCCAGAATTCTGTTCCCGTTCGAGACTGAACGATTCATACCAAAATTCATGTACCCTTTTACCACCCTGGGGATAGGTGCCAGCACCCAAACTAATATTGGTCTGGACAAACAAAGCTTGACCGCAGTGATGAACTATCGCTGGCTGCCCAACGATAATCTCACTCACCTGCTGGACCTTATCAACATTCAATACATTAGAAATTTAAATACCGATAATTATTTTAATGTCTACCGCAATTCGTACCTGGAACTGAATCAGGTCGCAACTGCAGAAAATGTCATAGCTCCAGATCAGTTTTACATCATAAATGATCAGGGAGAACGCTTCCTTCAGATCCCTGAAGGTGCTGATGGTTTTTTAACGGCTGCGCGTACCGGAGGTGTCAACGGACTCACTGCGCCTCAAACTGAAACCCTCAACGATCTTAGGGAAAGAAAGAACAGGCTCACAGAAGATAACCTTATTTCTGCCTCCAATTTCTCCTATATTCTTAACAAAAAGGAGAGCATTTATGACGAAGATTTCTCACGCCTCAGGGTAAAAGTGGAAGCTGCCGGAAATATTTTAGCTGCTGTTTCAAAACTGGCCGGAGTAGATAAAGACGACACCGGAAGGTACAGTATTTTTGGAGTGAATTTTTCTCAATACCTAAAGACAGAGGTTGATTACATCAAGCACTGGGATCTGGGTAGGGAGAACGTGATTGCCATCCGCACTTTTGGGGGAATTGCCGTGCCTTACGGCAATTCCAACAGCATTCCATTCATTCGGTCGTTTTTTGCCGGGGGACCAAATGACAACCGGGCGTGGCAGCCTTATTCTTTAGGGCCCGGTAGCAGTGGAGGACGAAATGAGTTCAATGAGGCAAATATGAAGATCGCTCTGAGCACAGAGTATAGATTTAATCTTTTTGGAGACCTACACGCAGCTCTTTTTGCCGATGCCGGAAACATTTGGAATGTTTTTGATGTCGTGGAGGAAGAAGCCTCGACCTTTACCGGCCTTAGCGATCTCAAGGAATTAGCTCTTGGGACAGGAATAGGACTACGTTATGATTTCGATTTTTTCGTACTGAGGTTCGATGTTGGATTTAAGACCTACAACCCTGCTCTTGAAGCCGGGAATCGATGGTTTAGAGGCTATAACTTCTCTAAAGCTGTATTTAATGTAGGGATCAATTATCCTTTTTAACCCGACTATTTTTCTTATTTTTGTTAACCTAAAAATCAAATCATGAGTCATAATATAAAACCCGGAGTTGCCACCGGAAAAGAGGTACAGGAAATATTTCAATATGCAAAATCAAAGAAATTTGCCTTACCTGCAGTTAACGTTATTGGGTCAAGTACAATAAATGCAGTACTTGAAACAGCTGCAGAGCTTAATTCCCCGGTAATCATTCAGTTCTCTAATGGCGGCGCCCAATTCAACGCCGGGAAAGGCCTTTCTAACAAAGACGAAAAAGCTGCCATAGCAGGAGCTGTGGCCGGCGCAAGACATATACACGAATTGGCAGAGGCTTATGGAGCAACTGTTATTCTCCATACAGACCATTGTGCAAAAAAACTTACCGGCTGGGTGGACGGTATGCTTGATGCAAGTGAAAAACATTTTGAGCAGTTCGGGAAACCTCTTTTTAGCTCTCACATGCTGGACCTTTCTGAAGAGTCTTTGGAAGAAAATGTTCAAACCTGCAAAAAGTACCTGGAGCGTATGAGTAAGATGGGCATGACATTAGAGATCGAGCTCGGAGTTACCGGTGGTGAAGAAGACGGAGTGGATAATACAGATATTGATTCTTCAAAATTATATACACAACCAGATGAGGTAGCTTATGCTTATGAAGAGTTAAGCAAGGTGAGCGATCAATTCACTATTGCAGCCGCTTTTGGTAACGTTCACGGTGTTTATAAACCCGGAAACGTTAAACTAACTCCTGTAATTCTTAAGAATTCCCAGGATTTTATTTCTGAAAAATACGGTGTAGAACAAAACACCATTGATTTCGTTTTCCACGGCGGAAGTGGTTCCACCGTTGAAGAAATAAGAGAAGCCATCGATTATGGCGTGATCAAAATGAATATCGATACAGATCTTCAGTATGCCTACATGGAAGGAATTCGTGACTACATGAACGAAAAATCAGAATACCTGAAATCTCAAATTGGAAATCCTGAAGGTGCCGACTCTCCAAATAAAAAACACTATGACCCAAGAAAATGGGTGCGTGAGGGAGAATTAACTTTCAAAGCCCGACTAAAAAAGGCATTCGAAGACCTGAATAACGTTAATACACTTTAAAAACCTATATTAGAAAGGCTTCAAAAATGCTATTTTTGCGGCCTTTCTTTTTTTAATCCCTATACAATATGGCTTGGTTTAGAAGAACACAAAAGGGAATACAAACTGCAACTGAGGACAAGAAAGATGTCCCTAAAGGACTGTGGTATAAATCCCCAACCGGAAAGATCGTAGATGCAGAACAACTGGAAAAGAATTTCTATGTAAGTCCGGAAGATGGTTATCACGTGAGAATTGGAAGCAATGAATATTTCAAGATTCTATTTGATGACAATAAGTACACTGAACTGGACAAGAATCTTTCTTCCCGTGATCCCCTGGACTTTGAGGACACGAAGAAATATACAGATAGATTGGAGGACGCTCAGAAAAAGACCGGCCTTAAAGATGCAGTCCGCACAGCTGTAGGAAAATCTAAGGGAAAGGAATTAGTTGTAGCCTGTATGGATTTTGCCTTTATTGGTGGCTCTATGGGCTCTGTTGTAGGCGAAAAGATCTCCCGTGCGGCAGACCATGCCCTGGAGCATAAGATTCCCCTAATGGTGATCTCAAAATCTGGTGGAGCAAGAATGATGGAAGCCGCTTTTTCTTTGATGCAGCTGGCCAAGACCTCGGCTAAACTGGCACAACTTGCAGATGCCGGAATTCCATATATCTCCCTTTGTACAGATCCAACTACGGGAGGAACAACTGCTTCCTTTGCTATGTTAGGAGATATCAATATCGCTGAACCCGGTGCTTTAATTGGATTTGCCGGCCCTCGTGTAGTAAAAGACACTACAGGAAAAGACCTTCCTGAAGATTTTCAAACTTCCGAATTCCTCAAAGAACACGGTTTCCTTGACTTCATCACAAAAAGGTCTGAACTAAAAAATAAAGTTAACCAGTATATAGATCTTATCCTTAATCAGCCAATAAGGGCTTGAAAATGTCATTTTTGACTGGTATTCAGAAAAGTAAAAATTTAGCCGGTTAGTAATTAAGAAAATATTATCTTTGCGGCCTGGCAGAAAAGCTGTCAATACATAAAAATCATTAAAATTAATATTGGAATGTATTTAACTAAAGAAGCAAAAG
>CAYLZB010000163.1:0-4819 GCA_964388165.1 uncultured Flavobacteriaceae bacterium | reverse complement strand
TTAAACATACTAACATGAAAAAATTATTTTTAGGATTACTTGTTGCTGCATTTACCCTTTCTACCTACTCTTGTAGAGAAACTACTGAAGAGAACGTAGAAGAAGAATTTGAAGAAGTAGAAACTGATTTCGAAGAGACTGAAGAGGACATTGAGTCTGGTCTTGAAGAGGCAGGAAATGAAATAGAAGAGGCTGGAGAAGCTACTGAGCAGGAAATTGAAGAAGAATTGAACGAAACTGACGACATGCAGTAGTTCTTTCTTTTTTAAAAGATTCTAAAGCCATAAGTTCTCTCTTATGGCTTTTTAACTTTAAAGAGGATATTATGAAAAAAATAGTTTTAAGTTTATTTGTGATCGGACTTACTTTCACCACCTATTCATGCAGGGAAAGTACCGAGCAAAAGACAGAGGAAGCCGTTGAAGCCATTGGTGAAGACATTGAAGACGGCACACGCCGGGCCGCCGAAAAAGTAGAAGAAGGCGCCGAGAACCTGGAACGCGAGATCGATGAAGAAATCCACGAGACCGACGACCAGATCCAGCATGAGGAAATAGAGGAATAATAGAACCTCTGCCTTTTCCAGATCTATTTTAAAGCCGTTCCTACAGAACGGCTTTTTTTGTCTTTAAAAATAGATATCTTTAAATGAATAGAATTAATTTAAGGAATGCGATCAACCGTGCTTCTCTTTTTTCCTTTAATAGTAATGTCATCCTGTATGGGTTCCAAAAATGTCATTTTTAATCCCGATCTTGAAGTGATTGGACATAGAGGACATGTTTCCCAATACCCTGAGAATAGCATTGAAGGTTTTAAAAGTGCTGTTTCTTTAGGAGTGGATGCCCTGGAAATGGACCTGGTGATCTCTGCCGATAAGAAAGTTGTGGTTTCTCATGAACCCTACATGGCAGCAGCCACCGTATTAACACCTGACAGAAAAAAAATCCGCAGGTCCCGGGAGAAAGATTACAATCTTTACCAAATGTCCTATGACAGCATTAAGCAGTATAAAATAGGATCAATAAAAAACAGAAAATACAGGGAACAGAAAAAGATCGAAACCTATAAGCCGCTTTTAGAGGAGGTGCTGGAAGAAGTGGAAACATATCGCAAGGAAAAGGATCACCCTCCAATTAAATACTATCTGGAAGTAAAATCACGACCCGGGGATTATGGCATTTTCCAACCTGAGCCAAATGAATTTGCAGATCTCCTTATGGGAGTTATTGAGGAACATGAAATAAAAAATGAAGTTGTGGTACAATCCTTTGATGCAGGGATCCTCAACGCCTTCAACAACAAATATCCGGAAGTTGAAACCTCCTTCCTTATTTACAGAACTCCCTGGAAGGAGAAACTCGAGCAGCTTGATTTTAAACCGGATGCAGTAGGTCCCTATTTCAAACAGCTGAAAAGAAAAGAGCAGGTTGAGGAATTACATGCACAAGGATTTAAAGTTATACCCTGGACCGTAAACAGCAAGAGAAAGATCAAAAAAATGATGGAACTGGGAGTAGACGGAATTATATCTGATTATCCTGAACGGGTACTTCAATATAGCCGACAAACAGGTAACTAATTTTTCTCACTATTTTCAAGAATTTCTTCAATTTTTGCCACCAGATCCTCCATCTCAAAAGGTTTGGCGATAAAATCGTTTGCTCCTGCCTCCCTGCACTTTTTTCCCGCATCATGTAATGCCGACATCATCAAAACCGGGGTATCTTTTGTTTCGGGATTCTTTCGAAGACGGGCACAAACATCTGTACCATTGACACCCGAAATAAGCATATCGAGCATTACCAGGTCGATATCTTCCTGTACGATAAGAGATTCGGTCTCTTCAGGCTTTGGAGTTACTGTTACTTCATATTCATAAAACTCTAAAAGCGTCTTAAGCATTTCTCCAATTCCGGAGTCATCGTCAACTACTAAGATCTTTTTCTTACTCATTTTCTTCTTGATTTTCGTGAAGTACAAAACTAAAATCTGAACCTTCTCCTTTTTTACTCTTCAGCTCAATATGTCCGTTATGTCTTTCAATAATTTCGTTGGCGAGATAAAGACCGATTCCAAAACCTGAATAGGTCTCTTCACTTTCCACTCCTATCCTGTAAAATCTTTTAAAGATATTCCTGTGATCTTTTTCATCTATGCCTATACCTTTATCCCTGATACTTACGGCAACTCTATCTCCCTCACGTTTGATCACATGAATCTCAATATAGTGGCTCTCCGGCGAATACTTTATAGCATTGGTAATAAAGTTGATCAACACCTGCCCTATTCGATCCTTATCGGCACAGACTTTCGCCTTATAGGCGTGAAAGACCTTCATCTGGTGTTGCGTATTGGTAAGTTTGATGTCCTGTACCGTTTGCTCCACCAGGTCGTTCAGGTCAAAGACCTCCTTCTTTAGATCCAGTTTATTTTCTTCTAACCTGGAGAGATCGAGAATTTCGGAAATAAGTCTTGTAAGACGAACAATTTGATTATCGATCCTTTCCAGCGACGGCTGTAGCGGCAAATTGGCGGGCAACTCTTTTTTGTTCTTTTCCAGTAAGGAAAGCAGTAACTGCACGTAACCTTTAATAGAAGTCACAGGGGTTTTCAATTCATGGCTAACCATCTTGAGAAAACTTTCTTTTCTCTTCTCTTCTTCTTTCAGCCGCTGGATATCGGTATTAGTGCCTATCCACATCGTAATTTCTCCATTCTCCCCTCTCACTGCCTCTGCCCGGCTTAAGTGCCACAGGTAATTTCCATTCCTGTCCCTCAGCCTAAGCTCCATCTCGAACTCGGCTCCTGTTTCCAGTGAAAATTGCCATTTTTCTTCAAACTCTTCTTTATCTCCCGGATGAATAAAACCCTCCCAGTTCTTCTCTATAAGCTGATCGCTGTTCATGCCCGAGTAATCCAGCCAATTTTGGTTAAAGTAAATGGCTTCCCCACGGGCATTGGTGTTGGTTACCTTCTCGGGCATAAGATCGGCCAGTAACCTGAAGTGATGTTCTCTCTCTCTAAGGAGGTTCTTGGAATCTACCATTTCTGTAACATCCAGGGCCATATTTAAAATTCCGTAGATCTCCCCCTTCTCATCTCTCAATGGTTTATAGGTAAAATTAAAATAACCTGTTTCCATTTTTCCATTTCTCATAAGGTCGGCCCGGTCTTCCTTACCCCAGTATATCTGACCCGTATTGAAGACCTTTTGCAGGAGATCATGAAAAGGTTGTCCCTCCAACTCCGGAAGTGCCTGTCGCAGGTTTTTCCCAATCACAGAGCGATCTTTTCCCCAAAGTTCAAGCATTGCTTCATTAGCAAATTCGATACTCATTTCTTTGCCCATGTAAACAGCCGTAGCCACCGTTGCCTGCTCCACGATCGATCGGGTTCTGTGTTCTTTTTCCCTTATCACCTGTTCTTTAAGCTCATTATCATGAACATCTGTAACGGTACCGATCAATCCTTCAAAAACCCCTTCCGAATTCCATTTTGGCCTGCCACGGTCAATTACCCATCTGTACTCCCCGTTCCTGTTCTTTAACCGAAACTTTACCTCATAATCCTTTTGCTCTTTATGAGCCTTAAGGAATTTAAATCGCACCTTTTCTTTATCATCGGGATGCACAAAATCCTGCCATCCATCACCTAAAGGTTCACCTTCTTTTATTCCCAGATATTGGTATCCGTTTTTATTGAGGTAATAGCTCTGCCCAAGGGAGTTCGTGATCCAAATGATCACGGGTAAAGTACTAATGAGGTTTCGCAATTTTTTCTCACTGTTCTCAAGATCCCGCCTGTTCAAAACCTTTTCGGTAACATCTACGGCATGAACAAAGATCCCATCTACATTTCCCAAAGAATCTTTAAGAGGCTGATAGACGAAATCTAAAATGACCTTTTTCTCTTCTCCTTCTCTTTTAAGAACAAAAGACAACTCCTTGCCTTTAAAAGTTTCACCTGATTGGTACACATTATCAAGGATCTGAATGAAACCCTGTTTCTCTGCCTCGGGCAGGGCTACTTTACACGGTTTATTAAGCACATCCCGGTAATCGACCAGCTCGAGATAATTGTCATTTGCCAGTTCAAAGATATGCTCCGGCCCCCTGACTGTACAGATGATTGCCGGCGCCTGCGAAAGAACCTCATTGAGCATCCTGCGATAATCACTGTTAGTCCCGGGGGAGAACCCCGCCTCCTGAAATGAAAGCAAAAACAAAGAGGTATTTGAACTCTGGGAAATAGGGTTTGCGCTTATTTTAAAGCGGTGCTTTTTAAGATTTGAAGAATTAAAAGAAACAGGAAAATCCTTTACCGTGGTTCGGGAAGTGATCAGCATTTGTAAAAGATCTTCCAGGTTGGAATTGTTATCTCCATCACTTAGAATTTGAGATAACTTTTTTTCATTAAGGTTTTCGGGAGGAGAATGGAATATTCGCTGAAAAGGATCATTGACAGCTACAATTTCAGCTTCATTATCAAGAATTACAACAGGTTCCCGTAGAGACAACACTAAACTTTGGGCAAATTTTATTTTTTCAGAATCTCCCTTTAAAGGCACCTGATCTTTATTTATCAAACTAATAATATTAATGGAGAAAGGCTAAAATAAACTTTTTAAAAAGCTATTATCTAAAAGAAATCTCAAAATTTCTCAGTTGTTGGGTAGGGAAAGGAGGATTTTTTTAAGAAGTATACTTGAGCACGACGTACACCGCCAGCACTACACTGAAAATAAGCAAAAGTGTGCGCCAGATTTTATAAGATTGATTTAGCATGAGACCGGATTTTTTAAAGAAATTAAAATAGC
>CAYLZB010000162.1:0-4867 GCA_964388165.1 uncultured Flavobacteriaceae bacterium | reverse complement strand
TTCATAATGATTCATAAAAAATTTACTTTAAATTAAATTGGCTGCAAAAGTAACACTATTCTTTAATATTACAAAGCAGAAATTTACTAGGTAAACTGCCTCTTTAATCGATGAAATCCAGTTTTTACTTTTTTTTATAATTTATTTTAGCTATTATTGCTAGTGCTAACCTTATTATTGTGGAAGAAGTAATACTCAAATGTGCTGTCGTTGATGATTCCAGTTTACAAAGACTTTCTATTGTAAAACTCATCAAAGATCATCCCAACCTTAAGCTGGTGGCGGAATACAACAATGCCATTGAGACAAAAAACGGTTTACTGGACACTGAAGTAGACCTCATTTTCCTCGATATTGAAATGCCCATTCTTTCCGGGTTTGACCTGCTGGATGACCTGCCAAACAAGCCACAGATCATCTTTGTCACCGGTAAGACCAAGTATGCCTTCAAAGCATTCGACTACGATGCCGTAGATTATCTTCATAAGCCAATTTCGAAAGAGCGCTTCCTTAATGCAGTATCTAAAGCGATCAACCTTTACCGCCTCAAACATGAAGGAGCACCGCCCGAAGATGACAATTATATCTTCGTAAAGAGCAACCTAAAGAATCGTAAGGTTTTTCTGAATAAGCTTAAGTACATCGAAGCTCTTGGGGACTATGTTAAATTTGTTACCGAGAAGGATAATTTCGTTGTTCTGGCTACTATGAAGTCTTTTGAGAACCAGTTACCTTCCAACAAATTCCTGAGGATACACAAGTCTTATATTGTGAATCTTGATAAGATAGAGCGGTATAACAGTCGCAACATCGAGATCGACAAGCAACAGATCCCGTTGAGCAGGCATAAGAAATCCAATCTTATCGAGGCCCTGGCGGCCAATCAATAAGGATCCACATTTATTACGGTTTTCACTCCCCTATAGGCCCCTATAGCTTTAAAGCTCTGGAGAATTCGACCTATTAGATCCTTTGTTTTGGATAAAGATTGCCCCTGCGGAATCTTTATAAGGATATTCTTGTAATACTCATTCCTGATCCTGGCCACCGGTGGAAACTCCGGGCCCAACACATTTTCCCTGAAGGTATTTTTCAAAGAGGTCGCGAGCCAGTCGGCACCCTCATTCACTCTGGAATAATCCCTTCCTTTCAGGCTTATCCTAATAAGCCGGTAGAAAGGCGGATATTTATAGTTCCTGCGATCCTCTAATTGCTCCTTGTACATTTCCAGGTAACTATTGGTGGAAACCTGCTGTACTATCTGGTGGTGCGGATTATATGTCTGGATAAGGACCAGCCCTCTTTTTTGAGTCCGCCCTGCCCTTCCCGCTACCTGCAACATCAATTGAAAGCTGCGTTCGTGAGCTCTGAAGTCGGGAAAGTTAAGCAGCGTATCTGCATTCATGATCCCAACCAGCCTCACATTTCGAAAGTCAAGCCCTTTTGTGACCATCTGCGTTCCTACCAGGATATCAATATCACCTGATTCAAATGCCTCGATGATCTTTTCATATCCATATTTTCCCCGGGTAGTATCCAGGTCCATTCTTCCTGTCTTTTTTTCGGGAAACAAAGCTTTTAATTCTGTTTCCACCTTTTCGGTACCAAATCCTTTAGTTGACAACTCATCGCTACCACAAGCCATACATTTAAGTTGCATTGCCATATGGTAACCGCAATAATGGCAGCGTAGCTGATTGTTGTGACTGTGATAAGTGAGACTTACATCGCAATTAGGACATTGAGGCGAATGTCCGCAGGTGTTGCATTCAAGGATAGGACTAAAACCCCGACGGTTCTGAAAGAGTATTACCTGTTCATTATTACTTAAAGTTTCTTTTATCTCCTCCAGCAATCTGTCAGAGAAATGACCGGTCATGCGCTTTTTCCTGTGTTTTTCTTTAATGTCCACCACTTCGATCTCGGGCAGAAGTACATTTCCAAAACGGCGGTCCAGGTTCACCAGGGAATATTTTGAATGGTCTGCATTAAAGTACGATTCCAGGGAAGGAGTTGCCGAGCCCAGCAGGACTTTGGCCTGTTGCATCTTACCCAGTACTACTGCCACATCCCGGGCATGATATCTCGGTGCAGGATCATATTGCTTAAATGTCGATTCATGTTCCTCATCTACTATTATTAATCCCAGATCATGAAAAGGAAGGAAAATACTGGAGCGCACTCCAATTACAATTCGAGCATTCTCTGAATTCCGCAGTACGTTCTGGTACACCTCCACCCTCTCATTCACCGAATATTTGCTGTGGTAAATGAGCACCTTTTCCCCAAAGTAATTCTGAAGCCTCGAAATAAGCTGTGCAGTCAAAGCGATCTCGGGCAGCAGGTATAACACCTGTTTCCCTTTAGAAATGGCTTCTTCGATAAGCTCAACATAGATCTCAGTTTTACCTGAAGAGGTGATCCCATGAAGCAAACAAATATCCCGGGATTCAAAAGCAGTCTTGATCTCCTTTAAAGCGGTGCTTTGATGTTCATTGAGTTCGACCCTTCCTGAAACTTCATCAAGATCCCGGTCAAACCTCGAAGTTTCCACTTTTAATTCTTGCAGGATGCCTTTATCAATAAGTGCTTTTAAAACTCCTGCAGAAGCTCCACTTTTTTTAGTGAGATCAGCAATTTTTACTGAAGTATTTCCTTTAGCTGACATCCCAAAAAGGGCAAAGATCACCTCCCTTTGTTTTGGTGCACGATTAAGATCATCCAGTAACTCATGCATGGCGGTTTCTTCTGAAAACCTTTCATGCAGTTTCACATATCTTTCAACCTTGGGCTTATACTGCTCATAGATCTCCTGATTTACCACCACCACCTTTTTCTCTACCAGCGCATTGATCACCGGCAGCACAGTTTTCTTATCCAGAAGCTGAATGATCTCATTGATCTTCATGGATGACTGCCTTTGTAGAGCTTCAAAGAGAAGGAATTCATCATCGCTGAGATCTTCATCCTTTACCCCGGCTCCTTTTAAAAGCTGAACAATGGTTTCACTTTCAAGCAAAAAAGCACTTGGTATGGCTGCCCGCAACACCTCCCCTTCCGTACACATATAGTAGGAAGCGATCCATTGCCACAACTTCAGCTGAGCTTCAGTTACAACAGGAGCCTTGTCCAGGATCTGCTCAATGGGTTTAGCTTCATAGATCTCGGGATCTTCCTGATGCACTTCAGAAACGATTCCGGTGTAGATCTTTGATTTTCCAAAGGGAACAGCAACCCTCATTCCCGGCCTGAGAAATTCTGCCTCGTCACTACTCACGCTGTAGGTAAAATGCTTCTCTAACGGAAGCGGCAGAATAACATTGATGAAAAATGGCATTTTTGAGGCTGGTCTTTGAAACAAAAATAAGAGGATTTAACTGCAAAAAAATAAACCATCCTTAAAAAGAATGGTTTATTCATTAATTATTGGAATCTTCTAGTTTGCGGCTAAAAGATCATTTTTCAAGTCATCATCTGCCGGCCTGTTGGAAAGCCAGATCCCAAAAAGAGCTTTTTTAAACTCTTTTCCTTTTACGACTCCTTTTTCCACTCCATTCTTATAAGCCACAACTCCTTTACCGGGAATATATACCAGGTCAAAAATGTCATTTTTCTTGATATCTTCTTTGAAGAACCCAAGCATGGTGTTGATCTCATTTTGAATTGGAGCTGTATTTCCATTCGTAGAATTCTCAAAACCTTCGGTCACTGCTTCTACCATTTTTTCGCTGGTGATCAATTTTGAAACTATATGAAGTTTTATAGCCATAGGCTTGTCTGAATTCAATATATCCCGGGCGTTATTGTTTTTCTGGTCCAGATAAAGTCCGGCAGCATATAGGTCGATCCATAATTTCTCCCTTACTCCGGCACCGTTAAGCTGCAGGGTATGCTCCTGGAAATTTTGAGTAGCAGGAAGCATTACGCCCCCAACCTTTTTTTGAGCAACTGCAGTTGACGATACTACAACAGCTATAAATAACATAAGCAGGTTCTTCATAATTCTTATTTAAGTTAAAATTTAATTTTTATTTTCTTCTCAGCTTCATTAAAGAAGCATTAAGTTCAAAACCGAGCAACAATATATTAGAATTTATCCATATGTAGAACATCAAGATCAATAAAGCCCCTATCGAACCATAAAGTTCGTTATAGGAGGAAAAATTCTCAATATATAAACCAAATAAATAGGTGTTCAATAAAATAAAGAACGTACAAAAAACAGATCCTATTGAAAAGAAACGGCTAAGCCTGCTTTCCTTGGTTCCAAAATAATACAACGTGGCCACCGCCAGGTAGATCATAGTGGTAAATATCACATACCTCCCTAGGTTTGCCCAAACTACTGCATCATTTACTACTTGCAGCATTTTCAGGTCTTCGGTAAGATAAGTGAGGTAAACCCACACTACTACAGTTATTAGCAATAACAGAGCCAGAATTAAAGACACCCCCACAGCAATAACATATTGCCTTATTATTGAACGGTTCTTTTTGGTGTGATAGGAGAATTCGAAGCCTGTAAAGACGGCATTTACACCATTAGCCATTAGAAAAATTGAGAGTAAAAAAACTATAGAAAGTAATCCTCCCCTTTTTCTTGCTGCAATGTCATAAAAGATATCATTGAAGAACTCACTGGTCTCTGGCGGCAATAAAGAATCAATAAAGGCAAGGAATTCCAGCTGAAAATCGTCTATAAAATCTATAAAAGGAATAAGGTTAAGGATGAACAGCAGAAAGGGGAAGAGCGCCATAAAGAAGCTAAAGGAAATGGCACTTGCCCTTGCTGAAAAGGTTCCTTTTACCAGGCCGGCGTAAAAAATAATGTACAGGTCAAAAAGGGAAAGTCCTTCCAGCCCCGGAA
>CAYLZB010000161.1:0-4881 GCA_964388165.1 uncultured Flavobacteriaceae bacterium | reverse complement strand
CCATCATGATGCAGCGGTTACAAACCATATTTTTGATATAGAGTTTCATCTATTTTACCTCAAATGGTAATCTTAACTTCTTTTTCTCCCAGGAAAAAATGAGTTCTCCCGACTTTTCTCCTGTTTTATTCACTTCATAGGTCAGCACCTCCTGGACTTCCTTTAGATCCTCAGGCTTAACGGTCAGCCTTAGCACATCTTCGGCCTCATTATACTCATCTTTACCATGTTGGTCCCAACGGGAATTAAAGATCACCGTCCAATCATTTTTTCCGGGGATGAGGAAAAAACCATATTTTCCGGCCGGCAACTTCTTTCCGGCAATAAAGAGGTCCTTGTCTGTACTTATCCAGGTTGCATTATGCGCCCCGGCCTGCCAAACCCTGTCAAGACCCACCAAACCACCAAAGATGACACGATCTCTTACACTCGGGGCAGAATAGTCAATATGTACGTGAGCACCATCTACCATAGCCATGGCCATAGTATGCGGACTCAGGCTTTTGCCGGTGGTTTTTGTATTATCCACATGGCCGGCATGGGCTTCCTTCTCCTCGACCTGGGCCTGAAGCAAAGAAGATACCCCCAATAAGAGAAATAGAAAATAGGTTTTCAAATTCATTTCTGTATTATTATAGTTAGCCGGTCCCGCAAAACCGGGACCGGCAGTTCCAGTATTAATTATTTAATAGTGTCACGTACACTTCCGCACTTCAGCATTTTATCGCCGTAGTAAGGATTGCGGACTTCCTGTGAAGCCGAAAGCCATGATCCACCCTTCCCGTCAAAAGCCATTGGGCAATATTGCTTATAGATCTCTCCTGAAGCAATAGCACCGCTCAACACTTCCTCCATTCCTGCAGAAAGGTCAAGAAAAGCTGTTCTTTGGTCATTGATGGCTTGAGAATTGGCGATCTTTTGCGCAGCCTCAGTAGCTTTGTTACTGTTTTCCACCTTTCCAAGTGCTTCAACAAGCATTTTTCCACCGCTCTGAGCTTCTTCTGCATTGGTGTTTACCAAAGCTGTTTTAACGTGCATGTAATGCTGATAAGCGCTACCAACAGCTTCGTTGCTGAATTCCACCTCTCCCGTTTGCCCGTCATCAAGGTTTCCGGCCATGTCCATGTCATGCTCATCGGTCTCCTCCATATGCATCTCATTTTGCATAGGCATTGCACCATCTTCAATTTCATTTTCTTTTTTAGTTTCTCCACAGGAAGCAAATAAAAACGCCCCTGCCAAAGCCATAATTGTCATTTTTGTGTTCTTCATTTTTCAGGTATTTAAAATTATTGATCTATTTAATTTGTTCTACAATTTCACCACAGCTAAGCATCGCATCACCGTAATAAGGGTTTCTAATTTCTGAAGCTTCACTAAGCCAGTAAGCTCCTTTATCTGAATTTGCCATTGGGCAATAATCCACATAAACCGTTCTGTTTTGCAATCCGAAAGCATCCACCGTCTTGATCATTGCTTCAGAAAGATAAATGAAATTCTCCCGTTGCTGTTTCAAGCCCGGTCGGGCGGTCGCTTCTTCGGAATGCCGTAAGAGAAAGCTCTTTTTCTCCTGCCAGAAATCCTCTGCTTCCCCGGTCATACCGGTTGCCTTTATCTGCTGAAGCGTTTTTGCGAACTGCAGTGTCAAAGTTAAGCTTTCTTCCTCTTTCCCTTCTACCAGCGCATTTTTCAACTTAAGATAATCTGCCACCAGTTTATCCAGTTGCTGCTGAAATTGTTTTGAAGCTTGCATCCGGAAGTCATAGCCGCTATCCTTAAGATAACTCCTTACGTCCAGCTGGGGAGGTGACGCGGTAGCAGTTTCGGGATTCATCATACTGGGTTTACCCGAGAGTTGCGCTGCTGCATCAACAGTAAAGGTTCCATTGACAACGATCTCCTCCCCCGCTCTAAGTCCTTCCTCTACAACATAGGCACTTCCCATAAGTGGCCCCAGCACAATTTCCCGCATCGAAAACAATGGATTCGTTGCGGTACCTTCGTTGACATAGACCACACTTCTTTTTCCGGTCCACAGCACAGCCGACCTCGGAATGGTCAAGCCTGAAGCTGCCTTTTCTCTCTCACCTTTTACCACCCCCGAAACAAACATACCCGGTTTCAACCTGTCATCAAGGTTTGACACCTCAACTCTTGCCGTTGCCACTCGAGTCTGCCTGTCAATAATTGGGTCTATAAAGTTAATGGTGCCGGTAAAGGTCTCCCCGGGAATTGAGGCAACCGTAAACTTCACAGTATCGCCTTTCTCGACCATGCCCATATTCCTTTCATAAAGATCGAACAAAACCCACATTTTTGAAAGGTCAGCGATCTGGTACAGTGGCATTCCCCTTTCTACATAATCACCTACCTCCACCAGTTTTTCGGTTACCACACCATTAACATCGGCAGTGATCGTAAATCTATCTGTAGCCTTTCCGGATTCCAAGATCCTGTTGATCTGGTTTTCTCCTATGCGCCAGTTTCGTAATTTTTGTTTGGCTGCCTCAAAAAGTTCGGGTTGGGAGTTCCTGATTGCATAAGCCTGCAGCAGTTCTTCCTGTGCAGTGACCAGTTCGGGAGAATAGACCACAGCCAGTGCCTGCCCTCTACGGACTTCCTCCCCGGTGAAGTTCACCAGTAAGCGTTCTATCCTTCCGGGCACATGCGTGCTTTGGGTATAGGAGATCCTCTCGTCTACCGCGACTTTTCCGTTGAGTTGAAGCTCGGTTTCTGCCGAAGTATTCCCCACCTCCCGGGTCTGGATATTAGCTAATTTCATCGCGTACTCGGTCATTTGCACCGCATTCGGATTCTCTACAACGTCTGAGCTTTCCAACGGAATAAGGTCCATTCCGCAGATGGGACATTTTCCCGGTTCTGTCGCCCTGATCTGTGGGTGCATGGAGCAGGTCCAGATGGTTTCCTGACCTTCCTCGGTGAGTTCGTGTTCGTGGACGGCTTCTTCACTGCCTCCAAAGAAAAGCCAGCCCAGCAGGATCCCTGCGATGAGGGTGCCTGCAATAATGAGTATATTTTTATTTCTGCCTTTCATAATCTAAAGTTTTACCCGATAAATAATCGATTTTTGCCAGTGCAGTGAGATAACCTGCTTCTGCCCCGGCTACTGCCAGTTGATATTTTAAAAGCTCCTGTCTTACCCTAAGAACTTCTTCAAAATTGGAAGCCGCATTTCGGTAAGAGGAAAGTAATAGATTGAGGACCTGCTGCGAACTTTCCACCTGCCGCTCGTAAAGGGCTAACATGGCCCTTGCTTCCCGAACCTCGAAAAGTGCAGTTTCCAGTTCTGCCGAAAGTTGATTTTTTAAACCTTCTTTTCGCTGCTCATAACTTTCGGCCATAAAAGCAGCCTGTTTACGCGCCGCCTTATATTTCCCCCGGAAGATAGGTAGGCTTACACTTAGCATAGGCATGATAGCATCACGACCATTATCTTCTACTGCCATATCCATTCTTTCCCCAACGATCACGTAATCGAGCCCTATCCCAATATTGGGCATTCCCTGTTTCTTCGCAAGTTCCTCCTGCGCCCGGGCCGAAGCTGCCATATTCTCCAACTCTTCAAGCTGAGGGTTACTTTCAACTAAGGTGTCAAAAATGGCATTTTCGGGAAGTATTTCTATTTCATCAGGAACAACTACTACTTCTGATTTCTCCCGATCGAGAAGGGCATTGAACTGCGCCTGCAGGGCATCCTGTTTCAGCCTTATCACTTCCAGTCCGGTTACAGATTCATTCCGAAGCAGATCGGCCTGGAGTACATCAGACAACGCGCCACTACCGGCACTTACCCTTGAAAGAGCGAGATCTTTATAATTCTGAAGGATCTCCAGGTTCTCCTGCTGAAACTGAAGCTGCTGCTCCAGTTCATACAACTCGTAATATTTGCTGCTCACCTGCAGGAGGATCTCGTTGCGGGTGTCCAGAAACGCCTGAAACTTAGCTTCAGCCATTAAATTAGCAACGTTCTCCCGCGCTTCAAGCGTGCCAAACCAGGGAAACATCTGCATAAGCGAGAACCGGGCTTCCTGCGGACCAAGCCGCGTTTCTACCATCTGCCCAAAAGCCGAAACCGTCAGGGTAGGATCGGGCAGGCTCTTCACCTGTGGAGCTTCCTGGAGCGCTGCTTCAAATTCGGAATAAGCAGCCTTTACCTTCGGGTTTTCTTCCGCAGCAATTAAAAGATAATCGTCCAGCGTCTGTGCATAAAAGCTTCCCGAAAGAAGAAAAAGCAGACCTGTCAAAAAAGGTATTTTTATAAAGTCTTTCATTCTGCTGTAATTTTATTTTCGTTACGTGTTACCACCGTCTCACGCCAAATAGCCTGCAGCACCGGTACTACAAAGATCGTCATGATCTGTATCACCATCCCTCCCACAATTGGAATTGCCATTGGCACCATGATGTCGGCTCCTTTTCCGGTAGAGGTAAGCACTGGGAATAGGGCAATGATTGTCACTGCTGTGGTCATCATTGCAGGCCTCACCCTTTTCTTACCTGCTTCAAGAACAGCTGCCCTAACTTCGGGCACTGTTTGTGGGTCACGTTTTTCAAAAACCTGGTGAATATAAGTACCCATGAGCACTCCGTCATCTGTAGCGATCCCGAAGAGCGCAATGAAACCAACCCACACAGCCACACTTAAATTGATCGTGCCCATCTGGAACAGGTCGCGCATGTTCAATCCTGAAATACTGAAATCCATGAACCACGGCTGTCCATATAGCCAGATCATTATAAATCCGCCGGCAAATGCCACAAATACTCCTGAAAAGTGGATCGTGGATGCGATCACTGTCTTAAATTGGAAGTACAGTAAAAGGAAGATGATCACCAGTGAAATTGGAATGACTATCGCCA
>CAYLZB010000160.1:0-4889 GCA_964388165.1 uncultured Flavobacteriaceae bacterium | reverse complement strand
CTGATCACTATTCCAACATTTCCGGCGTCGCAACAGTCCTGAAACCAAGATGTTCATGTGAGGAGTCAAGGGTATTCTGCATTCTGGCTGATGGCCGGAAGCTGGCGCAGTAGGAAACATGGCAGAGAAAAGAACCACCTTTGATGACCTTTTCGGGCACCTGTGTATTGTGCGGATTGTAAGGCTCTTTTGCACCTGTAGGATTTACACGAGTCCCTTTTTCTAAAGATTCGCCATAGTATCTTGTGTTGTACCAGTCCGAAGTATATTCCCAAACATTACCTGTCATTTCATAGAGGCCATATTTGTTAGGAGGAAAACTTTTGACAGGAGCAACGCGTTCATAGCCATCTGCAAGCGAGTTTTCGGTTGGAAAAACCCCGGTCCATGTATTCGCCTTTTCCTTTATGAGGCCTTGGTCATTACCCCATCCAAAAATGGCATTTTTGACACCTCCTTTTGCCGCATATTCCCATTCGGCTTCGGTGGGTAGTCGTTTTCCCGCCCAGGCAGCATAGGCTTCTGCATCCTCAAAAGCGATGTGTACAACGGGATATTCTTCTTTTCCTTTAATAGAAGTTCCGGGTCCACCGGGATGCTTCCAGTTGGCTCCTATTTTCCATTCCCACCACTGAGAAAAGTCATATAGGTTTGGCAGCTTTTTCCCTGGTTTTTTGAAGATCAACGAACCGGGTTGTAAAATGGAGTCGTGAGGTTTTGGAGTACCTGGAGGAAGTTGTTTCTTCATTTCCTCCCAGTCAATTTCCCGCTCGGCCACAGTCACGTATCCGGTCTCCTCGACAAATTCCTGAAATTCTTTGTTCGTCACTTCAGTTGCATCCATAAAGAATCCGTCTACAGCGACGGGATGTGCAGGTTTCTCGTGATCAAGGGCCATTTGGTCGTTTTCTACCGCTCCCATGACAAATTCGCCTCCCGGGATCCAGACCATTCCTTCCGGCGTTTTTATTCCTTCCGGTTTTTCCCTTAGAATGTCGGTTTCCGGGTCTTTTTTCTTGCAACCTACAGTGACAAAAGCCAGAATTAGAATGCTATAAAAGATCTTCATCAAATTTTTTCAAGTTTAATTCCCGAAAGTAAGGATCTTCCGCGATTTTCAGAAAATTCAATATTGATCTCCCCATCGGTCCTCACCAGGTATGTTACTGTTGCAGCACGGATCTTTCCATAATCCCTGGCCAGGTTGAGATCTTGTTGTACCGGTTCGCCATTGATCATAATGTCGAAGCTCCTTACGGTTTCTTCTGAAATTTCTTCGGAAGCATCCAGGTTGTAGATCAAAGCTTCCGAAGCATTGAATTGTGGTTCGGCAAATAAAAGGCTTACGCTGTAATATCCTTTTGGAACATCAAAACGGTATGCTTCCAGTCCTTCCCTCATGGTTTGGAAGAGCGGATCATTCTCTGTTCCCTGTATATCTGAAGCTGTCCCCTGGATCTTATTTTTATCTCGCTGAAAAACTTCTCCCCCCACGTAACCAAAACTACCGGCGGCATATTCCTGGTCGGCGATCCAGACCTCCCCGGTTACAGGGTCAATATATTGCACATGTGCCCCCACATTAATATTTAAATTTTCTTCGCCAATTCGTTCAAGCAGGTTTTCCCGGTAATGCACGGTGAATTCTCTGGAGTGAGAAACCTCACCGGTTCTGGCAGTGACCTTTGTAGTTCCCTGGGGGAGCGGGATCTCAAAAATGGCAATTGCGTCTTCTGTTTTTGAAGTATATGTTTGACCGTCTGCCATAAGCGAAACTTCCGGAGCATTTGAAAAGACTGTGATCTCCACCGGGTCATTCAATTTCTCAACATATCGATGTTTAAAATTTTTGCCTGCGACATAGATCATCGGTTCCTCCATTAATCTGGCCTGATAATAATAATAGATGTCTTTTTTGCTTCGGTCAAAATTGACCAATCCTTTTTGATTGATATATGGCATCGCATCCTGCCGGAAGGATGACCCAAAATCGGCAAAATTCCAGGCTGCCATTCCAAAGATGTAGTCCCTTTCCAGCACCTGGTTCAGATAACTGCGATGTAGTTTGAGCTGATAAGCTTCACTGTAATCCCAGGGTTGTGGATCTGTGGTCTGAATTCTTACATCGGCACCGGGACCATATTCAGAAATGAAGTGAGGTCTGTTGGGGTAGCGCCGGTGCTGCTCATCCATAAATTTTCCGAAGCTCTCCAGGCCCGGAGAATACCAGCCGAAGTAGAGGTTCCAGCCAATAACATCGGGTATATCTGCAATGCCACTGGTGTTGTACAATTCGTTCTCGTGCAGTGCCATAACTGTCAACCGATCGGGATCCAGTTCTTTGGTGACTTTTTCAAGTTTCTGAGCCAACGCTACAGAAGTCTTGATCTTTGCTTCTTTTTCGGGTTCGCTCATTTTGTTGTTGAACACAAGCCTAATGAAGATCTCGTTCATATGTCCCCACATGATGACCGAAGGATGATTAAAAAATTGCAGGATCTGTTCCCTTTGCATTTTAAGAGACACATCGTGATAGGCTTCAGAATCTGTGACATCGTTGATCACCGGCACTTCGCTCCACACCAAAAGCCCCAGTTCATCGCAGATCCTGTACACCTCCGGATCCTGTGGATAATGAGCAGTACGAATGAAATTGGCACCCATTTCCTTGATCATTTCATAATCCTTATGGTGCAACCGGTCGGGTAAAGCATTTCCTAATCCTAGAAAATCCTGGTGCCGGTTGGCACCTATCAGTTTCAGGTGTTCTCCATTAAGAAAAAAACCTTTATCGGGATCAATTTTAAACCAGCGCAATCCAAAGTTAGAGCTTAGAATATCCAGAACTTCCCCATCTGCAAGTAATCGAACTTCAGCTTTGTACAGGTTCGGAGAAGAAGGTGACCACAGCTGCGGATTCAAAATACTTTCTCTAAAATCCACTTTTACAGTTTCTCCGGAATTGATCTTCATCTTCTTTCTCAAAGTTTTAATAGAATTCCCTTCAGGACTAAAAATTTCTGCCTCGATGTCAACCGATCGTCTTTTACCTGAGTCATTCACTAATTTGGTTTCGATTTCAAAAGATCCCTTTTCCGCAGAAACTTCAGGAGTTCTTATGAGAAAGTTCCCGGCAGCCTCATTCGCTGTTTCAAAATGTAGTTTTGGAGTAGTGATGAGCCACAGGTCGCGATATATTCCGCCGTAGAAATTGAAGTCGGCATCAAGTGGAGGAATGTCCACGTTGTGGCTGTTATCGACAACGATCTTCAGCTTATTTTCTGCTCCGGGTCTCAAAGCTTTGGTAATGTCAAAGGCAAATCCTGTATAGCCGCCGCGATGTTCTCCAATCAACTGATCGTTCACATAAAGAGTGGTAACCTGATTGCTGCCCTCGAACTTCAGAAAGACCTGCTTGTTTTGCCATTTTTGAGGAGCATATAAGGTTCGGGTGTAAGTGCCTTTTCCGCGGAAATATTCTTTCCCGTCGCGAAAAGGATCTTCGGCATTCCAGGTGTGGGGAATATTGACTATTTGTTCCGGATGTACTTCCGAAGAAAATTTCCAGGCAGAGTTGAGGGTTTGCACCTGTCGCTGAGAATAGGCGAAACTGGTGAAAAACAGAAAGACTAGAAAAAGGAATTTTGGAGCATTCATAGGACTAATTTTTAGCTGAAGAATTCGGAGTGACCGGTTGCACCCAGGCTACTTCCACATCACCTTCCCGGTAAGGATTCTCTTTAGGTTTAGTGGAAATGATCTTTGCCCGCAAAAACAAATGATCTTCTGAAAGTTGAAATTCGGCTGCAGGTCCGTTTACCGTTTTTAGGACCTCACTCTCAAGCCGGTCTTTTTGAACCCCAATAAACTGAATTTGATATTCCACTCCCGCTTCAGGTTTTACTCTCACCGAAAGTACATTCTCCTGAAAAGTGACATTTTCAAGTTCCACCCCGGTTGTAGCGTAAAAATCTCCTGCTTCCATACTTTCGATCAATTCGTGCGGATGTAGTTTTTCTGCCTTTACCATGACCCAACCGCGGCCGGCGTTGCTGTAACGACTTCCAAATTTGTGGTAATGATGACTGTCATCTGTTGCGAGTCCGTAGAGCAGGGGCTTACCCGCCTGGAGATAGGCAATATTCACCTCGTCCCACATTTCTTCGGTGCTGCTGTGAATGCTGTCTCCATAGTTATTAACATATGGATGCCCGTTAAAGACCTCAAAAAATCTTTCGCCGTTTACCTGGATAATATCTTGAGCAGTGATAGCGTATGTGAAATTGGGATGGTTAAGGTGTTGCAGGATTGGCTCTCCTGTAAGCTCACTTTGCTCCTTAATTGCGTCCAGATTATTCTGAATAAGTTCAACTATATTTCTGCCTTCTACAGGTTGTAGCGCTTCCTGAATATTTACCGCACCCATATGTACAGCCTTTTTTCCCAGATAAGCAGTAACTTCTTCGGCTTTAAAAATGAGGAATTTATCATCTTCTTCGAACAGCGGACGAAATTCTTCAAGTGTCTTTAGCTTCACATGTGTTCCGGCAGAATCTTTTTTGTACACCACCCAGTCTTCGCCGTAGTTTTTAAGATAATCCTGAAAAGCATTTTGGTACAAGGTGTCTTTCGGAATGGTCTTCCATTTATCACCTTCGGCAATAATGTTATGATCAGAAAGTGCGACGAAATTATATCCGTTAGTTTTGTACCACTCCATGATCATTTCGGGAAATTCGTCCCCATCGCTCCAATAGGAGTGGGTGTGGAGATTTCCCTTATAATATTTCTCCTGGGCAGAAGCTGCATTAAAAGTGAATAAGAAGAATGATATTAATGTTATGAAGTAGGGTTTCATGAGCAATTTTTATTTTAATACCTCTATTTGC